>CAZBDC010000356.1:0-1551 GCA_964490575.1 uncultured Anaerolineaceae bacterium | reverse complement strand
CAGCGCGCAAGTGGCTGCCTGGCTGCAAAGCCTGGGTTGGTCTTCGATCTACAACCTGGCGGGGGGCATCGACGCCTACGCTCGCCAGGTCGACCCCGGGATTGGCACTTATTGATAACACGGGTTGTGCATATTTTTGTGGGCGGCGCCTTTCCCCACAAAAGCACATCCGGCGCCAAGTCAGGCTCCAATCAGAGTCAGCGGCACGGGCGTAAAGACCAACAAGAATAGGCCGATGGCCAGCAAAGCCAACCAGCGCCGGCGATTATCCAGGGGTGTGATCTGGTCAAGCGGCTCAGCGTAGGCGCGCCCCAGGAAGAAGATCAGCGCGACCCACAGCCACCAACCCATCCAGAAGAAGCCCAGCACGGCGATAAAGATCAGAATTAGCGGCAGTAGCCGGACAGCCCGCTGGCGCCCGACCAGCACGTACATCACGTGACCGCCGTCCAACTGGCCGGCTGGGATCAGGTTCAGCGCGGTGACCAGGATACCGGCCCAGCCTGCCAACGCGACCGGGTGCAGCATCACATCCATCCCGCCGAGCGGGTAGGGCTGCCCGGTGAAGAAGAAGCGGATCCAGTACAGCCACTCCGGCAGGTTGCCGTAGCTGGCCGGCGCCGGCAGCAGCTGCCCGAACATCACGTACTTGAGCAGCAAGTACAGCAGCGAGTTTCCCTCCAACTGCAGCCCCGTGCCTGGGGGCAGGTTGAGGGGCAGTGGATCGAGTCTGGAGAGCGATAGCCCATACAGCAGAACCGGGATAGCCACCACCAGCCCTGAGAGCGGCCCGGCCAGCCCAATGTCAAGCAACTGGCGGCGGTTCTTGGGCGCTTCCTTCATGTTGATCACCGCCCCCATCGTGCCGAACGGCGGCAGGGGGAAGGGGATGAAATAGGGCAGGGTAACGTGGACGCCGTGCCGGCGGCCCATCAGATAGTGGCCGAACTCATGTGCGCCCAGGATGGCCAGCAGGCTGACTGCAAAAGGCGCCCCGGCCGCCAGCACCTCCGGCGCTCTGCGGATCACCGCCGCCACCAGTTCCCCCAGGCTGTTGACCGGTTCCTGGATGACGTTCAGGCCGCCAACCAGGGCCACGCTCAGCAGAGTCAGGACGAACATGACCAGGTTTACCACCGGGTTTGAGGGAGCCGGTTTTGGTCTGCCCGGGACCAGGATGATCGCGTGGCGGTTTTCATCCCAGCGAAATAACGGGGTGACCTCGTATGGTTCGAGCTGCCCGGCCAGCAGGTCATAAGCTGCCTCGGTATCTTCCATTCGCAGCAGCCCGCGGTAGCGGACGATAAAATCCCGATTTGGGTTTCCCACCGTTGTGTCTTGAATGGTCAGTACCCGCCCGACCAGTGCATCAAACCGAGTGAACTCGTAAGCGCCTTCCATTGATCTCCACATCTAAACAGCACAGCCGCACGCTCTGCACCCACTGCATAGCACGTAAAGGCGGGAATGGATGGGAGTCGAACCCACCACGGCCCGCAACGCGACCCGCCACCGGTTTTGAAGACCGGGGAGCCCACCGGGACTCATCCA
>CAZBDC010000355.1:0-1655 GCA_964490575.1 uncultured Anaerolineaceae bacterium | reverse complement strand
GGAATCAAAAGACCGTCCAGGCGGACGGTCCATTTTTCAGGCGGGGAGGGTGGGAGCATTCCACCGTGTTACCAAATGACATACGGAAGAAGACCCATCCTTCTGATCCCGCGCGGGTACGACAGGGAAAGGTCCCTGGCTCTGATCATACGGGAATTGGATAGTGAAGAATCTGAAACGCATATCAAATCTCCGGAACGCCTGGTGAGGCACTACCGGGGTGGACGACCTAAGAAACGGTAACGGCAAATGAGCCTGCGGCTCTCGTATCAAGCGATACGGGAGCCGTTTTTATTTAACACCTATTTGGTTCGCCTGGCAAGAGTAACAGGATACAAGTTATGCCTCGACATGCAAACAAACAAGCGCAATCCCCTTTAGGCCACTGGTTACTGGATTATGTGGCAGCGCAGCAGCTAACGCTGACCGAACTCTCCCGGTTGGCCGGTTTATCAGATGGCACGCTGCGCAGCCTGATCTATTACCCTAACCGGCTGCCCTCACTCGAAACCTGCGTGCGCTTGGCCAAGGCCACCGGCTACCCGGCCAGCACGTTCTTGAAACTCGCCGGCGTGGTCGAAGCCAGCGGAGCAGAGAGCCTTGATCCGCAGCGGCTGGACTTGCTGCGCCTGTACGACCGGCTCAGGCCGGACTTGCAGCGCATGTTGGTGATGATCGCCGAGTCGCTGCAAAAATTCAACCGTCCAGACCCGCCAGGCAGTTCAGAAGCATGATGACATGGGAGGTGCAGCGATGAAAGTTCTTGGCGCACTTGCGGGCATATTCCTGGTGATTGTCGTCATCCTATCCTTGTTGACTGCCCTGACCAGTGCTTCTGCCAGCCTGGCAAACGGGGTGGCGAACGCCGCCGCATCCACCGCCCTGCTGACCTCGCAGTGCTTGAGCGGGTTCATGGTGGTTGTCGCCCTGATCGCCGGAGCGGGAGTGGGCGTCACCACCTACCGTTTTGTCTCCGGGCGGCAAGCGCGCCAACTGCCAACCCCGCCCGCCGCGCCTGCCCCCTACCCGGTCATCCGGATGCAGGATCCGCAGCCCAACCGTTATTATCTACCGGCTGGTAACCAACGCCTGCCGGTAATCTACACACAGGAAAAAGCCCCGGCTGACGAGGCAGACAGCCAGGATATCTTGTTCCGCAATTGGGGGTGGTGAGATGAAACGGTTTGCAAGCCTGCCCACCCATCTCCATAACCTGCTGATCCTGGCTGCGCTGGCCCTGATCGTGTTCGCCATGGCGCTGTCCGGCTGCGCCGGCGTCTCAGTTGATTCCATCGCCCCGCCCACCAGCGCCATTCTATCCACCCCAATCCCACCCTTTATTGCCACTGACCAGGCCTCGGCGATCCAGGCGCGCTCGACCATCCAGGCCGGGGAAGCCATGGCCTACAACTTGGCCTTGACCGGAACGACGGTAGCTGTCGAAGTCAACACCGAATCCACCCGCGTGGCCCTGCAACTCACCAGTTCTGCTGCTACCGAGATGTATTTCGCCCGCCAGACCCAATCATCAGGCGAGGCGACCGCCACAGCGATCAGCTTTGAAGCCACCAGTTCGGTTGCCACCCAACAAGCGATCGGCACCGGCACCGCCCAGGCGGCCACGGCGACCCAGGTGATGTCCAACCATTTCGTGC
>CAZBDC010000354.1:0-1910 GCA_964490575.1 uncultured Anaerolineaceae bacterium | reverse complement strand
TGACCGAGTACTCGCACGAGCGGGCGGTGGCGGATGGGGTCAACGTCGGCTACACCGTCTACCGCATCCGCACGCGCATCACCGAGCAGGGCAGCACGATCGAGGCCGGCGTGTACGTCGACCGGCGCGACCGGCTGACCCGCGCCCGGCGCTGGGAGCTGCTGGACGAGGAGGTCGAATACGCCCCCAACCAGCTCGACCGCGACGTGGTGGCGGTCGACCAGATCCGCACCGTGATGCGCACCTTCAAGGAGCGCCTGTTCAGCGAAATCTTCCCCGGGCGCGCGGAGGTGCCCAAGACGCTGATCTTCGCCAAGGACGACAGCCACGCCGAGGACATCGTCGCCATCGCCCGCGAGGAGTTTGGCAAGGGCAACGACTTCTGCAAGAAGATCACCTACCGCACCAGCGGCGAGAAGCCCGAGGACCTGATCGCCAGCTTCCGCAATTCGTACAACCCGCGCATCGCCGTGACGGTCGACATGATCTCGACCGGCACCGACATCAAGCCGCTCGAATGCCTGCTGTTCCTGCGCACGGTCAAGAGCCAGGTCTACTTCGAGCAGATGAAGGGGCGCGGGACTCGGACGATCAGCCCGACCGACCTGCAGGGGGTGACGCCCGACGCGGAATACAAGAGCCACTTCGTCCTGGTCGACGCGGTGGGCGTGTGCGAGCAAGACCGCACCGACAGCCGCCCGCTGGAGCGCAAGCCCGGGCTGGCCTTCGACAAGCTGGTCGGGCAGGTGGCGCTGGGCATGCGCGACGAAGACCACCTGACCACGCTGGCCGGGCGGCTGGCGCGGCTCGACCGGCAGATGACGCCCAGAGAGCGGGCCGAGATCGCCGCGCTGGCGGGGATGCCGGCGCCGGCCCTGATCCACGGCCTGCTGGACGCGCTCGACCCGGACCGGGTGACCGCCGCGGCGCAGGAGCTGAGCGGCGCGGCGCAGCCCGATGAAGCCCAGCTCCGCCGGGCAGCCGAGGAGCTGGCCGAGGCCGCCTGCGCGCCGTTCGACAACCCCGACCTGCGCCGGCGGCTGGTCGAGCTGGCCGAGGCGCGCCGCCGCCAGGAGCAGCTCATCGACACCCTCAGCCGCGACGAGGTGACCCAGGCCGGCTTCGACGAGGCCGCGCGCGCCCAGGCCGAGGGGCTGGTGCGGACCTTCCGCCAGTTTATCGAGGACAACAAGGACCGCCTGGACGCGCTGCAGATCCTCTACGCGCGCCCCTACGCGCTGCGCGAGGTGACCTACGCGGCGGTGCGCCAGTTAGCCGAGGCGATCGAGCGCCCGCCTTACGGGCTGCGCGCCGAGGAAGTCTGGCGGGCCTACGAGCAGCTCGACCGGGCGCGGGTGCGCGGCGCAGGCCCCGAAAAGCTGCTGACCAACGTGGTGGCGCTGGTGCGCTTCGCGCTGGAGCAGGCCGACGTGCTGGAGCCCTTCCCCGCCACGGTCGACGAGCGCTTCAAGATCTGGCTGGTCGAGCAGGAGCAGGCCGGGCGAAGATACACCGAGGAACAGATCAGCTGGCTGCGGCGGATCAAAGACCAGGTCGCCACCAGCCTGCGGGTGGAGCTGGAGGACTTCGAGTACGCCCCGTTCTCGGAGATGGGCGGGCTGGCGCGGGTGCATGGGTTGTTCGGGGCGGAGCTGGGGAGGATTATGGCTGAGCTGAATGAGGTATTGGTGAGATGACGGTATCTGATAACGTATTTCCAATTCCAGAAGGATGGGGTTGGGTCAGAGTAAAAGAAGTGGGTCAGTTGATCAAAGGTATTTCCTACCCGAAAGATGAAGCCTCTTCAGCGCCAGGGGATAGTTATTACCCAATTCTAAGAGCAAACAATATTCAGACCTTATTTTTGCGCAAATACACGGCATTTCTATTTTTTAGTGCAAACAGGGGCG
>CAZBDC010000353.1:0-2001 GCA_964490575.1 uncultured Anaerolineaceae bacterium | reverse complement strand
CCATTTTCGAAGAACGCGAAAATGGAGGGAGATGCCTTGCGTGAAGAGGGGGTTCTGGGGCGGATAAATCCGCGCCAAAGGCTGCAAAGTCCTACCTGCGTGGGACTCAAGAAGCAGCCCGACCCCGCCTGGCGCCCCGCGGCGGGCTAAGAGAAGAACGCTCGCCCCAGACGCGGAGCGTGGCAAGAGCGTTCCACCGGGGACCGGTGGAACGAGGGGGATTTGATCGGTGTGGTTCCGGCCCGCCGGGGCGCAGCGCGGGGGTTCCCGGCCCCAGCGTGTGATCGGATCGCTGCGCCGCTACACCATCCACCGCGGCGGCCAGGATCCGTCTCCCGGCTCTCAATCCTTGAGCTTGTAGGAGACGAAGGCGATGGTGCGGCTGTCGGGGGCCCAGGAGTTGACGTTGATGGTGCCCTGGCCGCCGAACAGGCTGGCGATTGTCGTTGGCGCGCCGCCCCCGGCGGGGAGCAGGCGGAGCTCGACGTTCTTGTTGGCGGGGTGGTCGCCAGGGGCGACAGCGTCTTTCGCATAGGCGAGGTAGACGACCCACTCGCCGTCCGGGGAGACGTGCGGGAACCAGCCGTTGGCCTCCTCCGCGACCATGCGGGTCGGGTTGGCGCCGTCCGCATCCATCCGCCAGACCTGCATCAACCCGGTGCGGGTGGAGTTGAACCAGATGTGGCGGCCGTCGGGCGAGTACTCGGGGCCGTCGTCCAGGCCGGGCAGATTGGTGAGCTGGGTCTCGGGCCCGCCTGCGACCGAGATGGTGTAGACGTCGTACTGCCCGCCGCGCTCGGCGCAGTAGGCCAGGCGCTGGCCGTCCGGCGACCAGCCGTGCAGGTAGCTGGGCCCTTTTTCGGTCACCAGGCGCGGCTCGCCGCCCGCCAGCGGGAGGATGTAGATACGGGATTTGGCGTCTTCATCGGTGAAGTGGCTGACGGCGAGCTGGCTGCCGTCCGGCGAGAGGACGTGGTCGTTGTTGCAGTCGATGGCGAAGCCGCTCTGCACCTCGCGGATCTCGCCGCTGGCCAGCGCGTAGGTGTAGATGCGCCCGCGGCTGTTGTAGACCAGGAAGCGCCCGTCGGGGGTCCAGTTGGGCGCTTCGATGACGTGGTCGAAGGCTTTGAGCACCGTGCGAGCCCCGCTGCGCACGTCGAGGGTCTCTAAAAAGCTGTGGGTGTCGCGCAGCGCGATGCGCTGGCGGAGGGTGTGGATGTTATGGATGTTCGCGCCGCTGTTGGTCATCATTTTCCCGCCTGTAGATGGAATAGTTAAGATTATAGAGCGCGTTGACATTCTGTCAAGAAATTTATTGCGGGCGAAACCTGTTCGAATCTGATAGGATGTGCTGACCCCAGGCGCGGCGCTGATTCGGCGGGGAGGTAGTTGGGAGGAAGGGCAGAAAGATGTAAAGTGAATCTACAAGACGCCTGAAAGGAGGCAGCCATGTCCGATCTGGTCAACCAGCACCGTGAGATCTTGCACAAGTTTTTTGATTCAGCCAATCATTGCGCCGGAGACTGGGGAATATTTGAGCAGGCCGTCCGGGAATTAACCACGCAAAACTATCTCTGCCATGATCCGGGTTTTCCGGGGCAGGTAAAGAACCTGGAAGAGTGGCTCAAAGATGCAAAACCGGGATTTAAAAATCTGAAAGATCTAAAAATGACTCTCCTGGACTGTATCGGAGAGCAGGATAAACTGGCTTCGCGCGTGATGATCGAATGGGTGGATGCCGCGACCCAAGCGCAGCAAAAATCCTACGGGATATTTTTTAGCCGTTTTGAGGGCGAGAAAATCGCCGAGGAATGGCAAATGTACGTTCCAATCCCTTGACCGGGTATGAAGCCCCGGCAGGCGCGAGTGGCAGGTTCATTGCAGGAAGAGGCGATTGTGTATTGCCAGGGGAGGGATCAGTGAAGGATGAACCGGTAGTTTCAATCTGGCAGGAGGGGAGTCAACTGATGACGCAGGGCTATACCTGAGCGTAAGCCACCT
>CAZBDC010000352.1:0-2226 GCA_964490575.1 uncultured Anaerolineaceae bacterium | reverse complement strand
CATGAACCGCACCTACTACTTCTTTTCCAGATCGCTCAGGCGGTAGTTCAACGCGCCGATCGAGACCTGCACCTCGCGCAGGGAGAGGGCCAGCGAGACCATCAACAGCACCAGGCTGGCCCCAAACAGATACTGGCCGACCAGTTCCTGCCCGGCAAAGAGCGCAAACATGCTCAGCGTGCAGCCAAAGAAACTGCTCACGCCGAAGATCTGCATATCCCGAATCAGCTTCACCCGGTAGCGCAGGTTGGCGAGCTGGGCAAAGACGATTTCATCCGGGTTGGCCTTGTAGCTGCGGTGCAGCTCGCGGATCAGGTTGGCCAGGGTCAGGAAGCGGTTGGTATAGGCCAATAAGAGCAGCGAGATGGCCGGAAAAAGCAGCGCGGGAGTGGAGAGGGTCAGTTCCATTACAAATATCGCATCCTGAAATATTCTACGGACTTTATGCGGTCCCGTGTTCTATGCGGTCCCGCGTTCTATGCGGCACTGCATTCTATGCGGCACCGCATTCTATGCGGCCGATTCCTTCAGCGCTGCCAGCACCTGCCCGGAGTGACCATCGGGCTTGACGTTCTCGAATACCTTAAGAATGCTGCCATCCGGGCCAATCAGGAAAGTTGTTCGCAGGATGCCTTCGTATTCCTTGCCCATGAACTTCTTGGGCCCCCACACGCCGTAGGCGCTGGCGACCTGGTGATCCTCATCCGCCAGGAGGGTAAAGGGCAGGTTGTATTTTTCCTTGAATTTGGTGTGCTTCTTGGGCGAGTCGGGGCTGACGCCCAGGATGACAATGCCATTCTCTTGATAGACGGGATAGTCGTCGCGGAAGTTGCAGGCCTCGGTGGTGCAGCCAGGGGTATCATCCTTTGGGTAGAAATACAGCACGACCGGCTGGCCGCGGAACTCGGCCAGGCTGCGGACCTGTCCGGTCTCGTCGGGCAGGCTGAATTCAGGGGCGGGTTGGTTTGCTGCGATTGGCATAAGACTTTTCCTCCGGGTCAAAGTTATTTTATTGGTTACACTTTACCACAACGCTGCCCATCGCGGATACATCATAGCCGTCCAAAGTTTGTACAGCCTGGCGGAATTCGGCATCCTCCATCAGTTCGAACAGCGGAACGAGCAGGTCGCCGGAGGCGCCGCCGGGCAGGTGCTGGCAGGGGATGGCCAGGTCGTAACGCTCGTTGAAGAGCGGGATGAAATCCAGGTCGAGCGCGCGGGCGGCGGCCATCACCCCCAGCCCGCAGTCAGCCCGCCCCGAAGCCACCGCCGCCGCGACTGCCAGGTGGGTGTATTCCTCGGCCTGGTAGCCCTGGATCAGGCCGGGGTCGATCCCGGCCTGCTGGAGGTGATAATCGAGCAGAACGCGCGTGCCCGCCCCGCGCTGGCGGTTGACGAAGCGCACCTCCGGGCGGGCCAGGTCGGCCAGCGCGTGGATCCCCTTGGGGTTGCCCGGCTTAACCAGCAGCCCCTGGCAGCGCCCCACCCAGGTCACCAGCTGGACGGGCGTCTCAGGCAGGTATTGGGCCAGGTAACTCAGGTTATACTCGCCGGAAGCCGGGTCAAGCAGGTGCGTGCCGGCCAGGTGAGCCTCGCCGCGCCGCAGCGCAACCAGCCCGCCCAGGCTGCCGGCGTTGGCCGAAACCAGCCGCCGCCCGCGCCGGGCCAGGAACTGGGCCAGCAGATCGAGGGTCATATCGTGCGAGCCAATCGCAAAGATGGTGCGCTCGATCTCGCCCGGCGAACGATACAGCCGCACGCGCACCGGTGCGCCGGCCTCCAGCCCCTGTACCCCGCGCGGCAGCACCGTGATTCCATCCGCACGCACCAGCGAGGTGACCACCCCCGCCCCGCGCGCCAGGGGCGCCGCCAGCCGGCGCTCCCCCACCTGGCCGACCACCACCCGCAGGTAGTCGTCGTCGCCGGCCGGCGAAGTGACCTTGCGGGTCAGGGTTGCCTCGATCTCCAGCGGTTTGAACGGCGGGCGCCCCAACCAGCGCGCCAGCAGCGGCTCGCAGAAGATCTCGCCGGTCAGGGCAGCCGAAACCGGGTAACCCGGGACGCCGATCAGCGGGACCTGCCCGCCGTCTGCGCGGCGCACCATCCCAAGGATGACCGGGTGACCGGGCCGCACCGCCACGCCGTGCACCAGCAGCTGCCCCAGCGCCTCGACCACCCGAGATCGGAAGAGCGTCGTGTAGGGAAAGAGTGTAGGATAGGGTGTTG
>CAZBDC010000351.1:0-2241 GCA_964490575.1 uncultured Anaerolineaceae bacterium | reverse complement strand
AAAAATTATATTATAAGTAAGGGCGCAGGGCCGGCTGGGCAGTGAGCTGGCGGCGGGCGCGGGCCACGCGGCTTTTGAGCGTGCCGAGCGGCAGGCCGAGCACCTGGGCGGCGTCGGCGTAGTCGAGGCCCTGCAGGTCGACCAGCACCACGGCGGCGCGGTAGCCGGTCTTCAGCCCGCGCAGGGCGCTGAAGAGCGCGGCCTGGCGCTCCTTGCGCTCGAGGGCCGGCTCGGGCTGCTGGGCCGGGCTGATGCTCCACTCAGGGGTGGTTTCGTCGCCGTCATCCAGCGCGTCCAGCGAAAAAATTGGCCGGCGGCGGGCGCGGCGCAGCTCGTCGAAGCTGGCGTTCTTGACGATGCTCAACAGCCAGGCGCGGAAGGAGCCGCCCCGGAAGGTGTGCAGCTTGAGGAAGGCGTTCAGGAAGGCCTTCTGGGTCACATCTTCGGCCAGGTCGGGGTCGCCCAGCAGGTAGCAGGCCAGGCGATAGGCGGCGTCCTGGTGGGCGAGGACCAGCTCGTTGAAATCGGCCAGGCAGGCCGGGTCGCTGGCATCACGGGACGCGGGCAGGCAGGGCGCGGTCGGTTGGGCGGTTAGCGTGTTTTGCATAAACAGGGTCCTTGGCTGCGCGTGCAAAATAATGGCACATCGCATCCTGTTTATACATCGCGCGCGAGGCGTGTGCATCCGCCATGGGGTGAGGCCTGACTCAGCCGGTTGGGGATGGTTTTCCCTGGTCAAGTGGGCAGGATTCAGCCCGCCAGCCGCTCAGTGACCAGTTTGGCCGAGATCAGCACCATTGGCATACCGATGCCGGGGTAGGTGCCCTGGCCGACGAAGTACAGCCCCGGCAGGTCGCGGGCGATGTTGTGCGGGCGGAAGTAGGCCGACTGGAGGAAGTGGTGCGAGAGCGAGCCGAAGGCCGTCCCGGCCACCGCGTTCAGGTCGCGCTCGAAGTCGAGCGGGGTATACTGCTTCTCCCAGACGATGTGCTGGCGGATATACGGGTCGACCAGCATCTCCAACCGGTCGAGCAGGAAGGCGCGCACCTGGGGGGCGGCCTGCTGCCAGTCGATCTGCCCGATGGCCAGGTTGGGCATGGGCGCCAGCAGGTAGAGGACCGAATGCCCGGGCGGGGCCAGGCTGGGGTCGGTGACGGTGGGGTTGTTGAGGTGGAAGGATGGTTCGGCCGGGAGCTGGCCGGTGCGGAAGATGGCGTCCAGGTTGGCGCGGTAGTCTTCGGAGAAGTACAGGGCCTGGTGGCGCATATCCGGGTAGGCGCGGTCGAGGCCCAGGTAGAGCAGGTAGCCGGAGCAGGCGATCTTCATCCGGTCGAGGCGGGCATCGGGGTAGTCGCGGCGCAGGCCGTCCGGCACCAGGCGGCGGTAGGTGTAGGGCAGGTCGGCGTTGGAGACGACCGCGTCGGCCCGCAGCACCTCGCCCGACTCGAGCGCCACGCCGGCGGCGCGCCCGTTTTCGACCAGGATCTCGCGCACCGGCGCGGATGCGCGCAGGGTCACCCCGTCTTCCGCGGCCATGCGGACCAGGTCCTCGATGATGGCGTAGATGCCGCCGCGCGGGTAGAACATGCCGCGCGCCAGGTCGGCGTAGGTGATCAGCCCGTACATGGCCAGCGACTCGAACGGCGACAGGCCGAGGAACATCGAGTGGAAGGAGAAGGCCTTGCGCAGCTTATCCGAGCGGAAGTAGCGCGCCACGTGGGCGTAGAGGTTCTCCTGCGCGCGGGTCTGCAGCAGGCGCAGCCCGGCAACGGGGTTGAACAGGTCGGTGATGTGGTCGAAATTGCGGGTGACGAAGTCCATGCCCAGCTCGTACTTGCGCGCATTGGCGCCCAGGAACTGGAAGACCCGCTCGCCGGCGCCCGGCTCGACTTTTTCCAGCTCGGCCGCCAGGCGGGCCATGCTGGCGAACAGGTCGACGTGGGTGCCGTCGTGGAAATAGATGCGGTAGTTCGGGTCGAGCTGGGTGAAGGACAGGCGCTCCTCGATCCGGCGGCCCAGGTCATGATACAGCTCGTCGAACTGGTCCTTCATCACCAGGATGGTCGGCCCGGTGTCGACGCGGAAGCCCTGCTCTTCGAGCACGTAGCTGCGCCCGCCAAAGCGCGGGCGCTTCTCGACCAGCGTCACCGCGAACCCGGCCCGGCGCAGCCGCAGCGCCGCCGCCAGCCCGCCCAACCCCGCCCCAATCACGATCACCGAGCGCATGGAATCCCTCCGGAA
>CAZBDC010000350.1:0-2279 GCA_964490575.1 uncultured Anaerolineaceae bacterium | reverse complement strand
TATTCACCCGGCAAAACAGCCGGTTTCATCGCCGTAATTGGCGAAGGTATTGTTCACTGTATCAAATATGTATCGCCCCCCGGTCTCTCCTGATGAAAGCCAAGGAATATTTCCGTTCCAATAAGCCTGAACTCTGGTGTCAGGAGTTCCGCCACTCGTAATACTTGAACAAATATCTCTTATCCTTACGGTTTTCCATCTATTCGCCATAATTTATCCTCTGTAAGCTTTGGCGAATTAGATTTTTTAATTTATCACTTTCCTCAAACTGCTGTTCCAACTCCTTTGTCAATCGTGCTATCTTCTCCTCAAACGGCTCGCCATCCTCCTCCGCCTCCGCCGCGCCGACGTAGCGTCCGGGTGTCAGCACGTAGCCCTGCGCGCGGATTTCCTCCAGCGGGACGGATTTGCAGAAACCGGGAATATCCTGGTACTCCCCGCTCCTCTCAGGAGAGAGACCGGGCGTGAGGGTGTTTTTCCAGGCGTGGTAGGTCCCGGCGATGCGGGCGATGTCGGCCTCAGCCAGGTCGCGGTGGACGCGGTCGGTCAGCGTTCCCAGCTTGCGGGCGTCGATAAACAACGTCTTACCATCACGGCCTTTCCTGCCGCGCGCGAGGAACCACAAACACACCGGGATCTGCGTGCTGTAAAACAACTGCCCCGGCAGGGCCACCATGCAGTCGACCAGGCCGGCTTCGATGATGGCCTTGCGGATCTCGCCTTCGCCCGAGGTGTTGCTGCTCATGCTCCCGTTAGCCAGCACAAAGCCCGCCGCGCCGGTGGGGGCGAGGTGGTGGATGAAATGCTGCACCCAGGCGAAGTTGGCGTTGTTAGCCGGCGGGAGACCGTACTGCCAGCGCTGATCCTTGCGCAGGCGGTCGCCGCCCCAATCGCTCATGTTGAAGGGCGGGTTGGCCAGGATGAAATCGGCTTTCAGGTCGGGGTGCTGGTCGTTGTGGAAGGAGTCGGCCGGCTCTTTGCCCAGGTCGCCCTCGATGCCGCGGATGGCCAGGTTCATTTTGGCCAGCTTGAAGGTGCTGGGGTTGGATTCCTGCCCGTAGATCGAGAGGTCGCTGATCCGCCCGCCGTGCGCCTCGACGAACTTCTCACTCTGCACGAACATGCCGCCCGAGCCGCAGCACGGGTCGAACACGCGCCCCTTGTAGGGGGCCAGCATCTCGACCAGCACGCGCACCACCGAGCGCGGGGTGTAGAACTCGCCGCCCTTGCGCCCCTCCTGGCTGGCGAACTGCGAGAGGAAGTATTCGTAGACCCGCCCGAGCGTGTCCTGCTTGCGGCTTTCCTCGTCGGCAAAGTTGATCTTGTTGCTGACCAGGTCGACCAGGTCGCCCAGCCGGCGCTTATCCAGCGTGGCGCGCCCATAGTTGCCGGGGAGCATCCCTTTCAGCGTTGGATTATCCTTCTCGATGGCCTCCATCGCCTTGTCGATTAAATTCCCGATGGTTTCTTGCTTGGCGCTGTCCTGGAGAATTTTCCAGCGGGCATCTTTCGGCACCCAGAAGGTGCGCTCGGCCAGGTACACGTCGCGGTCTTCGGGGTCATCCAGCCCTTCCTGTTCGACCCGCGCGCGGACCTGCTCGAACGTGTCGGAGACGTACTTGAGGAAGATCAGCCCCAGAACGACCGATTTGTATTCGGCCGCGTCGAGGTGGCCGCGCAGCTTATCGGCGGCTTCCCACAATTCATTTTCGATGCCGAGAGCGGCGCCATTCCCGTTCTTCTTTTTGACCGGCATAAGTCTCCTCTGGAATTCAATAACCCCGCACAAAGCCCCGATCACCGGCGCGTCATAACGGGTCACCCTTCGATCAGGTCAAAATTTATATTGAAATGATCGGACCAGACAAATTATATCCCCAATTTGTCTTCCGGCTCCTGTCCCGCTCAGCGGACCCGGTTCTCCCTTACTTTGGGTTCCCTTTTTCGGGGCAAGTCCAGGTTCAAAAGCGCCGGTAAAGCGGAAATTTTCCCCATTATTTAAACAGCTTACCAGGATCGAGACCTCCTGACAATAAACAGAAGATAAAATATAGAGATCGAACGCGCGGAAGAAGATACGGTAGCATCGCAATGACAAACGATCAAATAAGGAGCCACCCATGTTACAAGGAATGTTTGGCAATGCCAGAGAAGTAAACGTCAAAGAAGTCCAGGCGGACCTGGATTTCTTCCTGGTTCCCGGCGAAACGGTCGTGCGCGGGTTCAAAATCGTCCGCGACCTGTTCATCTTTACCGACAAGCGCCTGATCCTGATCGAC
>CAZBDC010000349.1:0-2293 GCA_964490575.1 uncultured Anaerolineaceae bacterium | reverse complement strand
CCCCCCCCCCCCCCCCCCCCCCCCCACCCCCAACACCCCCCCCCCCCCCCCCCCTCCCCCTACCGGCAAATGTCTACCCGCGTTACCACTTCCCCGCGCCAGCAGCTCATCCGTGTCCAGTCCCGGGTGGTTGGTCCATTCGCTCAGCCCGGGCGGCAGCGCGCGCAGCAGTTGGGCGTAGCGGGCGGGTTTTGTGCGCGGGTCGAGGCCGGAGCTGTCGAGGAAGTCGTGGTCGATCACCGGCAGGCCCTGGCGCTGCAGGCTGTCGATGCTGGCGCGCCCGATCACGCGCAGCGCCAGCCCGTATTCCAATGTCAGGCGGGCCATCAGCGCCGGAAACTCCGCCCGCACGCCGAAGCGCAGCGCGTGCCAGTCCAGGTGGGTGGGGGAAAGCCCGGCCGCCAGCACCGCCTCGACCTGCGCGCGGAATTCCACTTCCAGCTCGCCCGGCCTGGCCCGCGCGCGCAGCAGCGGCATATCGTCAAAGTGGTAGAAACAGCCCGTATCATAAACTTGGGAGAAGCAACCCGGCGATTGCAGTACAGGCTCTCGGCCCCGACCGGTTGGGATTTGTGCAATCGTTAATGCCCGGTCGTTTTCAAATCGCCTGGACGGACCCCCGAAATGGATGGAAAACGCTTCGGTTTCAAGTAGAATCAATGGACCTGGCAAAAAAGCTGGTTTTTGGTCCGGGAAACCAGGCAGCCATCGTGGATCCACCTGAATTGCGCGAAGCAGTTCTTCACGGCATTCAAGCGTTGCAGATGACAGCCCAACGGCAAAACGACCCGAGGTAAACCAACCAAGGAATTTTCAACAATGGATATCCCCCGCATCTTCAACATCACCGAGAGCGCCCACCGCATCCACAACCCGATCACGCCCGAAAAGCTCGCCACGCTCGGCGCGGCGCTGCGCCTGGAAGCAGGCGACCGGGTGCTCGACCTCGCCAGCGGTTCGGGGGAGCTGCTGTGCACCTGGGCCCGCGATCACGGCATCACCGGCACCGGCGTCGATCTGAGCCCGTTATTCACCGAACAGGCCAGGCGCCGGGCGGAAGAGCTCGGCGTCGCCGGGCAAGTGAAGTTCATCCACGGCGATGCGGCCGGCTATGTCGCTGACGAGAAGGTCGATGTGGCAGCCTGTCTCGGCGCTACCTGGATCGGGGCAGGTGTGGCCGGCACGATCGAGCTGCTGGCGCGCAGCCTGCGCCCCGGGGGGATCCTCCTGATCGGCGAGCCCTACTGGCGCAAGTTGCCGCCCACGGAAGAGGTTGCCAGGGGCTGTCATGCCACTGCCATCGCCGATTTTCTCCTGCTCCCGGACCTGCTCGCTTCTTTCGGCCGCCTGGGCTGCGACGTGGTGGAGATGGTCCTGGCGGACCAGGACAGTTGGGACCGCTACGAGGCGGCTAAATGGCTGACCATGCGCCGCTGGCTGGAAGCCAACCCCGCCGACGAGCTCGCCCAAGAGGTTCGCGCCAGGCTGGCCTCGGAACCCGCGCGCTACGCCGCAACCACGCGCGAATACCTGGGCTGGGGCGTGTTCGCGCTGATGCTGCGATAATTGCCCGATAATCGCGCGCTGAATGCGGCAGCGGTGAGGCCGATAAATCATTCAAGGGTCGCCCCTTGACGCGGCCCGGTTTCTGGGTATACTGGTAACGGTCATGCCCGGCGGACCCGACTCGCCCACCGCTGTTCCTCCCGACCGCCTGGCCGGGCTGTTGGGGTGGGGGAGGGGGCCGCGCCCGGAGCGCATCTTCCAGGCCCAGGCGGGTGGATGCTGCTCCATCCTGATCCCCAGAGCGTTGAAAGAGGTGGCCTTTGAATGATTCGGAAAGCCAGCCAGGATCGCCCGCCAGCAAGCAAGACAAAGAACGCGCCAAGATCCGCGCCCGCCGCGAGCAGCGCGCCACCTATGACCTGCCGCCGGCCCTGCGCCAGCGCCTGAAGACCCTGGCCGAGGAGCAGGGCCTGCCCGCCAGCCAGCTGGTCACCCTGGCGCTGCTGCGCTTCCTCAGGCAGTTCGAGGCGGGCGAGGTCGAGCTGAGCCGCTACAAGCAGCCCTCGCGCTCGCCGCGCTACGACTGGAACCTGAGCTTCCCGCCCGAGCTGCTCGCCCCGCTCAAAGCGCCCGCCCGGCGGAGGAAGCCGTGATCCTGGCGGTCCTGGCCGACATCCACGGCAACCTGCCCGCCCTCGAGGCCGTCCTGGGCGACGCGCGCCGGGCAGGCGCTGAGCTGTTCCTGGTGGCCGGCCCAGTATTCGGCCTCGAGGACGTCGTCGGCGTC
>CAZBDC010000348.1:0-2365 GCA_964490575.1 uncultured Anaerolineaceae bacterium | reverse complement strand
TTTACCGACCCTGGCTGTTTTGTCAAAATCTTACGCTTATTTAGTTTCCGATGTAATAAGGCTGCCTTTAGCGTCACTGTCTGAAAAGGCGATATCGCCCACACCGTCGGCTAATCGTGCGGCCCACCTGCAAGCGTATCGATATAAGTCCGGATCTCAGGAATGCCGGTTAACTTTTCATAAAAGAAGTTGTTGACCAGGTTGATGATCTCGGCCCGGACAGCTTCTGCCTGAGGCGAGAGTTCCTGCCCGTGGCGCTCTTTCGACAGGATGTCACGCAGCCGCAGCAAAATGCGAACGATTTCACCCTCTTTCGCGCCTTCTAGAACCTCGACCACAATCAAGATAAGCCTGTCGGTCTGGGCCAGCAACGTTTCAATCGGAATAGTTCCGCCAGGGCGAAAGGTGTCATCGATAGTGCGAATCAATGACCAAACCTGGTACAACACAGTGGCCGGTTCATCGAACAACTCACGCAAGTACGCCGCCTGCTCATAGCGACCGGTGAGCCGGAAAATATTATACATGCGCTTGGCCGCCTTACCGTAGTTTGGATCTTTCGTTACATACTTGCGTACTTCTTTTTCCAACTGGCTCACATAATCGTCCAGGGCGTTGCTGTCGACATGCTTTGCCAGCTTGGTGAAGATAGGAATTGAATCGGATTCCAGGTACACTTCCTGGAAATATGGATCCAGGTAACCATCCAGAGGCTCGATCGAACCATCTGGCGCTTCCCAGGTTACATCCAGCATATTGCTGGCGTTCACCAACTGGTGTTCCAAAGGATCTGCCACCACCCAGTCCAGTTTACACCAGCCCGGATTCTGGCTGGCTTCTTCCCACGTCAGTGCATATGGGCTGCCGTCCAGAAGTTGACCTTCGATTTTACCGGCTCTGATATCAGACGGCGTCCAGGAAACCGGCGCGCCGGCTTTTTGAACGCCGCTGTCGGTTTCCATGGGCTGCGGATAAGAGCCAAATTTCACCTCGATCAACTGATAAGTATCGCCTTTTTCCGTACCCAAAGCCTTCTCACACATGATGCGGCCCAGGATCCTGCAGGCCTCGGAACGGGTAGGAGCTTTGATATTGACCCTTTCGAAGAAGTCGGCATCTCCGGGGTAAGTCTGGATCCGGGACTGAGCAGCTGACCCCGACAATGCCAGAGCAGTCTCGACGATGCCGGGTTCATCGATAAATTCGACCAGAGTGCCAATCTTGCGAAAATAGGCCAGGCGCTGAGGAGAAAAATCCAGCAGAGTGATCCGGTGGCCAAAAATTCCTTCGCGCTCGTTTTCAACAATATCGGCTTCACCCCCCTGACCGGACACGGCGACCATCCATTGAATCGCTTCATGCTCGTCCAACTCCACCCCTAAACGGCGGGCCGATTCAATGATGCGCTTTATTTCTGCGTTTGGTTCGACTGACGTTGATTTCACATCTACCCCCATAATTTCGATTATTTCAGGATAAAGAATTCATTCAAGATACCTTCAAAGAGAATAGCCTGAGCGATGGCATCTTCTAAAGCGTTGTGAGTCAAAGGGTTCCCAGCATGGTAACGCGCGTGCAAGTAGGATCCCGAGGTCTCAGACCATGACTTGCCACTCGCTCCCAGGTAAACAGCCTTGATGTCCACAGCGCTGTGCCCAAACGGATTGGATCCCAGGTAGCGATAAAAGTAATCGTTGATGAACATCCAATCGAAGGGAGCATTGAAGCCCACCATCAGCGGCAGTTGACCTGGTGGGACCACTTCGGCTAACCAGGCCGCGCATCTTCGCAGCGCCACTTCTGGCGGGAGCGCCTCCAAAGCCAGCCTGGACAGATCTAACC
Source organism: uncultured Anaerolineaceae bacterium (assembly GCA_964490575.1). Classification (GTDB taxonomy): domain Bacteria; phylum Chloroflexota; class Anaerolineae; order Anaerolineales; family Anaerolineaceae; genus DSYU01. The sequence continues at coordinate 523 of CAZBDC010000348.1, read as the reverse complement.
CGTGGATCTCCATGGAGACCGGATCGTATTGATCCTTATCCGGGATCAGCTCAGCATAGAAAGTTCGCCGGGGCTGAGAAAGGGTACAGGCGCCGATCGAAAGCAGGGCGTACTGGCTGGGGATGGGTCCAGATGCTTCAATGTCAACACTGATAAATCTGTTCAGGTCGTCGATGATTGAGCCCATTTCAGTATTGTATCGCGTATTGAAAACAACATCAAATAGTCAGTGACTGTTTTTGGGTGCACTTCTAGCTGTGAAGAGGATGGGGCCATACCCATTTCCTCGAAGGAGATCCACTTTATAAGCGAGATCGCCCAGTGGACACTGAGCGATCAGTTCGTTTAGCGGAGAGGGTGGGTGCCCTCTCAACAGCACGGAAGATAATCTAGTGGTGTGAGCCATTGCCATTATCGCCGGCACTCAATCGATATCGATTGGGTGCCGGCTTTTTAGATCGGAAGAGGGTCGTGTAGGGAAAGAGTGTAGGTTTGGGGGGTGGTGGGGGGGGGGGGGGGGGGG
>CAZBDC010000347.1:0-2414 GCA_964490575.1 uncultured Anaerolineaceae bacterium | reverse complement strand
CGCTCGCGGGCATTTTTGAATAGAAACCCGCTCTATTTGCGCAAAAACAAGGTAAAAAACGTAGGCGATGTAAGAATGTTACATTTCAAATATGCAAGGTTGAATTCTCTCGCATCGGAAATTTTGAACTTTCGCCACAACCGGGACCCGGTACTGATTGTGAATCATAACTCTGTTATAATTTACATATAAAATAGCGCAGCACATTTTGACCCGGTGAGTTGGTTTTGCCATGAAAGAATATTTTACTCTTGAAGAGATCGATCAAGCGGCGGCAGCAGTGCGGGTGAGGACGGCGCAAGAGCCAAAGATTGGCCTGATTTTGGGTTCGGGCCTGGGTGGGTTGGCCGATGCGGTCGAGGACCGCGATATTGTTTCTTACCAGGACATTCCCTTTTGGCCGGTTTCTACTGTGCAGGGGCACCAGGGCAGGCTCGTAATCGGAAAACTGGCTGGCGCAGATGTCCTTGTTCAGCAGGGCCGGGCCCATTTCTATGAGGGCTATTCGATGGCCCAGGTGACTCTGCCCGTGCGGGTCATGCAGCGCCTGGGAGTAGAGATCCTGGTGGTGACCAACGCCGCCGGGGCCATCCATCCCGGTTACGAACCCGGCGATGTGATGTTGATCGTCGATCATATCGGTCTGGTGGGGATGACCGGCTTCAACCCGCTGCGTGGTCCGAACCTGGACGAGTTTGGACCGCGCTTCCCCGACATGAGCCAGGCCTATGATCGGGAGTTGATGGATCTCACGCGCCAGGTAGCAGCCCAGGATGATATTGTGCTGCGTGAAGGGGTTTATATTGGGCTTTCGGGTCCATCGTTTGAGACACCCGCGGACCTGCGATTTTTACGCGCAATTGGCGCGGATGCGGTTGGGATGTCGACGGTGCCAGAGGTGACGGTGGCCCGGCACGGGGGGATGCGGGTGTTGGGGCTCTCGGGGATCAGCAACAAAGCAAACCTGGATGGTAGTACACCGACGACGCACGAGGAGGTTTTACAGGCTGGCCAGGTGATTGTCCCAAAACTGAGCGCGCTGATCGAGGGTGTCTTAAACCGGCTGAAGAGCTAATCGAACCGCCTGAAGTGTTTCATCCGTTGCTGAATTGCTCGAAATGCTCAGGCGGAAAAAGATAGAGTGCTATGGAAGAGGTTCTTCCTTACTTACAGAAGTATGAGAGCTGGATTTATGGGTTGTTGGGTATTATCGCTCTTTTTTACTTCCAGAAACTGATCGTCGCCTGGAAGGATTGGCAGGGAACTGTTTTTGGCCTGGAAAGGGAAATCGCCCAACGGCGGTTTTCAACTGCTCTTACCATCCTGGTTCTGTTGGTGTTATTCGTTGTAATGGAGTTTGTGATCGTTTCGTTTGTCGCACCCAGTTACCCGCAAGGCCTGTCTCTGGCAACAGCCACGCTCGACCTGTTTGCTACGCACACGGCTACACTTCCGGCGTTGATCGGTGCAGCCAGTAGCGAGGTGACCGTGGAACCCAACCCCACCCCCAGTGTGGTTGTTTTGCAAGAAGGCTGCATCCCAGGCCAGATCGAATGGGCCAATCCGCAGCCTGGCCAGGAGATCAGTGCGACCATCGAATTAAAGGGCACAGTCAATGTACCCAATCTTGGCTTTTATAAGTACCAATACGCCATTCCGGGGGAAGATATTTGGACGGATATCGCAGCTGGAAATCAGCCCAAAGTAGATGGGCAGATTGGCTTTTGGAATACCAGCCAGCTGGATCCTGGTGATTACCAGCTGCGCCTGGTGGTTTATGATAATCAAAACCAGCCTTTCCCGGCTTGTGTCGTTTCGGTCCGCGTCATGCGACCTTAGTTCAGGAGTGAGTATGCCAGAAATCAAGATCCGGCCCGCGGTAGCTAGCGATTTATCCGACCTGGTAAAAATTGAGCATTCCTATCAGAGCCTGTTTGTCTGGCAAATGGACCGAGTCCTGGAAGACGGTCAAATTAGCATCAGTTTCCGCCAGATGCGCCTTCCACGCCCGGTCCGGGTGGATTATTTTGGATCTCACCCATTGCTCAATCAAGAGAACTGGTCGCGCTACCAGGCTGTCCTGGTTGCCACCATCGCAGAGGCGATGGTCGGTTATATTGGCATTTCGGACCAGTTTGCCCCCCGGACTCTGTGGGTCACGGACTGTGCAGTCCGTGAAGATATGCGGCGCCAGGGAATTGGTACTGCGCTCATTCTGGCTGCCCAGGAATGGGGCGTGGAAAATGGTTTTCGCAAGGCCATTCTTGAAATGCAGTCCAAAAACCACCCGGCCATTCAATTGGCTCATAAGCTGGGTTATGAGTTCTGTGGTTATAATGATCATTACTTCCCGAACCAGGATATCGCCTTGTTTTTTTCGAAGTCGCTGAGGTAGGATTACGTGTAGGAATTGA
>CAZBDC010000346.1:0-2426 GCA_964490575.1 uncultured Anaerolineaceae bacterium | reverse complement strand
GATAATGAGCGGTGACTGGAGTTCAGACGTGTGCTCTTCCGATCTACCAGGGAAAACGGAAATACAGCCCGCACAGAAATGCTTGAGGTGGTGCAGGCGGCTGTCGAGCGGCACGGCGCAACACGGGAAGAACTCATCCCGATTCTTACAGAAGTCAATCGAAAAATCGGGTATCTACCTTCTGAGGCTTTGGAAGAGATCAGCCAGCGCATGCACGTTCCAAAGAGCCAGTTGTTCTCGGTGGCCACCTTCTACCGTATGCTCTCGACCAAGAAACTTGGCCGGCATGTCATCCAGTTTTGCGAAAGCGCCCCCTGTCATGTTGTTGGTGGACGAGAGGTCTGGCAGGCTTTGCAGGACGCGCTCGACCTGGAGCCAGGTGAAACGACGCCCGATGGCAAATGGTCGCTGGTGACCGTGAGTTGCCTGGGACTCTGTGCAGTTGGTCCGGTAGTGGTGGTTGACGACGATATTTATGGCAATGTCACCCCGGACCAGATTACTGATATCCTGGCAGCTTACGAGTAGGAGGAGGACCGATGAAAGCATTTCGTTCAATGGTACTGGTATCGAGCGATCCAGCCAGCCTGGCGCATGGCGCAGGGGAAGTATTCCAACGTTTGCAGCAGGAAATTGCCGCCTTTGGGCTGGAAGACGAAGTCACCGTTTCCATGGTGGGCGACATCGGCCGGCACGATGTAACACCTCTCGTCATTGTTTATCCAGAGGCAGTGATCTATGGACCGGTGCGGCCCGAGGATGTACACTTCCTGGTTGAAGAGCATCTTTATAAAGGCCGGATCGCCGCCGGTTTGCAGGCCTCCATGCGCGAGCTGAGCGGGCGGATTGCCTGGCTCTCAGCCCGCAAAGGGACCCTGCCGGCCGAACATCGGATTGTCCTGGAACGCGCCGGCCTGATTGATCCAACCAGCATTGAAGATTATATTGTCCACGATGGGTACGTCGCCCTCGGGAAAGCCCTCAGCGAAATGACCCCGGCCCAGGTAATCGACGAGATTAAGCGGTCTGGGCTGAAGGGGCGCGGGGGAGCGGGATTCCCCACCGGGTTGAAGTGGGGCTTTGTCGCCAAAGCCCGCGGGGCACAGAAATATGTGATCTGCAACGCGGATGAAAGCGAGCCAGGCACCTTTAAGGATCGCGTGGTTTTAGAGGGTGACCCACATAGCATCCTGGAAGCTATGGCCATCGCCGGCTATGCGGTCGGCGCAACCGAAGCTTACATCTACATCCGCGGCGAGTATGCCCTGGCCCAGGAGCGGCTGCGCCTGGCAATTGAGCAGGCCCGCGAATTAGGCCTGCTGGGTAAGAACATCCTTGGTTCCGGCTTTGATTTTGACGTGCATATTCATGCCGGCGCAGGAGCCTACATCTGCGGCGAAGAAACCGCCTTGATCGAGTCAATCGAGGGGAAACGTGGTGAGCCGCGGGCCCGCCCGCCCTACCCAACCACCAACGGCCTGTGGAACATGCCAACCCTGGTCAACAACGTCGAGACTTTGGCCAACGTCCCGGCAATCCTGCGCCACGGTGCGGACTGGTACCGCCAGTTAGGCACGCCGAGCTCGCCAGGCACGAAGACCTATACCATCCTGGGCAATGTTAACGTCACCGGGCTGATCGAAGTGCCCATGGGCATTACCCTGCGCGAAGTGATCGCAATCTATGCGAAGGGTATGAAGAACGGGAAAACTTTCAAGTTAGCCCAGACTGGCGGATCAAGCGGCTCAATCATCCCCGCCAGCCTACAAGACACACCCATGGACTTCGATTCGTTCAACAAAGCCGGCGTCTCGTTAGGCTCCGGTGCACTGCTGATCTGCGATGAGGATACCTGCGTGGTAGACCTGGCCCGCGTATTGGTCAAGTTCTTCCGCAAAGAAAGCTGCGGAAAGTGCACCCCCTGCCGGGTCGGCACAGAACGCGCGCTGCAGCTCCTGACCGATATCTCCGAAGGACAGGGTGAGTTAAGGGACCTCGACGAGTTGATGATCATGAGCGAGAACATGTCTGTCCTGTCGAACTGCGGCCTGGGGCAGACAGCCGGTGCGCCCATCCGCGACATCCTGACGCACTTCCGGGCCGAGGTGGAGGCACACATCCGGTTGAAGGTGTGCCCGACCGGCATCTGTCCGATGCACGTGCGCGAAAGCCGGGTCCGGGTAGACAAACCGGTCCTGGCATAAATTTCAAGTCACCGTAAACAAAAACGAGGCTGTCCGAGAGAACATTTGGACAGCCTGTTTTTGTTGCCGCCGTTTCGGATGACTCGACCCTACAGACAAATCCAGTTCCCAAATAGCTGCCGGCTCAGTTTCTATCACCTTAGAATCCCATCGGGCAAATTTCACTATTTTGATACTTGTATCGTTTTGTGTGGGCGACTGCGTCGCCCACACAAAACAAAC
>CAZBDC010000345.1:0-2469 GCA_964490575.1 uncultured Anaerolineaceae bacterium | reverse complement strand
AGTCAAAACTCTTCCTTCCCTCTTCCTCTTCTTATCACTCTTCAGTTGTTAAGGTGCTTGTTAATGTTCCCTCGCCAGCAATTCTGGACTTACAGACAAAACGACCGATGTCTTTGTTTTCCTCCAACATCGGCTTCGCTTTCTGACGTCCCCCGAATCGCCTTCGTAGCGTAGGCTGTTTAATTTTCAGCGATCTGCCATTTCGGCGAGGTCTCTTCCTTGACTGCGTGGTTAATTTTACAACCATTGTTTTTATTTGTCAAGGTATTTTGCCTTGAATTGTCAGACTAATTCCTCGTTCCGCCTCAAGGCAACGGGTTTGAATTATACAGGGTTTTGCGGAGATGTCAAGGGGCGTTTGCAACTTGCCAGGCCAGCAGACTCCAATCGCCCACGCGCGCCACCGGAAGCAGCTCAGCCGGTATCTCCACCGCCGAAGAGCCCACCGGTGAAAGGAACAACACATACTCAATCCCCTGTCCTTTCAACCACGCAGTATCGTGAATCCGATCCGGTGGCTCAATCTGAACCAGCCGGCGGCCGTAATCATCGCGAAAGAAAGGATATTCCAAAAAGGCGCCGTAGGTTAAAAGCCCCAGGGTAGCATCCGCCGGCACGTACTTCTCGACCATGATGGCCGGTTCGCGCATATAAAAGCTCTGCAGTGTCTTCAATTCGACCTGGCTCATGCGCCAGATCGTGGCCTCACCGCTCAACGGCTTGCCCAAATTATTCCACAAGGTCTGTTGAGCGATCACCAGCGCCACAACAACCAACAACCAGCCCGCTATCCGGGCAACCCCTCTTGGGCGAACCACAAAGGCGGCCAGCGCAGTAGATAAAATTACGACCGGAATGAAATAGCGCCCCTGGAAGGGATCCCAACCCGGGCGCAGGGCAGCATCCAGGATCAGAAACGTCAGCGCCAGGATGAAAATCCCCACCCGCAGTGAATCTTTTTTCTTGAACCCCACCCACGCCTGGTAGACCAGGGCCGGCAGGACCAGAAAAGCGAATAATGGACCATACCAGGCCGCATCCTCCTGCAGAACATACCGCTCACGCAAGACGAATGCATGCCCAGGCGCTACCGCGACCTGGCCTTCGACCGGGTAGCCAATCCAGCCGGCGATTTTTCCGACCACCAGCGCCTTGGCCTTAAAAGCATATCCGGTCAGAGGGTCGGGCAGGCCAGTTGGGTCGATCACCTGATACAGCAAACGAAAAACATTGAACTTAAGGTTATCCTGCAGCGACCGGCCGGTTTGGCCTCCGGTTTGAGCCGAGACAGCCGTCTCGGGGCCCATCGGGTGGCCGAAGTTCGCCTGGTTAACCACAAACATGTAAGCGCCGACCAGGAGAAAGGCCGCCAGGCTGCTCGCGCCCCATATCACCAGCAGGCGGCCAACCCGCCTGCCATCCCACCCGAGGATCAGGAGAGCCACCAGGCCCAGGCCAGGCAGCAGGAAAAACAGCGTTTGCTTGGTTCCCAGGCCCAGGGCGAGCGCTAATCCAGATAGCGCCAGCGTGCCCCGGTGCCGAGTTTTCAGCCCAAGAAAAAGGAGGTAGAACATGGCCGAAAACAATGTACCGGCCACCAGGTCATTCTGCGTCGTGGTTGATTCCAGGATGATTTCCGGGAAAGTAGCCCAGATCAGGGCGGCGAAAACCGCCTGCGGACGCGACGCGCCCAGGAGACGCCCCAGCCCAAAAATTGTCACCACAGCCACCAATGCGCCCAGCCACTGGACGCTCTCAACGATGCGGTCGGACCCCCAGAAAAGCGCAGTCCAGAACATCTGAAGCTGCATATTAACCGGGTATGTAACCTGCCAGATCCTTGAAGTTGGCCAGGGGAAAAAGGACCCGCGCTGCATCCAGTAGCCAATCCGCGACATGTGGGTCGCCAGGCTGTCGTTATTGTTGGGTGGAACCACCCAGATCAGAACCGCACCTAAAAGGAAAGCCGCGCCAACACCCACCCCCAGCAGCCACAGATCAGGCCAGCGCAGCAGCGAAGCACGCCAGCCCGCCGGCAGGATCCGGCCATCCCTGCCCAGCCACGGGGCGGTAAGCGAAGGCCTACCGGCCCTGCGCCAGGCCAGCCAGGCAGCCAGCAACAAAAATAGATGCAGCGCCAGCCAGACCCACTGCCGGTTCAGCGCCAGGACCGAATTAGCGACCTGGCCCACCAGGACAACATTCGTATAAGCGAGAAGATAAACAGCCACCGCCGCAGCCGGTCTGGCCGGCGGTCGCAGGATGGCAACCACCAACAAGGAAACTGCCAGTACAAAGACCAAAGCGGGCAAGAACAGCAAAAGCGCCTCTCCTCGAGCTGGGGTCTTGCTATTATACCAGCGGCAGGAAAAGATGCCGGCTTACGGGCAGTCATCGCCGCGCCGGATAGAGCATTTGATTTGACCTTAAAATAAAGAAGTCTCTTGGCGATGACCTACTCTCCCGGGA
>CAZBDC010000344.1:0-2642 GCA_964490575.1 uncultured Anaerolineaceae bacterium | reverse complement strand
GGCCGTCGCCCTCCCATCAGTGTATTTAAGTTATGCGAAAGCCCCACTTCGCCAGGATTTCGATCACCAGCGGGCGCGCCTCGGGCGAATCGGGGCGCAGGCGCTCCTGGCGCAGGGTGCGGTCGACTTCGGCCAGCGCGTTGGTCAGGCGCTGGCGGAGGTCGGGCGGCAGGCTGGCAAAGGAAACCGTCACCCGCTGCGCTTCGGCGTTCGGGCGCGGCAGCCCCAGCACATCGTAGACCTCGGGCCCCAGCTTGCCGGCGATGCTGAGCAGGTCGTCCCCGCCCGGCGCGCCGTTGCCGACCATCCACTGCGCCAGCCCCGACTGGCTGACCTCGAGGTAGCGCGCAAAGGCGTAATACGACTGTTTGCGCCCCTGGGCCCGCTCCCACTCGTCGAATTTCCGGTTAAGCCATTCCTGTATGGTTGCCATGGCTTAATTGTAGCCCGTTTTGGCGGGAAGCATAGCGCTTTCGGGGTGGGATTCTGCTTCGCTCAGTCCAGCCGGCGCTTCATAAAGACGGCGATGCCGCGCTCGGGGTAATCTTCGTTGGTATAGTAGGAAATGTCAATGCCTTCCAGGCTGAAGCCCAGCCGGCGGTAGGCCAGGATGGCCGCGGCGTTGCGGTTCTGCGTCTCGCACACCATCGTGCGCAGGCCGGCCGCGCGGGCCTTTTCGGCTGCCCGCTCCATCAACTGCCGGCCAATCCCCTGCCCGCGCCGCTCCGCCGCGACGTGAAACTCCCACACCCACAGGCTGGCATTCCAGGCCTGCACGCTCGCCACCAGGATGCCCACCAGCGCGCCGCCGTCATACGCGCCGAAGGAATACCCCTCGGCCAGAACCTGGTTGTAGCGCGCGAGCGTCTCCGCGTCAAAATGGTCGTAGCGCCCGACAAACGGCTCGCTCAGCGGGACCAGATCCAGGCGAAAGCTGGTCCCGGCCTCGGAGTCGGCGTAAACAACCCGGTAGGTATGGTCGCAGGTGTAATCGCCGGTTACCCGCGCGATGTCCTGCGGGTCCAGGCTGAGGAGGGGAAGAATTTCGATCATCGGATATCCTGGATTAAATAAAAAGAGCGGGAGACGGGATTCGAACCCGCGAATGTCAGCTTGGAAGGCTGATGCCTTACCACTTGGCGACTCCCGCTAACGAAACTGCTTCTTATCTACATCTGCCTGGTTGGTTCAACCAGCCAATGCTTCGCAGCGCCCGAATTATACTCGATAATCGGGAGGCAAGGCAATAGCTTTTGATTTCAAAGGTCACGAAAACAATTGCCCAGGATCGCTTTCCGTAGCCCAACGGTATTTCCCCAACGGATATGGTTGCTCCACCCCTGGATGCTGGCATTGAGCCGGTCAGTTGAAATTTTCCCGTCCCGATAACCGGCAACCAGGCGGCGCAGTTTGCGTTGAAAATGGATACCCTTGCGTCGTTTTAACCGGCGGACTGCCGGGTAGAGCGTGAACCCCAGGAAAGGAAAACCTTCCTCAACCGGCCTGGGATGCGCGCCAGGATGAATGGTCAGCCGAAAACGCGCCAGGCGGCGTTCGATGGCCACCTTCCATTCCCACAGCAGCGATTTGTCATCGGCGAACAACAAAAAATCGTCCACATAACGCAGGTATGCCTGGCAGCCCAACTCGCGCTTCACAAAATGGTCAAACGGGTTGAGATACACATTGGCCCAGAACTGGCTGGTCAGGTTACCGATTGGCAGCCCGCGCGGGCGCAGAGCAGACAGCAGGTCATCCCCTGGGAACCAGGCCATTTCGTATTCCTCGCTCAACACGCCCACGCCGCTTTCCAGGATCCGGTCGCACAGCCATAAGGTTTGCTGATCCGTGATTTTCTGGGCCAGCAGAGCTCGCAATACCAGGTGGTCAATCGATGGAAAAAACTGGCGGATATCGCACTGCAGCACATACCGGAAGCGCCGGCTGAAAGATTGGGCGCGTTTCAGCGCCCGGTGGGTGCCTTTCTTGCGCCGGTTGGCGTAACTGTCGAAAATAAACGACTTTTCAAACAGCGGCTCGATCAGGTTGCACAAGGCGTGATGGATGACCCGGTCCCGGAAAGGCGCGGCGGAGATCAGGCGGCGCTTGGGCTCATGGATATAAAAACTGTTGTAACTCCCAGGCTGGTATGCCAGGGATTGTAATTCATCTTGCAGCGCCAGGAGATTGTCCTCCAGGTGAAATTCGAAAGCGGCTACCTGCGCATGCCCGCGCTTGCCTTTGGCGGCTCTCTGGTAAGCCAGCAGCAGGTTTTCCCAGGAGCAAAGCCGTTCAAACATAGAGGGCCAACCTTGCCCCGCGCCAGGGGAGAACCCAGGGCGCGGGGCAGATGGTATTTGCCCGGCCGGGATCAGCCCCCGGCGCGGCCAGGAATGCGCTCCGCCGTTCTTCCACTCCTCGGCAGCCAGGACCAGGCAAATCGATCTGGGCTGCATTTCCGGCATCCACGAATGGACGGGAAGAACGTGAGGACCACCACCCGAAACCCAACGTTGTTGTTCCTGTTGTTCGGGTTGTTCCTGTTGCGGTAAGCACAGCGGGCGTTCCTTTCATTGTTGTTCCACGAGCCGCCGCGCAGCACGTCCTTGAGCACATCCCCGCAGTTAGCCTCCATCCGGAAT
>CAZBDC010000343.1:0-2744 GCA_964490575.1 uncultured Anaerolineaceae bacterium | reverse complement strand
ACCCCACTGACCCTGGCGGACCTTTTGATCACCCTGGCCGCTTCAAGTCTCGTTTTCTGGTGGGTTGAAGGGGAAAAATGGGTGTACCGCAGGAGGGTCTCTGGTAAAATGTGAATATGGTTTCACCCAGGCGGCGGAAAATGATCCGGGCTGGACTGGCCTTTGGACTGATAGGCCTGGTTCTGCTCGGCCTGTTCCTGGCCCCCAAAACTGGCGTCCAGGCCGGCCTGGTGGAGCCCCCGCTGTGGCAGGATGATTATCCGCCGCCGCAGGACACCTACATTCCTCCCGATCTGAATTATCCCCCTCCGGAAGAAACCACCACACCGCCAGTTGGGGATTATCCACCGCCGGAAGGGGAGCCGACCTTAACGCCGTCCCTTTCGCCAACCCAGGCCCCAGCCGGTGAAACTTTAACCCCTGAACCGGGCGCCGCCTCGCCATCTCCGGCAGCTTCGCTTACTGCAACTTCAACGCTGACTCCGCAGGTTTCTCCAGAAGCGGATCAGGAAGATGAGCCAGAAAAGTTCCAGGTAGACTGGGGCTTCTTCTGGATCGGTTTCGCAATCCCAATCCTGGCCGGCAGCGGAGTGGTTTTATACCTGCTGGACCGCCGGCCGGATTTGTTCAGACTGCGCTCTAAACCCTGAGCACACCAGGTAGACTACTGGCCGTCAAGCTCCCACAGCTCAATGTCGGTGATCTGGCAACGCGTACCAAAATCCTGATTGCTCCCTGACACCACTGTCAGATAGAGGCCGCCGCTGTTGAGCTGGCTGTTTTCTCGTTGGAAAGCCTGCTCCCCATTGATAAAATAGGTGATCTTGGGGCCGTCCACCGCCAGGATCACGTCGGCCTGGCCTTGCATAAAATCAAGCTGGCCGTAGTATTCTTTTCCTAGCTCGTAGAATTTGCCATCCACATAGGCCTTCAAATAGACATTGCCATCCAGTGCAAGATAGATCAGGTAGTGATTATTCTCATCGACTTCGCGAAAGACAAATCCGCACCCAGAAGCGTACCAATCGGCCACCCGGCTGGCCGATTCCCATTGGGTATGCGCGCTGATGACAAAATCGTTCGGTGAATATTCGGTGGCTGAGTACTGGTACCAGAGAAGCTGGGCCCAGCTCTCATTAAAATTGCTGATCGTATGATAAGTACCGTTTGTGCGGGTAATGGCTCCCTGCTTTTCAAGTTCCTGGACGATGTTATACAGCCCTTGCGCCTGCTCTGTTACGCGAACGCCCGCAGTGGCGGTGCGTGCGGAACGGTTATATGCCCGTTCTGTCGCCTGCGTATCCATGGTTGGGGCTTCGACCTGGCTTATGGGTGTCTGTGTGGCCGGCGATGTGGGTGATCGATCGACTGTGGGAATTGGCGCCTGGCTTTCCAGGGTGGGAATGGAGGCGATAGGGGTTGGCGTTTTGTTGATGGAGGGCAGCCAGACCAGCACAGCGATCAGCACGGCAGCCGCAAGACAAACGAAGACAACCACGCCGGTAACGCCAACTGCTGCCAGGGCTGGTGCGCGGCGAACTGCGGGCGCCTGAGCGGCTGGCAAAACGCCGGGCGGGTTAGAAACTGGCCTGGCAGGCGCTGCCTGGGAGGGGCTTGAGGTGGGCCTGGCAGGCACTTGCGGCGGCTTCGAACGGGCTGGCGGCGTCTGTGGCGGGGCAGCCTGCTCGTTCAGCGCAACCCGCTCTGGCTGAACCGGGTAGATTGGTCGGGACGCTGGCTGAACTGCCCCGGCGGCGATATGTTCTAACGCATTGCCAAAGCTTGCCGCATCCGGAAACCGGTTTTCCGGTTCCTTGGCCAAGGCCCGTAAAATGGTCTGTTCAACCGTAGCCGGCAGGTTGGGGATAAACTGCCTGGGCGGCGGGACCGGTTGGGTAATGTGCTTCATCGCCACAGCCATTGGGGTGTCGGCAGTGAAAGGCTTGCGCCCGGTGATCATCTCATAGAAGACCAGCCCCAGGGCATAAACGTCGACCCTGGCATCCACTGTCTTTCCCAGGGCCTGTTCAGGCGCCATATATTCCGGGGTGCCAAGGACGACGGCGCTGCCGGTCAGGTCGACGCGAGTTTTTTCGGCGAAGAGAATTTTTGCCAGGCCAAAGTCGGTTAGCATTGGCTCGCCGGTTTCGGTCAGCAGAATATTGGCCGGCTTGACATCGCGATGGACCAGACCCTGTTGGTGAGCGTAGCTCAGTGCGCGGGCAATCGGGATTAACAGGCGCGCGGCCTCACGGTAGGAGATCGGCTGCCCCAGGCGCTCCTTGAGCGTTCCGCCCGGGATGTATTTCATCACCAGGTAGGGGATGCCCTTGTTCTCGCCATAGTCGAGGATCGGGATGATGTTTGGATGAGAAAGCCGCGCGACCCGTTTGGCCTCAGCCTCAAAACGTGCCAGTAAGTTGCCGCTGCCTTCCATTGCCAGCCAATCCGGGCGGATCACTTTCAAAGCCACAAAATTCTCCAGGTGGGTATCTAAAGCCTTGTAGACGAAGGACATACCGCCCTCGCCTAATTGCTCAACGATCTCGTACCGCCCGAAGGTTTTGTCTAAATCCATGCCCGCACTTGCCTGTTACTGGTCCGAGAGGTCCCACAGCTCGATGTCGGTAATACTGCAGCGGGTGCCGTAATCCTTGTTTGTGCCCGATACCAGGGTCAACGCCAGGTTACCTTCGCGCAGATCCTTGTGCTCCCGCTGGAAGATTTTTTCTCCGTTGACAAAG
>CAZBDC010000342.1:0-2831 GCA_964490575.1 uncultured Anaerolineaceae bacterium | reverse complement strand
CGCTACAAGGCCCAATCACCAAAGGGCTGGAACTGGCCAGCGCTCTGTTATGGCTGTGGTCGATACACAACCACGCGACTGAAGGCAGAGAATGGTTGGAGCGCCTGCTGCAGGTCCAAACCGACCGGCAGGGTGATGTCCCGCTGGACCTGATCGAAAAGGTCGCCCGCGGTAGAGCTTTGACCAGGTGCAGCTATCTTTATAACATCACCTCATATTTTGCTGACCCGGGGCATGAAAAAAAGGCAGCCTTCCAGGCGATGGCTGAAGAAAGCCAGGCAATTTTTTCAGCATTGGGCCAGGCTTACCAGCTCGATGAATATCAATCACGCTATTGCCTGGCGTATTTAGAGTGGGACCCGGACCTTATGAAAAAATGCCGCGAGCGCTTCCTGGCGCTCCGAGCGCCGTTCTGGGTAGCCGAGTGCGACCTGATTTTAACCCAGATGATTCCAGTTGATGATGACCAGGTGTGGTTCTACGCCAATGAGCACCTGACCATCCGTGAGGAGATCGGAGATCCCGACGGTGAAGCCTCTGCAAGAATGATGCTGGCCATTATAAATTTCATCCTGGGCAACCTGGACCGGGCTGAACAGGCCATTACAGAAGCCATAGCCTGCGCGGAAAAGTCAGGTAATCGATTTATTATCGGGATGTTTCGCCACTGGCTTTCGCTTATTTTGCTCGCCCAAGGGAATCACCAGGAAGCCCTCCGGCAGGCCACACTTATCCAGGCCCTGGCGCGGTCGATAAATAACCAGTATCAATTCCTTATCTCGCTCACCCACCAGGCGAAAGCAGCCTGGGACAGACGGGATTACGAACAATCGGTTCGCTGCTGCGAAGAAGGCCTGGCACAGAGCCAGGGCCAGGATGAAGCAACCAGGGCTCGGTTTCTTTATATCCTGAGCCGGGTGGCGCTTTCACAAGGTCAGATTTCCCAGGCTTTGTCCTACATTAGGTGCTTCTTCTATCCCAAAATATTTGAAGAATCTGCTACGGTTTTTTGGTTTGGTTATAACACGGTCCTGGCATTGGGTGAGATAGCTGCTCTTCAAGGACAGGCGCAGCGGGCAGCGATCTTTTTTGGCGCGGTTGAGGCCCAGGCTGGCTGGCTAATGAAATTATTATCACCGCCTGAACGAAGCGAATACGAGCAGGCGCTGGTTGCCGCCCGCGCGGCGCTGGGCGAAGAGGCCTTCAACGCGGCCTGGGAAGCCGGCCGGGCGATGACCGTTGAGGAACTGATCTCGTTCGCCCGCGAAGGCCTGGATGAACAGACAGATCGTTAATATTCTCAGAAGAGGACGCTACAATGTCTGAACCCGTGTATGTACTCGGCATAGCTCAAGGGTATACTGATTCATGGCATCAACTCACCAAGGAAGAACAGGATGAGTTGATATCCAAAGTGACCGCTATTGATGAACGTGCTGGAATATAGAAGCCTACCAAAAAAGAGTCAAGGAACTTGACGAACTTGACTGGTGGCGTTATTGGAAAGTTAAGACCATCCTGGGGACAAAATTTGACATATAACTGTGCTGGCAGCCCTTTCTGCGCGCATCCTGGCGCTTGACTTTTCTCACCCGGCCCGGGTCGCCATCGACGGGATCGACGCGGCCGGCAAGACCCGCCTGGCGGACGACCTGGCCGCGGCGCTGGCGGGCAGCCGGCGCCCGGTCCTGCGCGCGTCCATCGACGGCTTCCACAACCCGCGCGAAGTCCGCTACCGCCTTGGCCCCGACTCTCCTGAAGGCTACTACGCCGACTCGTTCGATCTGCCCGCGCTGCGCCGCTTGCTGCTCGACCCGCTCGGCCCGGGCGGCGACCGGCGCATCCAGACCGCCCTCTTCGATTTCCGCGCCGACCGCCCCGTTGAGAGCCCGGTCGTGACCGCCGCCCCCGACGCCATCCTGCTCTTCGACGGCGTCTTCCTCCAGCGCCCCGAGCTGGCCGATACCTGGGACCTGATCCTGTTCGTCAAAGTCACGTTTGATACCGTCCTGGCCCGCGCCGCCGCGCGCGACGCCGGTCTGCTGGGCGGCCCCGCCGCGGTCGAAGCGCGCTACCGCGCCCGCTACATCCCTGCCCAGCAGCGCTACCTGGCTGATTGCCGACCCGCACAGCGCGCTGACCTGGTGATCGTCAACGACGACCCCGAATTACCCTTTTTGGTTGAGCACCCCCACCGTTAATTTGCCATTTACTGTATTGACTCCGGCCCCTGTTCGATTTGCTACTGTGGCCTGGCCATCACCGGCGGCGAGCCTTTTTACCAGGTCGACCGGCTGGCGGAAATTTCCGCCTTTGCGCGGCAGCAGAATTTCCTCGTCTCGGTCGTCAGCAATGCCTGCTGGGCGGTCACCCGGGAAGCCGCGCTGGAAGAGATTGTCGACAGCGCCGGTTTCCGGCGGTTAATCGGCTACGCCCGGGCTTATATCTGCAGGAAGCCAACCTGATCGGCGAGATCGAGGGGTGATTGCTTTCCACGTAAACACGTGCTACACTTAAATACGTGAAGGAAATTTAATGTGGAGAGCGCATGGATACCCAGAACATCACCCTGTCGGTGCCCAAGAAGGTGCTGCAAAAATTCAAAGAGATCGCCCTCCGCCGGCAGAAGTCGGTCAGCGGGTTGATGGTGGAATTGATGGAAGAAACCGTTTCCCGCGAAGAGGGCTATCGCGCGGCCCGCCGCCGGCACTTGCGCATCCTGGAGAAGGGCGCAGACCTGAACACGGGCGGGAACATCGCCTGGGACCGGGAAGACCTCCATGAGCGCTGATGCCCCGCGCGAGTTTATCGATACCAACATCCTGGTCTAT
>CAZBDC010000341.1:0-2841 GCA_964490575.1 uncultured Anaerolineaceae bacterium | reverse complement strand
ATGGCCCAGGCGGCCCTGGAAGCTGTCCGAGACGGGCGCATCCGGATCGTCCCTGACCGGTTTACCAAGGTGTATTACAACTGGCTCGAGAACATCGAGGACTGGTGTATCAGCCGCCAGCTCTGGTGGGGGCACCGCATCCCGGTCTGGTACTGCCAGGCGTGCGGTGAGGTGATTGTGGCCCGGGAAGATCCCAGCCACTGCCCAAAGTGCGGCAGCGATGATCTGGCGCAGGACCCGGATGTTTTGGATACCTGGTTTTCTTCTGGGTTGTGGCCTTTTTCCACCCTGGGATGGCCGGAAGAAACACCTGACTACCGTTACTTCTATCCAACCAGTATCCTTGAAACTGGCTATGACATCCTCTTCTTCTGGGTGGCGCGGATGATTATGGATGGACTGGAATTTACTGGCCAGATTCCATTTCACACGGTGTACCTGCACGGCCTGATCCGAGACGAGCACGGACAAAAGATGTCGAAGACCAAGGGGAATGTGATCGATCCTCTTGATGTCATGAATGATATGGGGACGGATGCTTTGCGCTTCACTTTATTGGTCGGCTCAACGCCCGGCAATGATATGAACCTGTCGATAAAGAAAGTTGAGGCCAACCGGAATTTTGCGAATAAACTTTGGAACGTCGGGCGCTTTGTGATCGGCGCGCTGGAGGCAACGCCCGCGGCCTACTCAGGAGAGGCAGACTGGACCCTGGCCGATTCCTGGATCTGGGCCCGCATGCAGACTCTGGTGAGAGAAGTTGAACGGCTATTTGGAAGTTTTCAATATGGTGAAGCCGGTCGCCAGATTTATGAGTTTATCTGGGGCGACTTTGCGGATTGGTATGTGGAAATTGCCAAGCTTCAGCTTGCTGAAGGCGGCGACCGGGCATTTTATACTGCAACTACCCTGGTCCGTGTTCTCGATGCCTGCCTGCGGTTGCTGCATCCCTTCACGCCTTTTGTGACTGAAGAGATGTGGGGCCACCTGAAGCGAGCCGCCCAAGAGAAGGGGCCTGGTTTCCGGTCTCTCAGTGGTGAAAACTGGGAAGAGGCGTTGATCGTCGCCCGCTATCCGCAGCCAGGTCCGATTGAGGGTTGGGAAGAGCAGAAGACAGCCGATTTCAGCCTGGTGCAGGAAATCGTTCGTTCTATTCGCAACCTGCGGACCGAAAAGCGCGTCCCACCTGCCCGGAAAATTCCGGCTTTATTGGTAGGCGGCGACCGGCAGGTGCTGCTCGAAGCGCAGCGAGCAGTGATCGCGTTCCTGGCCCAGATTGATCCGGCTCAACTGCAGGTGGTAGCACGATTGACTGATAAACCTCAAAATGCCGCGGCGCTGACCGTATTGGGGATTGAAATTTATCTCCCATTAGAAGGCCTGGTGGATGTTGAAGCCGAACGGGCTCGCCTGACAAAAGAACTCCAGGAAAATGAGGCTCAGGTTCAGCGATTAGAGAGCTTGCTTAACTCCCCATTTGCTGAGCGCGCCCCGGCTAACGTGGTTGAGCGGGAGCGGCAGAAGCTGGCAACCTTCCAGGAGACTGCTGCAAGGCTAAAAGCGCAGCTGTCAGATTATTAATCATTGATGGATTGGCAAGACCACCCAACGGATTTGTAAGGTTCGTTGGGTTTTTTATTTAAAAATGAGGACTTATAATGGGAAGATCCTTGTCCTAGTTTATCCTGGTGAGAAAAGTCATGGAAAGCTCAGTCAACGTTCGAAAAAGTTTGGGACGCTCGGTACTTGATTTATTGGGTAAGATCATCCTGGATTCGGGTCGCTTATATTGGACTGATGAAAGACTGCGCGAGGCGCCCACAGCGAAAATCCGGTTTTCGTTATTTTTGACAAGCTTTTTAATCCTTTTCCTTGAACTTGCCTGTATCCGCTGGGTACCTGCGACTGTCCGGTTGATGGGATACTTTATGAATTTCATCCTCCTGGCGACTTTTCTGGGAATCGGTATCGGAATCCTTTCGGGTCGGCACAAGCGATTATGGTTGCCTTCGTTCCCACTTGCGCTTTTTCTCCTGGTGCTTGTTGTGGCTACAGGGCGGGTGGAACTGAAGTTAACTTCGCTGGATGTGCTGTATTATGGTGGTGAGAACGCGATTCAAGCTGAACGCGTTTACCTGCTGCCGGTTGTCTTTACATTGGCGGCCGTGGTGTTTGTTCCCCTGGCTCGCTCGTTGGGTCGACTTTTGACTGCCAGACCGCCCCTCGAAGCCTATGCAATTGATATTCTGGGCAGCCTGGCCGGGATCGCCGCCTTCTTTTTGATGTCTCTTCTAGGCTTGCCTCCGCTTGTCTGGTTTGGGGTAGTGATCGGAGTTTCGTTGTTTCTTATCCAGCCGAAAGAACTGCCGCTGGCTCTTCCTTTGATGGCAGGCGTACTCTTCACCATTTACCAGGTATCATTAGGGAGCTATTGGTCTCCTTATTATCGTGTCAGCATATCGCCGGGTGAGCATGGCGGATATGTGATTAATGTGAATAATACGCAGCATCAGGCAACTTTGCCCTATCAACACAAAGAGACCTTTTACTTCCGTGTTTTTGATCTATTTCCCGAGAGAACCTTTCAGCGCGTCCTGGTTCTTGGCGCAGGCACCGGTTCTGATGTGATGATTGCCCTGGCGAATGGCGCTGAAAAGGTGGATGCTGTAGAAATTGATCCGCTCATCCGGCAACTTGGGTATACCCTAAACCCAGACCGTCCATACGATGACCCACGGGTGAACGTGTATGTCGAGGATGGCCGGACCTTCCTTCGTAACACTGCTGAACAGTACGATTTAATCGTGTATGCACTGCCCGATTCGATCACGTTGACCTCAG
>CAZBDC010000340.1:0-2884 GCA_964490575.1 uncultured Anaerolineaceae bacterium | reverse complement strand
CGGACAAGAACCTCTCCCCCGCCCCTCTCCGAAACGGAGAGGGGTGCCTTGCTGAAATTATACCGGTTCCAAAGCGCGGGAGTTGATCGAGCCTCTTTACCCCCTTTCCGCTCCGGAAAGGGGGTGAAGTTCGCGGCAGTGCACCTGTATTCCCGCAATCACGCTGGCGCCGCGAACTTCGGGGGATAGGTCCGGCCGGGGTCGAAGGTATAATAATGGAAAGACTCAACCTCTTAATCCCGTGGAATTTTCCGGAGCCAACACATGCTCGACCCACAGCTAACCGACAAAGTCGTCTTGATCACCGGGGCCAACCACGGCATCGGGGCGGCCACCGCGCGCGCCTTCGCCGCGCAGGGCGCGAAGGTCTTCATCAGCGCCTACCGCCCGCCGGCCGAATTCACGCCCGCCGAGCTGGAAGCGGCCCGCCAGGCCGGCGCGGGTGGGTCACGCCTGTACGCCGCCCGCCAGCAGACCCCCGCCGCGGACGTGGTGGCTGAGCTGCGCGCCCTGGGCTGCCAGGCCGGCTCGCTCGAGGCCGACCTGGCCGACCCGGGCAACATCCCGCGCCTGTTCGACCGCTGCGAAGAAACGCTCGGCCCGGTCAACGTGCTGGTCAACAACCACACCTACTGCGTGCTGGAGACCTTCGACCCGGCCCGCGTCTCGAGCGCCGGCGAGTTCCCGGTGACGATGGTGGCGGCGGGCGAGATCGACGCGCACTTCGCCGTCAACGCGCGCGGCTACGCGCTGCTGATGGCCGAGTACGTCCGGCGCTACCTGGCCCGCGGGGCGCGCGACGGGCGCATCATCAACCTGAGCACCGACGCCGCCCACGCCCACGACCACAACGTCAGCTACGCCGCCAGCAAGCACGCCATCGAGTCCTACAGCCGCTCGGCCGCCTCCGAGCTGGGCAAATACGGCATCACCATCAACGTGGTCGCGCCCGGCCCGGTCCAGACCGGCTACATCACCCCCGCCGAAGAGGCGAGCATCGCCGCCGGGACGCCGCTCGGGCGGGTCGGGCAGCCGGAAGACATCGCCGACGTGATCGTCTTCCTCGCCTCACCCCAGGCCCGCTGGCTGACCGGCCAACTGCTCTACGTGGGCGGGGGCTGGCGCATGGGTCAGTGATCCACCACCCCCTCCACCACCACCACCGTCCCCTGCCCCGGCGCGGACTCGACCGACAGCCGGGCGCCGATCGCCTCGGCCCGCTCGCGCATCCCCACCAGGCCAAAATGCCCCGCCCGGGTCAGCCCCGAGAGATCCGGCGGGTAAGCAAACCCGCGCCCGTTGTCACCAATCTCCAGCCGGTAGCCGCCCGGCTCGATCCGTAAAACCACCCAGGCCTTGCTGGCGCCCGAGTGGCGCACGATGTTGTTGACCCCGGCCTGGAAGATGCGGAACAGGTTCAGCTGGACCTCGCCGGGCAGGGCCGAATCGTCCGCCGCGATATCGACCGCCATTTCGAGCTCAGGGAAGCGCCCGCGCAGGTCGCTGCTGTACTCGCGGATGACCCGCGCCAGCCCAAAGTGGACCAGGGCCGGCGGGCGCAGGTCATTCATCACCTGGCGCAGGTCGCGGATCGTGTCGCGGATGTCGACCCCGATCTTGCCCAGCTCGCCCTGCAGGTCCGGGTCGGCAAACACCTCGCCGATCATGTGGAGCTGGAACATGGTGCTGGAGAGGGTCTGGATCGGCCCGTCGTGCAGGTTGCGGGCCATGGCGTAGCGGTCCTGCTCGCGCTGGTCGAGCAGCCGGCGCTGCACCTCGATCTGGATGGCCTGCTCCTGCCGCTCGATTTCCAGCCGCCGGTACCCGGTGATGTCGATCGCCGAGCAGGTCAGCCCGCTCACTTCACCCTGCGCGTCGCGGATGGGGTCGCTGGTGAGGACATAAAAGGTTTCCTCCCCGCCCAGCGGCACGCGCACCTCCTGCACCAGCCCCTGCCCGGCCTCCAGCGCGCGCTGCTTGGCCGCCACCAGCTCGGCCGCCGCTTCGGGCGAGAGAATTTCGTCGTCGCGCCGGCCCAGCACATCCTCGGCCCGGTAGCCGCGCAGGACCTGGTAAACCCACGTGTAGCGCAGGTCCCGGTCGCAGGTATACACGAAGATCGGCACCGCGTTCAGCGCGACCCGGAAGCGGTCCTGGCTCTCGCGCAGGGCCGTCTCGGCCCGCCGGCGGTCGGTGATATCCAGCCCGTACAGGTTGACATAGCCCTCGCCCGGGAACGGCATCAGCGTGAGCGAGTAGACCTTTTCGCCCAGGGCCAGGTCGCGCTGGAAGGGGCCTTCTCCCCGGATGGCCTCCGCCAGCAGCGGCGCAAAGGCCGGCGGGAGCGGTTTCCCGGCCTCCAGCGCCCAGCAGCCGGGCTCGGCCGAGGCCCGGTTGCGGTAGAGCACCGCGCCGTCCATCGCCACGCGCGCCACCGGGTTGGGGTTCTCGTCCGGGAAGCGCGCCAGCCAGGCCACCCGCTCGACCAGGTCGCTCCAGGCGACCTGCCCGGCGGCCAGGGCGGCTTGAGCGCGGGCCAGGTCGGCCGCGGCGGCCTTCCCGGCGGCATCCTGGGCGGCGACGCGCGCGGCAAGCGCGGCGCGCAGGCGCGCAAACTCAGCCACGAGCGGGTCGCGATACCCGGCCGGCAGATCGGCCAGTTTCTGTTCAAATTCAGCCAACCCCGCCTGGAGCGGGTCGGCCCCGGGTGATGGCGCCGAATGGGTCATGCTGCCACCTTCTATCAATACCGCAGGCTCTCGATTCGCTGGCCCCCTGGCTGGCGATCAAACCAATACTTAAACGATCATGATTATTTTACCCTGATTCTCGCCAGGAGTCATCAAAAACCGGCCCACTTTTTTCAGCCTGGCCCCACTTTGCC
>CAZBDC010000339.1:0-2959 GCA_964490575.1 uncultured Anaerolineaceae bacterium | reverse complement strand
ACTCACCACTTTTGTTAAGGTTCAGGATTTTACAGAAACAATGTTACACCAACTAACTAATTTCCAAAGTCTGTTACATTTTTCCATGTCCCTACAAAATATATACATTCGAGATAAACAATTTGACATCAATACCATACGGTTTATAATGGAATTAGCACAATTCTTTTTGGCAATTGACCTGTAATTGGAGGAAGCTATGTCAATCAATGATGACAAGACCTTGTTTGTACGTTACTTTGAGGCCTTGAACCAGAAAGATATAGAACTTGCCGACAAATTGGCCGATGAGTGCGTGGCGATAGAAGGCATTAGCCATATGCCCGCCTTCCCAGATGTGCCAGCGGGGAGCGAGGCACAGAAAATATTTCACCGCAACATTCTTGCCGCCAACCCCGATTTTCATTGTGCTGTCGAAGATCTGCTCTTCGATGGAGACAAGATGATATTGCGTGGTTCCGTCCGAATGAATAATCCGACCACGGGGGCAGTGGAAAATAATATCTTTTTGGAGATTGATCGCCTCGTCGACGGCAAAATTTATGAAACTTGGTCATTGATGCTTCCAGGGAATTGGTAATTTGACAACGAATTACGAATAACAAGCCGATAGGCCCCTTTCGAGACCTAACGGCCTGGGTGTTATGTTCGCATTGCCAGGAGGCTGTCGTTCACCAGGTTGTGAACGAGATAACGAGCCGGGGTGATCCCGGTGGCGATCTTGCGCGCCACCCATCCAATCCACGCACCAATTCCTCCTCCCTTCTTCCGCCGGGCGATGGATAATCCACCTCAACATGCCTCCCGCGCTGTTTGCCACCAAGCTCTACATCCCGCCGGTCCGCCTGACGCTGCTGTCTGGCCCGGCCGGGTTTGGCAAGACGACTCTGCTGAGCGAGTTCATCGCCCGGCTCCAGGCGCCGGGCTGCTGGTCGCCGGCCTGATGCCGGGCGAACCCGCCTTCGGCAGGTGGACCGGGCGGCTGGGGCTGGCGGGCTTTGGGCTGATGAGCGTGTTTTTCATCCTGACGGCCTTCGTCCCCGGCCAGTACGGCGCGGCGATGGGGGTCGCGGCGGTAGGCGCGCTGTTCATGATCGCCTACCAGGTCCTGCTGGCGCGGCGGTTTTTCCAGCTCGGCCGGTAAGCGGGGAGGATCGATGGACAGGCCGTATTTCTACGAGATCCGCGTCGAGGGCCTGATCACGGAGGGCCTGTCTGACTGGTTTGATGGGCTGGCGATCCGCAATGAACCCAGCGGCGAGACCGTCCTGGCCGGCTGGATCCCCGACCAGGCGGCCCTGTTTGGGGTGCTTGGCAAGATCCAGGCGCTCAACCTGCCCCTGGTTTCGGTCAGCCGGGAAAGCGGGGCGGAGCAGGGAACCGTTGTATAATCCGTTGAGAGAGAGGAACAGCCTTATGCGCAAAGTGATTGTGCTCGAACACATCTCCCTGGATGGGGTCATCCAGGCCCCGGGTGGGCCGGACGAAGACCGCAGCGGCGGCTTCGCCTACGGCGGGTGGATCAGCCCCTATTCCGACCCGGTGCTGGGCAGGCTCCTGCGCCGGCAGATGGGCCTGCCGTTCGACCTGCTGCTGGGGCGCAAAACCTATGAGATCTGGGCGCCGTACTGGCCGCACCATGGGGATGCCTGGCCGGGGGCCAACGCGGCGACCAAATATGTCGCCTCGCGGACGGTGACGTCTGGGGCGTGGCAGCCATGCGTGTTCTTAAGCGGCGACGTCGCGGAAGAAGTCGCCCGCATCAAGCGGCAGCCGGGGCCGGACCTGCACGTGTGGGGCAGCGGGGATTTCCTGCAGACGCTGATCCGGCATGACCTGGTCGATACGTTCTGGCTGATGATCTACCCGCTCACGCTGGGCGGCGGAAAACGGCTGTTTGCCGGCGGCGCGATCCCGGCCGCCTTCCAGGTGACCGAAGGCGAGGTCACCCCGGGCGGCGTGATTGTGGTCAATTACGAGCGGGCGGGCATGATATAACGGGCGCAACTTCGTCCGCGCCCTGCACTACCGGCTGCTGGCCCGGAAGGACGTGGCGGAGCGGGAGATGATCCAGGAGATGCTGCGCGAAACGCTCGATCCGGTGAACCCGATCATCATGCCGGAGTTGGATCCGGGCGCCTGAAGCCATTGCCTTATCTTAACCGGTTCCTGTCGCCTGACCCCATTGTACCAAGCGAGGGCGGGGGAAACAATCCCAATGCTGTGGGTAGCAAATGCATATCATTCTGCTCTAACAGTTGACTACCACGAAAACCAATACCTGGAGCAATTAAACAAGGAGAAGAAGAACTGCTCCAGCGCCAGCCCGTACTGGCCCACCCGCTCGAGCCAGCCAGGCGGCAGGCAGGGGATCGCGCGCAGATCGGGCGGGACGGGGACAGGCGCGGGGTACACCGGCGGGCAAACGGTGGAGGTCGCCGCCCCGCTGGATACCATCCCGCTCTTCCTCAGGGACGGGGCGAAGCTGCCCATCCGGGGGTAAAGCCGGTTGCCGGGGTTGTGTAACGCCAAATCCATCCGTTTCGGACAACCCCGGCAGCCAGCCTGGTTTCTTTACCTGCGGATGAGCGGCAGGTAGGCGCGGAAATCCAGGCTCGCTGAAAGCGGGATGCCCAGGGCCGCCCCGCGTCCCTCGCTCAGGTCCACTTCGAGCGGGCCGGTCCCCAGGCCGGCGGGTAGATCGAGTGTGAGGGTGTAACTGCCGGGGGCGACCTGGTAGAAGGCGTAGCGCCCGTTTTCATCGGTGACCGTCGCGCGGCTGCCGTCCAGAGTGACGCTCAGCCCCGCCAGCGGGGCTTCCCAGGGCTGGCGCAGGCCGTCCTGGTTGCCGTCCAGCCAGGCGGTTCCGCGCAGCGTGCCGGCGGGGACCGACGGCAGGGCAGCCGCCCCGCCGCCCTGGTTGTCGAGCACCAGGCTGGCCGGGCTGGCGGCCGTCCAG
>CAZBDC010000338.1:0-2967 GCA_964490575.1 uncultured Anaerolineaceae bacterium | reverse complement strand
GATAATGAGCGGTGACTGGAGTTCAGACGTGTGCTCTTCCGATCTAGCTGCGCCTACGAAGCAGGAAGGCAGATTGGCGCGAAGATCTTACAGATTGACCCCGCCAATGAACGCACACATCAGCGACTGATGCGCCTGTATTTGCTGGAGGGTAACCGCACAGCAGCGCTCCAGCAATATCAACGCTGTGTGGCCGCGCTCGAACGAGAGTTAAATGTGGGGCCTTCAACCCGTACTCGCCAGTTGTACGAAAGTGTTTGCTATGACCAACCGATTATCGAACTGACCAAACTGTCACCCGACGTGGTGCGCCTGGCTAACAAGCTTAAACTACTTGATAAAGTCCTTTCCGAACTGCATGTGCTTATTCATGAAGATCTCGAACTCATCGAGAGTATCCAATAATCAATCCTGAGCGACTTCCCCTCTGATCGTAAATTCTTTTTTGATACTTGTATCGTTTTATGTGGGCGACGCAGTCGCCCACATAAAACAAACGAAGTCCGAAAAACTTATATAAAAGACAACTGTCAGACACTTAACAGACGATGAAGCATATGATCGCCTGCAATAATCGATCTGGAAGAGTGGTACGCATCAAAGGCAGGCTGTTCAGTATTAACCGTCATGGAAGAAAAACCAGACAACAAAGCTCAGCCGCCCTGGCAATCATTCGTAATAAAGATATGGTTAGTAGATGTTGAGGATGGCGGGCTGACCTGGCTCGGCCGCATTACCCATGTTCCAGGTGGGGAGAAGCGTTACATAGTGAAACTAAGTGAGATAGCCAGCTTCATATTGCCATATCTCCAGACGCTAGGGGTTCATCCAAAACCCGGATGCTTCTTCCAGCGTATCTTTCACAAGCGTCCAAGGTCCACTTGATTTGGGCAAGATGGAAACATTATGAGCGAATATGAATGGATACCTACAGAAGAAATGGCTCCCCAAGAAATGGTGGAGTGGCTGCGGAACAGTAACCTGGCAGAAATCGGTTCCGAGGAAGGGGTATGGGATTATGTGCGCAACATTGGCCAGGGGGCGATAAGCGGTGCGACAACTGGGATGGTCGCTGGGCCATGGGGCGCCTTGGCGGGAGCGGCGTTGGGTGCGGGCGCGGGGGCGGCTAGGACTGCAGCGCAGAGCTCACGCCCATCACCCCGACCGGCCCCGCCAGTGGCGCGGCCGGCTGCTGCACCTCCGCCTCCCACAGCCACATTCCAGCCTGTGGCGCCTTCTGTCTCACCGGCTGTCGCTGCACAACCGCCGGTTGAACCGGCTGGAGGGTTATCTCCCGCGCTCGTGCAGCAGCTCATTAACCTGCTTCCGCAGGTTATCCGGCTGGCTGGATCCGCCCAAGGAGTCTTACGGAGCGAGGCGGCCGGGGAACTCGACGAATCTGACTGGGACAACCCGGCGGAAAGCGCTACCTCTACCTGGATCGAAGCCCCGGCTGAGAACGATGAACCAGAGGTGAGCAGCGGCGAAACCTGGGATGCATATGAGCTGGGTCCAATATGGGAGGACAACCCGGCCCCGGAATATCCCATGGCAAGCCGATTCGCCCCGGCGCACAGGAACAATTACACCCGCTATAACCCAACAGCAACCCAACCTCTGCGGCCTATCCGCCGGATCATCATTCATATCACAGATGGGCGTCGGACGGATATTGCCGGGCCAATCCAGTGGTTTCAGCTTCCAGAGCAATACAATTCACGGGGAAATCGAGTGCGGGTGAGCGCTCACTATGTGATTGGTCAGGACGGTGAAGTGGTACAGATGGTCCGGCATAACGATATTGCCCACCATGCTCACGGAGTCAACCAGGACAGCATTGGTATCGAACACGTGGCAATCGTGCCACGCGCCGGGCGGTCTGGTCTATTGCCTACCCCGCCCCAATACTGCGCCTCTGCGGCGCTGGTGCGCTGGCTGTGCGAGCAGTATCACATCCCAATGGACCGGCAGCATATCCTTGGGCATTCAGAAGCGGACTCCTCGACCAGCCACAGGGACTGTCCAAATGCTTTATGGGATTGGGATTACTTTATGCGCCTGGTTCAGGGTGGGGTTTGCCAGGCCCCGCCCTCCAGCACTTAAAGCGATAGGAGGAGTTTATGAATCCAGCGGTCGCGCAGATGTTGGCCCAAAAGCTGGGCGTTGGGGATACTTATGCCGCTCTGCAGTCGGGCAACTTTCAAAACATGGCCGGGGTGGTGGATGATCCAATGACCATGGCATTACTCAACTCGCTAAATCAGGCTCAAAATGAATCGGAAGTCGATGAAAACCAAACCGACCTGGGTGATGAGCTGCGCCGGTTGAAAGGGGTGGCTCTGCGTCTCAAACGGAGGCTGGAATACAGCGAGGCGGTGATTCTGTATATTTCAGAGGCCACTGGAGCTTGCCCGATCTGCCTGGGCCTGGATTTGCGATGTAAGCAGTGTAGCGGCCGGGGCCGGCCCGGATATCAGTCGTTCAATCAAGAACAGTTGCTCCTCTGGTTGGGGTCAATCCTGGGTTCCCTGAGGAGGTCTTCATCCGGTAACACTCCCAACAATGCATAGGAGGTGAAACAAGTAAGCCAATTAAACAGAGATTTTCCAGGGTGTCTTCGGCGGTGTAGGCCGGAGACCTAACCGACGATTGTTTTAACACAAGAAGGAGTGTACGATGAGCGATTATACGTTCACCGAGGACTACGATGAAGTCATTGAAGCGGATGACGAGGAGTCGGTCGCTGAGGATTATGATGAGGAATTAGGTGAGGACTATGATGAAGTGATCGAAGCGATCATCAGGCCGCGGACTTATACTCCACCGGCTCGGCGGTTGCCCCTACGTAGGGTGCAAGCCCGGCCCACAGGCAGCGGTGTGGGAACTGCCACATTGAGTACACCTGCTGGAGCGGCTAGATCGGAAGAGCACAACGTCTGAACTCCAGTCACGAGATTCCATCTCGTA
>CAZBDC010000337.1:0-3021 GCA_964490575.1 uncultured Anaerolineaceae bacterium | reverse complement strand
AAATACTTTCCACCTGGTCTTCTAACCCATTCAGGTCGCCCTGCTGTACAGCCAGGTTGGCCAGGCGCTCATCGGCGGCTGGACGCGTGCGCACCAGGACACAGTCGGCTTCCAGAGCCTCTTTCAGGCTTTCAAGCAGGCCGCTCAACGAAGCACTCAGGTCGCTTTCCGATGCGCGCAGAAGACGGAGCTGGCGTAGGGTAGCCAGTTCCTGGGCGCGCAGGTGAGCATTTTCATAAGCCAAGGCTGTCTCATGCAGCAGGCTGTCGAGGAAAACCCGCGTCTCGCCGTCAAGCGTCCGGCCAGCGGGCATATACAGGTGAAAGATACCCAGCGTCCGCGCCTCCCGCTTCAGCCGGCCTGAGCGCGCGCCGTTTGACTCACCTTCGCCCACCCGCATAAGCGGCAGGCAGTAAACGGTCATCGCGCTGCCAACCTCCTGCGGGTGCAGCGGGCAGCTCCCGGCGCCCGACTCGAGCAATTTGCAGCTGCTGCAGCGCTGGCGCAGGATGCCATCAGATAGATGGATGGCCCAGGCCTGCAAAACCGGCTCAGGAAGCTGCCCATACGTGAACGCCGGCATGGGCTGCTCCCAGTCGTCAACCGGAACAAAAGAACAGCCCAGCGCGCCAACCAGGCCGGTCATGGCTGAGAGCGCAGCATCCATCAGGGCCTTTTCATCCTGAGCTTCGGCCAGCCCACGATTCAGGCGCATGAGGGTTTCGATCCGCCGGCGATCTTCCGCCAGGTGCTGCTCGGCTTCTTGGGCCCGCTCTTCCGAACGACGAAGCGTGCCAGCCAGCTCCGCCTGCTGAGCCTGCGCCTGTCGCTGGCTAGCGGCTGAGGAAGCGCGCAGGTAAAGCGCCACCCCCCAGCCCACCAGCGCCAACAGCAGGGCTGCCGCCAGGAGCCAGCCAAAGGATACGCCGATCAACACGTCCGCGGTTGCCAGGGCCAGGACGGCCAACGCCAGAAGAAAGAACCGCAGCGGGTGCGCACGAAACCGATCAAACATGGATAAATTTTACCATTAGCAGAATAAAAAAGTGCACCCCGAGGTTCCCGGGGTGCACCGGCGTTTTCATCGGATGAGACTATTTCCCGTAAGTCGCTTCGAGATAGGTCACAATCTGCCAGATCTGGTCTTCGGTCAGGATGCCTTCGTAAGCGACCATCGAGGAGCTCAGGCCGGCCGCAGCGCCGCCCTCGTGGACGATCCAGTACATATAGGCCGGTTCGGTTTCAGCGGCTGTGATCTCCAGGTTAGCCGGCGCAGGATCCAGTGCGGCCGCCGCAGGGCCGTCGCCCTTGGCCATATCACCGTGGCAGGAAGCGCAATTGGTTGTATAAAGCGCCTGACCTGCCGAAACCGCGTCAGCCTGGCCCTGAAAGGGGTTGGTCAGGTTCGCAAAATCCGCCGGAATGCTTGGGCGGGCAGTTCCACCGCCGCCGCCACCGCTGCAGGCTGAGAGCAGCAGGGTGCTCAGGGTAAGAACAAAAAACAGGATCCAGCCAGTCTTCTTCATCGCATTTTCTCCTAAGTGAGGTTATAAGGAATTTTTTGCGCTGCAGAGTCCACTGTGCAATCCTCCCCCAGCGGCTGCATTGCATTATTGTAAAGCGAACGGCAAGTTCGTTCGTTCACAATCCGATTATAATCTCTTTCACTTTGGAAAGGAAGAGGCTTTGTAACTATTACCCAATAGCTAAAAATTTCGCCGGATGGAAGCCGTTAGCTCCGGAAGCGGCTGTTGGACAGAAGTCTTTTCCGAACCAGCGCCACTCGAACAGAAAACGGATAGGAAACTGGTCATTTGTTCAGCAATTAAAATGATATTTGTCACTATCCTGTATCATTAATCTATAGTATGTTATAAGTAATTCTTGGATAACTCTGTTAAAACTTATCAAGAAACTTAGAGGTTCAAATACCATGTTTCGAATCAGTCGACGTCTTGATTACGGCTTGCAATTGATGATCGCCCTGTCTCAGGAAGTTGAGAATCGCGCGCAGGCCACTGCCGTTTTGGCCGAGAGATTGCAAATCCCTCTGCCATTCCTTCACCAGATTGGTCGATCCCTGATCCAGGGACGCCTGATCAAAGCCACACCCGGACCGCACGGTGGGCTTCGCCTGAACCTGCCGGCGAATGAAATCACCCTCCTGCAGATTGTTGAAACGCTGGAAGGGCCGATTTGCATTTCGCCCTGCCTGGATGGCGATCCCTGCCTGCGCCAGGAAAACTGCATGTCGAGCCCGGTGTGGAACGAGCTCCAGACCCGCCTGGTCGATTACCTGAGCAGTGTGCGCCTGAGCGAACTGGCTGCCCAGCCGCAGGGGATCTCCCTGCCCGAGATGGCTGGCACCGGGCGCAACAACTAGGCGCTTCCCAGGAAATCCTGGCAGATAGAGCAGGCGGCTGACCCGCCTGCTCTATCTGCTTTCCATTTCCAGCGCGAAGGTCCGGATCAGGACCGGTTACCGCCCGATTGCTTCGCGCAGCGATTGGAGCATGGCGTTCATCATCCGCGCGCGGTATTCGATCGCGGTAGCCACGTTGCGCTCGTGCAGCTCGTACAGGGCGCTGTCGGTGACCAGCGCCCCTGCTTCGTTGCGCTGCATCGGCACCACTGTCTTACAATCCCCGTCCAGCTTGATCACCGTGCTGGCGACCGGTTTTGCATTCTCAAAGGACGCTGTGGCGGCGTCCAGCTCCACGTACTCGGTCTGGACTGTCAGCGTGGCAACCTTATCGACATAAACGGCAATTTTCTCGGCCGCCGATTTCAACGCATTGGTCAGTTCATTTGCCATAAAGCCTCCAAAAGTCGGTCGATTTTTTTTCATTTTGCCTACAACTGCCCGCCCCGCAGCCGGGACAGGCTGGCGGCGGCGCTCACGGCTGCGCGGACCAGTTCAGTCCGGTTGGCCTGGGCCTGTTTGACCATTTCCAGGTGCAGATTCCATATTCGAGTTTAGACAAAAAGTAGTGCGGTCATCCCCTTGAGGAAAACCGCACC
>CAZBDC010000336.1:0-3268 GCA_964490575.1 uncultured Anaerolineaceae bacterium | reverse complement strand
GATGGAATATATTTCCTATGTCCCGCAAGGCTCGATGAGCGTGCTGAACCCCGTGGTGAAATTAAAAGAAACCTACCAGGATTTCATCTCAAGCCACGTCGGCGGTCGTTCAAAAGAGGAAACGTTCGAGCTTGCCCAAAAGCACATTGCCGAGCTGGGCCTGCCTCGAAACATCCTGGATGCCTATCCGCACCAGTTATCGGGTGGAATGCGCCAGCGGGTTACCATTGCCCTTGCGGCGCTGCTCAAGCCGCGCATTATGATCGGCGACGAGCCCACCACTGCCCTGGATGTCGTCGTCCAGCGCGGCGTGATCCAACTGCTGAAAGACATCCAGAAGATGCTGGGGAACACGATCATCATGGTTACCCACGACATGGGTGTGCACGCCAATATTGCCGATCGCATTGGCATCATGTACGCCGGAAAGATCGTCGAAGAAGGCCTGACGGAGAATATTTTTGGGAAGCCACTCCACCCATACACCCAGTTTCTGATTAACTCGCTGCCAAAATTTGGGGATAAGATGGTCCGGGAGAGCGTTCCTGGCAGCCCGCCATCGCTCATCGATGTGCCCAACGGCTGCCCATTCCACCCCAGGTGCCCGCACGCGATGAATATCTGCCGGGAACAGATGCCGGCTTTCGTTCGCCCAGATGAAAAACACAGAGTGGCCTGCTGGTTGATCGGGGAAGGGAAAAATGGAAAAACTTTTTGAAGTTGATCATCTGACGAAACAATATGCCCTGGGAAGTATCATCGCGCGCACGATCATCACTGCCGCCGATAAGGTCTCCTTCTACGTCAAACCTGCCGAAATCTTCACCCTCGCCGGGGAAAGCGGCTGTGGTAAAACGACAACCGCCAAGGTCATCCTGGGGTTCGAAGATGAAACCTCCGGGACGGTTATTCACAAAGGCCAGGTAAAGACAAAGAGCGAAAAGGTATGGATCACCAAAGGCGTTCAGGCAATCTTCCAGGATCCATTCTCCACCTTCAACCCCCTGCGCACGGTTGATAGTTATTTCTTCGACACCGTTCAGAACTATAAACTCGCTGAGAACCAAAATGAAGCCATTGATCTGATCGATCAGACCCTCAAAGCAGTAGGGCTCACTTACCACGAATTTGCCGGTAAGTATCCCAACGAATTCTCGGGCGGGCAGCTGCAGCGTATTTCTATCGCCAGGGCGCTGCTGACCAGCCCCAAGCTGCTCATCGCCGATGAACCGGTCTCCATGGTAGATGCTTCGCTGCGCATGTCCATCGTCAACCTCTTTAAGAAGCTACGCGACGAGATGGGTGTGAGCGTACTGTATATTACCCATGACCTCGCGACCGCTTACTATGTTAGCGATCGCATCGCCATTATGTTCCGCGGAAACATCGTCGAAATGGGGCCAGTGGAACAGGTATTAATGGAGCCAAAGCACCCCTACACCCGCCT
Source organism: uncultured Anaerolineaceae bacterium (assembly GCA_964490575.1). GTDB lineage: Bacteria > Chloroflexota > Anaerolineae > Anaerolineales > Anaerolineaceae > DSYU01. Next base: position 1,821 of record CAZBDC010000336.1, on the reverse strand, counting down.
GCTGCGTGAATCGATCCCCGAGGCCGATCCAAAAAGAAGATGGCAAAGCCGGGTCAACCTCACTGAGTTGGAGCATGAAGAATACCTGCGGAAAGGCTGCAAATTTGCTGGCAGATGCCCTCTGGTAATGGATATCTGCAAAACAGAGATCCCCGCAGATCTGTATGTCGGCGACGTATTGGTGAAGTGCCATAAATATTCGCAATAACGAAGGGTTCATCGTGAGGTAAGCATTCAGAGGTTGTCCAAACGGTTTTTGGACAGCCTCTGATTTTTTGGTCTGGACGTGGCGATTTGCCTTCGCTTCAGCAATCGTGATAGATATCGATGATCCACTCAGCGCCGCACAATTAACCCCCCGGATTAATCCGGATGGCAGATGACATTAACACTTCCCGATTGCTATGATGGGGTCGCTTCACCCTATTGTTACCAGAAGAGGAGTGTGAAATGGTCGCCGCCACATGCTTATCCGACCCCACCAGGCACTATAGCAAGCAGCCCACTGCCAACCGACGAAAAGAAGAGGAAACCCAGGCCCGGCTTGAAAAATATAACCAGCTGGTCCTGGAGCATCAAGATGCTGTATTCCGGCAGGCCCTATGGATCCTGGGTGATGAAGACGCAGCCGCAGACGCCGCCCAAGAGACTTTTTTGCGCGCTTATCGTTACCTGGACCGGTTCAATGGCGGTCCCTTCAGGCCATGGGTATTAAAAATCGCAACGAACTACTGCCTCGACCAGCTGCGCCGGTGGAAAAGGCACGCCACCGTTTCAATGGAAGCACATTATGAGAACGGCGAAGAAATTGAAGTACCTTCCTGGTTGGCCGATCCCGGGTTGCCGGTCGAAAAACAGGTTGAGGTTTCTGAACTGCAGGCCAGGGTCCAGCAGGCAATCAACCGCCTCCCCCAAAACTACCGGACTGCAGTGATTCTGGTTGACATCCAGGCAATGGACTATCAAGAAGCGGCCTCTGCCCTGGGAATCCACCTGGGAACCTTCAAGAGCCGCCTATGCAGGGCACGCAGCCAGTTGCAGAAGTGGTTGGAGGCTGACCGGCGAGCATTTCTATCTTAATCGTACAATCTCATTCAGGCCTTCCTGACAGAAATGCAAGTCCAGGTTGAAATTTTGGGGCTTGACATTAACGTCACGATAAGGTTTATACTATTCGGCAGAGGTCAGGAAGATGAGATACACGGTTAAACAGCTAGCCGATCTGGCAGGGGTGACCAACCGCACCCTTCATTACTATGATGAAATCGGGCTCCTTCACCCCGCAATGTATGGCGAAAATGGCTACCGGTATTATGGCGAGGAAGCCGTGTTCCGGCTGCAGCAAATCCTATTCTTTCGAGAACTTGACCTGAGCCTGGAGCAGATCAAAGCCATTCTCGACAACCCAGATTTTAACCTGCTGAACGCCCTGCAGGGTCATAAGCGTGCGCTGCAAGAACGGGTCGAGCGCATGAACCGGCTGATCGATACTGTCGACCTGACCATCCTGCATATTCGAGGAGAAATAGAATTGAGCCCCAGAGATTTTTATTCCGGTTTTGATGAAGAACAACAGAAACGCCATGCTGAAGAAGCCGAACGCCGCTGGGGTGACACCGCCGCCCAGTCACAGCGGCGCTGGAACAGCTACAGCCGGGAAGAGAAGAACGCTTTCCTGGCCCAGATGAACGAGATATCCGCCAGTCTGGCAGCCAACATGGATAAAGGGGCAGAAAGCCCAGAGGTCCAATACAGGATTGGGCGCTGGCACCAGCAAGATCGGAAGAGCGTCGTGTAGGGAAAGAGTGTAGGATAGGGTGT
>CAZBDC010000335.1:0-3330 GCA_964490575.1 uncultured Anaerolineaceae bacterium | reverse complement strand
GGAGCACCGCAACTGCCGTACTCCCTGGCTGGCCAGTTGCTATATGCTAACATGTGTCGATAGAGTATTTTGATGAGTTCGGAAGGGGATTTGCCGAATTTGCCAATCTTTACCATGACCCTTGGTTCCAGTGGGAGGAGATCGATTTTGATGACCCAAGAATTCCCCCTCCTGCTCGAGGTGCTACAAAGCAAGATTACGACTTAAGTGTAAAAGGAATAGAACTTGGTCACATCTTAAGATGGGAAGATGCATTAAAAAGGCAGATAGACCCTTGTGATGCTTTAGAGTATGACTTTTTTGATCCAGAGGCATGGATTTTAAGTAATCTGAGAGGGAAATGAACAACTCAACTGGAAGGTGATCCATGAAACCAAAACTTAGAAGAGTTATCTTAATCGGTAGTGCAATCATCCTGATCACTGCCGTGATTGTTTCATTCAATTATTTTGACCAAAAGCTGATTAGCATCCACCAGCATTTCTTATATTGTCAGCTTATCACGCCTGATATGTCACCAAATGAAGCGCTAAGTATCCTCAGGAGTATTCGATCTAGTGACTATGTTTACAATGAAAATCTACAGGAAGTATGGGGTAATTTTTCTGACCCCATGATCAAGCACCTTTTTGGAGGCCCATCGCGGTTGTCTTTCAGAAATCACCAATATGTGGCCACCTCAATAGCGGTAGAGGGAAGCACATGGCTATCTGTTAAATGTCATGAGGACAGATAATAAACCTTATTTGATCTGTTGCTGCAAGCGGAGCGAAGCAATCTCCTCAATCGTTTTGCGTGGCCCGCAATGGCGCAACCGGCTATTTGGTTCTAGCAGTGAGGATCATGCACCTTAACAAAAGCATAGGTCATAGTTATACTAGGGATTGCCCAAAACGTTGAGAGAAGGCGGCAGATGATCGCACAGCTGACATATTTCGTTTACAAGGCCCATCTGCTCACTCAATAGAGCAGGACGGAAAGCGTCCGGCATGGATCAGGCCTATCCTCCGCCTGGCAGCAGCCCGCCGGCGAACCCGCCTGCGCTGCCGGCGATTGAGATTACCTATCTGTACGACCCGCTCCACCGGCTCACCCAGGCCGATGATTCGAGTGGGAGCTACTTCCATTACGCCTATGATTCGAACGGCAACCGCCTGACCGAAACGACCCAGGCCGGGACGAAAACCTCCAGCTACGATGTCGCCAACCGCCTGACCGGTGTGGATGGGGTCAGTTACGCCTGGGATGACAACGGCAACCTGCTCTCGGACGGGACCAATACCTACACTTACAATCACGCCAACCGGTTGGTGGGGGTAAGCCGTTCTGGATTGAGTGCTAGTTACGCCTACAACGGCCTGGGCGACCGGGTCAGCGAGACCAACAACGGGGTAACGACCAGTTTCACCCTGGATCTGAACGCCGGGCTGACCCAGGCGCTCTCGGACGGGGCGAATACCTATCTGTACGGGAATGGGCGCATTGGGCAGTTCACCGGCGAGGAGTCCGCCTACTTCCTGGGGGACGCCCTGGGTTCTGTGCGCCAGTTGGTGGATGGATCTGGCGCAGTGACACTGACCCAAAGCTATGAGCCATACGGCGAGGTCATCGGCAGCAGTGGAACGGGACAGTCAACTTATGGATATACTGGGGAGTGGACTTCTTCTTCCACCAACTTGCTCTATTTGAGGGCTAGGTTTTATAACCCTAAAGATGGTCGTTTCTTTCAGTTGGATCCTTCTAAACAGGAAAGGAATTTATATAATTACGCGTCCAGTAATCCTATTAATCTTGCAGATCCATCAGGCTTATGTTCAAAGGGTACTTGTGGTCCAGACATAACGAATTGGTTTATCGAACAAATGCAAAAACATTATAATTACGGGACCCAAATGAGAACAATCCGGACTAAGATGTTGCTGGAAGCAAGTGTTGTTACATCTTTGTATCCTTCAGTTCCGTTACCGATGTCTATGTTTGTTGTTGATACCCCTTATAAAGAGATTCTGAACGAATTATCAGCCAAAACAAAGATTCCTTTAGGCTGCACACCAGTAAATTCATTGCTCGCAGCAAAAGCAGTTGTAGAAGCGTTGGGAGTTTTTGAGTATGCAATTTATGGCTTAGCAGCAGATTATGCTTTCGTGGATTACCAATCTGACGTTCCACCATGTGGTACCAATGGATGCGGTTTTTTGGGACCATTCAAAAAGGGATCCGCTACCCTTTGCGGGCATTGCATTGATGCTTCAGATTTAGGAAATATTATGTTTGGATTGGGTGGAGCAGCGAGAGGATATAACTTCCCATTCACATATATTTCAACAGCATCTTATAACGTCTTGGCAGATTGGATGCCAAAAAAGAATTGGAAAGACATAAAAGGCTTGTTCGACGCATTCTTTAGTACAGATGGCAGAGCAGGAATGATTGGCTGGACAGTAGGAAAAACAGGCGTGTTTTTGGATGAAACCTCATTCTGTACCATGTACTCCGTAGGTCGTGATATTACTGGTGGATATGAAAATGGTGATCAAGCCTCTCAGTGCACAGCATGCTCCCGAGAATACTGGCCAACCAATGTGTTAGAACCTAATTCTCTTTGGCGAATAAGTAAAACCTTTAGTCAGGGTTCATCTGCAGCCAAAAACACTATTCAGCAGTTATTCGATAGGATAGGGAGAGCCGGTGAAAAATAAAGATTATGCTCTCGTTAAATGATTTCCTTATGATTTTAAAAGAAAGGTTTTATTGCATGACACCTATGCGGCGATTAGTTAGTTTGTTGATCTTTCTCACTATTTTTATGTTTGCTTGTGGGAGTATAAATGCTGATCTTGTTAACCCAACCCAACTCGCAAGTAATGATTTGTCAAAACAAGATTTCAGCGGAAAATATATGGTAGGGGTTGATCTATCTCACAAGAATCTACGAGATGCTAACTTTACCTTTACCGATCTGATACATGCTGACTTTAGTTATTCAGATTGTACTGGGGCAATTTTCGATTACGCACAATTAAGGGGAGCAAATTTCACAGGAGCAACGCTTGACGCGAAATGGGCGCAGATTATGAATATTATTACGACTGGAGAAGGAAGCGGGCTAGATTTGCAAGGATATGATCTCTCGCACATCAGAATAACGGATGCCAATTTTTCTGGAACGAATCTCGAAGATGCTGACCTTTCAACTAGCATATTAGCTGGAAGCAATTTTAAAAATGCTAATCTCTCGAATGCTAACTTGAAGAAGACTGATCTCTCAAACTCGACTTTATATGGGGCAAAAGCAACAAGATCGGAAGAGCGTCGTGTAGGGAAAGAGTG
>CAZBDC010000334.1:0-3350 GCA_964490575.1 uncultured Anaerolineaceae bacterium | reverse complement strand
CAATGGTCCCATGGCAGCAGCTCGACCTTGTTCAGCGCGGCCAGTTCGAGCAGCAGCGACCCGCGCAGGAACGACCAGCCGCGCAGCTTGCGGTTGTGCCCGAAGGTGCCGGATTTGGCCTTGCCCTTGCGGCACTGGGCCCAGGCCTGGGCGGCGGGGATGAACTGCCCGGCTGGCAGGCGGCCCGGGTCAAACGCCAGCCCCAGGTGCCTGCGCTGGACCTCGTCGATCTGCGGGTCGACCAGGAACCAGGCCTGTTTTTCTGCGTCCCACACCTCGGTGACCCAGTGATCGGCGTTTATCTTGGGGTCGAGGTAGGCGGCGAAGCCAACCCGCACGCGGGCCGGACGGCCCTGGTGGCGCAGTAGCGCGCAGAACAGCACGGCATGGTCGCGGCAGTTGCCGACCAGGCGCTCGCCGGGTGCCCGCGGCTGGTCGAGCGGGGCAGGGTCCATGGCCTGGATCCGTGCCAACATCTCGTGTACGGGGCGGATGTTGACCTCTTTCTTCTGCGTGCTGGTCAGTTCGACGCTGTACAGGTCGGTGACCAGCGGGTGGATCAGCAGGCCTTGAACGACCCGGCACAGGTCGGGAATGCCAGTGGGCTGGCCAGGCAGCAGGTAAGCCAGGTCGCCAGGGTTGGTCATGATGCCGTGGGCACCATAAAAGGCCAGGGGGCCGGTAAAAACAGTAGGATTCACGGTAATTTCCTTTGGGGATGGGCCGTTTGTGGTCATCCTGAAGCGGTACGGCAACCCGAGGTAGGGATTGCTTCACAAAATGATGCTATTCTGGTGGAGAATGTGACAACCGCGCCGCCTGTGATTCGACCGGATTCGAATAGCAGCGGTAGTTTTGCAGAGCGAAATTATTATAGAACTTTTGTTTATGTTTTACAAGAGATTTTAAGGAAGCGAGGAAATAATCTCTCAAAAGCATCAATTTTTGTTGTCCTGATTTTTGTCTGGTTTTCTCGCACCCCTGGTTCCGGATGGTGTTGTATAAAATGGTTATGAATGACACAATCCATCACCCATTTGCGGGCCGAAACTGGCTGCTGCACGCTGCTGTAGAGCGATCAATTGATGATCTGGCCTGGGCGTATCTTGATTCCTGGCTAAACGACACACTGCGCCTGCTGGCGCTTCCAGATAGTTTATTAGAAAAAGTGCGTTCATCCGCCCGTAATGCGGCTGCCGGGGTTCCGGCCGGTGTGCGACAGTTCAGGTTATTGGTTTTTATGCCTGGTTCGCATACGCCGGCTGACCAGACCTGGGGATTCTTTCGTATGGTCAAAAATGGGGGGGAACCTGAAGACCCACTGGCTGGAATGTATGAGGTTGCTTTTTACCTGTATGCCGAAGGCTCCGCTAAGCTGAGTTAACTTCTGGCGACCATTCCCAGTCCGATTCACGAAACGGTCGGTTTTCTGTACTGTCCCCCATGAAGAATGCTGTGGCCCACTGCTCAACGGTTTTCTGCTGAGCCAGAACACGGGCTGTTTCAACCTGCTGCGGAGTGAGGAGCGCCGTGAGCCGGTCGCGCAGCTGCGCCGCGCGCTGGCGAGTCGGCAGGTTCGCCGCCGGGTTAGATAGGACGGCTTCAGCGATGGCCAGCCGGGTTTCGGGAGATTTTTCTTCGTCCGCAATCAACGAGGCAACCAGCACTTCCAGGGTGGTAGAAAGCCAGTGCGCTTTTCTGGCGTGGTCATAAGCTTCACAGAATAACCGCTGCGCCTCGGCTCGATTTCCATGCGCCACGTGGGCATCGCCCAGGTGAATGAGGGCAAGCGTGGCTGCCCACTGGTCGCCGATCTCCTGCGAGAGCGCCAGGCTTTGCCGGAAGGAATCGATGGCCTTCTGCATCTCTCCGCGGGCGATGGAAACATTTCCGAGCAGGTCCAGGCCAAACGCATGCGCCCAGCGATCCCCCTTTTGCCGGGCAATGGCATTGCTCTCATTCACGATGGCCTCAACCCGATCATAGTTCCCCAACGCGAACACCGCTCCGCCGAGATAGAGCATGCAGAAAACCAGCCCGCGCAGGTCACCGACCTCACGCCAGAGTTGGAGGCTGCTGGTCAACTGCCGGTCGGCCTCAATAAGATGGCCGTGCTGGTATTCGATAATGCCCAAAATTGTGATCGCGATCGCGGCATACCAGGGCTTACCCAACGCAAGCGCATGCTCCAGGCTGATCCGGGTCGTTTGAGCGGATTTTTCCAGGTCGCCGGCAATCAAGGCGGTGTACCCGTAATTGATATAGATATAGTAGAGAACTTCGTGGTCTGGCTGCTCCATTTCCTGGGCCAGCGCCAGGGCATTGTCGAACAGCGTCATTGCTTTATCCACGTTGCCGGTGCGGCCTTCGAACCAGCCTAACTGATCAACCAGCAGTGCAAAGGTTCCTTTCTGTAAATCGGTGGTCATATTGGTGGGAGCGCCTGCCGCGCGTAGCTCGTCGACGGCGTAGGCGATCGAAGAGACGGCCTCGGCATTGTCGCCGTTGATTTCGTAATACCAGTACAGGCAGAGTTCCATCTTGCGGAGTAAGTCCAGCCGCTGGTTTCGAGCGGCCCAGCGCCAGGCTGCAGCCCAGTTGGCCGATTCAGCCTGAACACGCGGGGAGACGAAGTTCTGCTGAGCGCTTTTGATTGGCATCTCCAGATCCGCCAGCCAGCTGGCAAAATATTCGGCCAACCGGTCGTGAACGGAATGTTCCTGCTCCGGGTTTTTACCGAGTTGGTTAAGGGCATACTGGCGAACCAGTTCGTGGAAGTCGTATCGACCGGCCTGTTTTCCATACCGCAGCAGCGACTTGCTCACCAATGCAGAGAGCAGCAAAACCGAAGTGCCAGCCACTTTTTGGGCCGCTTCACGCGTGAATCCGCCCGGAAAGACAGCCAGGGCCATTAACGCTGCGCGTTCTTCCCCGGTCAGCAGTTTCCATGAATGATCAAACACCAGCCGGATAGAGCGATGGCGGTCGGGCATATCTTGCAGATTGGTTTCGAGCAGGTCCAGCCCCTGCGCCAGTTCGGCAGCGATTTCAGCCGGCGACATGACCCGCGCCCATGAAGCAGCCAGCTCGATGGCCAGCGGCAGCCCATCTACCAGCCTGCATATCTGCAGAATGGCCGGGGCATCCGCAGAGGTTCTCTTCGCATCGGATGCAAGTTGTGGTGTGGCCTGGCGCATGCGCTGTAAGAAGAGCGCCGGAGCGCTGTTTGACTCGAACATCTCAGGCCGGGCTGATTCAGGGACGGGCAGACCCTGTACCTCAAAAATCCATTCCCACTGTAAATGGATCGGCTCGCGCGAGGTCACCAGCACGCGCAGGCCTGGCGCTTG
>CAZBDC010000333.1:0-3355 GCA_964490575.1 uncultured Anaerolineaceae bacterium | reverse complement strand
GAGATAATGAGCGGTGACTGGAGTTCAGACGTGTGCTCTTCCGATCTTTTATCCTCCAAGGAGGTTGTTTTGCTCGACGAGACTGACGCTGCTGTTTGGATAAGCGGCTGATAACTTATCCATTATTCGTACCAGGGCCGATTCGTCGCGGACGTATAAGTAATAAGTCACTTGAAGGAGATTGTTATTGTGATCTAATCTTCGCAGGTCGACCTCCCGAAATTCTGTCAGGAGCAGTTTATTTACCTGCTCAAAAAGAGCTGAGCCATCCATATTATTTTCGATTTGAACATTTAGGTATAAGCTGTGGGAGCCTTTCCGAGAGCGTGCTAAAAATGCACGGACGGCTAGATATAGCATGATACCAGCAAAAGCCAACAGTGTTGGGATGCGCTGATCGGCGCCAAGGCCAAGGCCAATGGCAATCGCAAAAAAAAGGAAGATCAATTCTTCTGGATCTTTAATCGCTGTGCGAAAACGAACGATGGATAAGGCGCCTACCAACCCTAGCGAAAGGGCTAGAGAAGACTTCACTATGGTAATGACCAGTAGAGTGATGAGGGTCAACATTGGTAGGATGGGAGCAAATTGTGATCGGTTCGAGAGGGAGGCCCCGAAGAGTTGATAGTACCAGGCGATAATCAACGATAATCCAATTCCGAGCACAAGATTGAAACCAAGCATAGGTAAAGAAAGAGGAGCTGCAGTTGCATCAACAGTCATAGTTCGTATTGTGTTCCAGTCATTTTGAGGTTCTGTTTTACTTCAAGAATACCAACAGGTATCAACCTGCAGATTCGTTGAAATAAAGAAGTTGTGAAAACAAGGCAGCATCTATTCTAACTGATTTTTCAGCCTTCTGGATCCTATTTTTTTATAATTAAAAACCAGGCTGCAGCCCAACCGCGGGTAATTTTGTCCGATTTTTGCACAAATATCCATGTATCCTGCTTCCCGATCTTTGCTGCTGACTGGTCAAGATCCGCTTCGACGACTTCTAAAACCTCATTCCGAAAAGCCCCACTCACACGAGGGGAGTTTGCAGATGGTTGGGCGCGCAGGTTAATGTCAGCAATGGGGGTCACCAGCAGCTTACCTGATATCGCAGGTTCTGTTGGAGGAAGATCACTACCTGCCGGGCTTACCAGCCAGGCGGCAACATAACCGATGAATTTAGCGGGTGTCCGAACCAGGAGCCATTGATTCTCTTTACCAACGATTGCCTGAACCTGATCCTTCTCTCCCAGAACAACCAGAATATCCGTGGGGGTTACAAAGGTCAGGATGTTGCCGTCAGTATCTGGACGAGCGCGAACATTTAATGTGCCCATCGGACGAACCGTCAAGCCAGAAGAGGGCGGAGTTTGACCGGTCATGTGAACCAGCCACGCTGCCACAAAACCTTGCGTCCCCAACTGGTTCTGCACCTGCAGCCACTCATTTTTTCTACCAATCTGGCTTCGGATGCTGTCGGCATCTCCCAAGACAGATAGTGGATCTGACGATGTTAATTGGGCTATTATTGGGAAGCCGGTCCCAGGACCAGAGCGCATGTTAAGCGCGTCATTAGGGTATACAACGATCCCACTTGGCGGGAAAGCCTGTTGCTGGGTATCTTGCACATACCATGCCGCCACAAAACCGATCAGGCCAGCCGCAGTCTGGACTTGCAGCCATTGATCTGGCTGACCGATTTTTTTCTTAATTGATTCGGCTTCACCAAGTACAGCCAGAGCCTCACCAACGGGTAATATTGTCTGGATTGGCGCGTCACTCGTCGGCCCATTGCGAAGATTAAGCTGTGCAGTGGTATAAACGGTGATACCACTAGGGGAGGGAGGCGGTTCATCAACAGGTGTTACAGAGCTTTGCAGGTATGGCCAGGGGTCAATAATTCCTTTTGGATAGCCCGGGGTTTGAGCGCCTTCACGTTTCAGAGTCAGGTGTAAGTGCGAGCCAAATGAATTACCGGTATTGTCCACCAGGCCAATTCGCTGCCCGGCTTTTACCTTCTGTTTATTTTTCACGAAGCTCTGTGCCAGGTGGGCGTAAATTGTGTGGTAAATCTGCCCTTCATACTCATGCCGGATGCGGATTTGAAGGCCATAGGGATGCCCGTTGGGATGTTCACTTTGAAATACTTCGCCATCTGCACATGCATACACGTTGGCGCCAGTAAGGCCAAAAAAATCTATGCCCTCATGCCCGGGGAGCTTGAACGGCCGGTAAAGATCTGGGTTTTCCCCAAATAACTGGTTGACTATCCGGCTGTCAACCGGCCAACCCAAGCGGAAACCGGTTTCAGGCTGCGTAAAGGCAAATGCCAAACCACCGACTTCCGGTTCCGGCCTTGGAAATGTACGCCGGGCTTTGTAAGGAACAATGAAGAATCCCCGTGTTTTTTCTCCAGTGGATTGAATAATGTTCCGATCTGCACCTGCCCGCGGCTGGCTTATGCGCATGTGAGTTTCACGGCCTGGATAGTTCGGGTCATAGAGATCCACTACCAGATCACCCGTAGAGGGTTCAACCTCATACCCGGTAGCCAGTACCTGGTGATTGCGGGTGGGATCCCCTAAGCCCTGCACTCGAATCAGGCATAATACTGCTGGTTGGCCTTTGTCTAAAGACCGGCGCAATTTGGGGATTTCATAACGGGCCATTCGAGTGGAAATTACCCGATCTTCATTCAACATCCAATCCAGAATCTTTATCACAACCTGGATGCTCAGGCTGTCTAACTGCCGTTGGCAAAGGTACGTGAACAACTTGCCATTTAATTGTCGGGGGTTTTCATCCGTCGGAGGAACCTGTTTCGCATAGAAGTAATCCAGGGCTGAAAAGCACATTCCGCCACACAGGCCAAAAATGATGTCGTTTAGGTCTAACTGGCCGGTAAAAGGCAGCGAATATTTGACCGGGAAACGAAATTCAAAGTAGTTGACAAAACGAAAGCCATTGTCAACAGGGATAAAACCGGTCCGTGCTTTTGCCATGGGGATGCTCCTTTTATGAATACACTTTTTTTCTGTATTCCGTTCCTTTTGAGCCCGATTCTGGAATGAAACAGACAAAGGTTGGATGGCTAATATGAGTTTACGAAATTTTGGATAAAAAAACAATCGTCATAAAATCATTTGGAGGGTCATATATAATTTATATGGTTTGGCTTAATCATCCTACCAAATCGGGAGAATTAATTTGATATCCTCTGAACAGATTGAAGAATGGATTCAAGAAGTTGAGCAGCGGCCTTCATCTGCCACAATAATTATTCAATATATTTCCCGGCGGTTACAAGACCTGGTGGATCGAAACGAGGCCCTCCTTGAGATCGGAAGAGCGTCGTGTAGGG
>CAZBDC010000332.1:0-3417 GCA_964490575.1 uncultured Anaerolineaceae bacterium | reverse complement strand
GAAAATCCGATACGGTCACCTGACCAATCCTACAGAAAAAGGGTTGCGTAATCTGGCGTAGAAGTTGGGCAGCGAATATTATAGCGCTGGCAATTAAGTGGGTGTATACTCACAACATTATTCTCTACTGCTTTTTGTATCAATCCGGTATTGATCTTTTTTCAGGTCGATACCGGCGATATCTTTGCAAACCCAGGCCAATCCATTTCTTGAGAGGTTATGATGGTCAGTATTGAGAAGATTGATACCAGTTCAAAAAGCCAGGTAAATGAATTTGTGCAGTTTCATTACGATCTATACACGGGTCATAAGCAGTGGGTGCCGCCATTTTACAGTGATATCAAAACAATGCTCAATCGAAACAAGCATCCGTTTTACGAGCACTCCGATGGAGATTTCTTTGTCGCGCGCAACGGCGGAAAAATGGTTGGCAGGATTGGAGTCCTTGAGAATAAGGCCTTTAATAAATATCACGATACCCGCAAGGCCAATTTCTACCTCTTTGATTGCGTGGAGGACCAGGAAGCGGCTAACGCTCTGTTCGACGCGGCTCTGGAATGGTGCAAGAAGCGGGGGTTGGACACGTTGATTGGCCCGAAAGGCCTGAGCCTGTTTGATGGGTATGGGATCCAGATTGAAGGGCACGAGCATCGCCAGATGATGACGATGATGAATTACAACCACCCATATTATCAAAGACTGGTTGAAACCATCGGGTTTGAAAAAGAGGTCGATTTTGTTTCCTGTTATCTTCCGAAAGAGCATTTTCGGATCCCCGAAAAGGTGCGCGAGGTCGCTCGCCGGGTGGAAGAGCGCGGGAAATTCAAAGTAATTAATTTTAAGAACAAGCGCGAGCTGATCGGGTATACCAAACGGATTGGTGAGGCCTATAACAAGACCTTTGTCAACAACTGGGAATATTGGCCGATGACTGATCGGGAAATCAAGTTCGTCCTGGATACCATCATCATGGTCGCGATTCCCAAGCTGATCAAGATTATTAATTACAACGATGAGGTAGTTGGTTTTCTGTTTGGTTTTCCAGATATATCTGCTGCACTCCAACGCCAGCGGGGAAAAATTACCCCCTGGGGAATTGCTGACATTATGCTGGAATTAAACCGTACGAAGATGATCTCGCTAAATGGCGCCGGGGTCCTGCCCCAATTCCAGGGACGCGGCGGGAATGCGCTTCTATACTACGAGATGGAGAAAACTCTGCTGGAGTCGACTTACGAGGACGGCGAACTGACCCAGGTGGCTGAAACTGCCAGCCAGATGCGCAAAGATCTGATCACTGCCGGAGGCGTGGCTTATAAGAATCACCGGGTTTTTCGCCGGGCGGTGTAGATCTGCCTGGAGTTGAGCCGAATCGACCGGTGCAAAGCCTGACCAACCCGGTTTATGCCGTAAGCCGTCCATAAAATGGCAAAGGGAACCAGCGGCATATAGTATCGCTGCCAGGGCAGTGGCACGAGCGCCAGGAGCGCGACTGCCTGGAGGATTGTGGCTGCCAGCAGCACGATCAGGCGCCAGTTTCCGGTGTCTCTGAAGGCAGCCCAGATCCCGATAGTGAATCCGAACAGGCTGAGGGTAAGGTAAGCCGCGCCGGCAGGGATGGAGCGGAACAGGCTGTGCATTGGGTTATCCAGGTAGGCAGTTTCAGCCGGTCGGGTCTCGACCTGGTAATTGCCGGTTTCTGAAAACAGGGGCGGGGTCAGGTACAGGCTGCCGATCATTGCGATCAGCTGCGGGCCGAGCGTCGTCAGCGCCTGCTCGGGCCGGTCGCGGGTTTGCGCGCCGGCCAGTTCCTGGCGTGCTTTGACAGCAGCCTGGATCGCCGGGAGCGGATGTCGCCAGGTAAACGGGTGCAGGAAAAGCGTGACGAGGATGAACGTGGCCCCGTAGAGAATGATCTGGCCCGCAATACGCGCCAGGGACCGGCGGGGTTGGCGCGCAGCCTGGAACAGGACAGCCAGCAGGCCTGCAGGTGCAAGCGCAGCCAGGGAATATTTGGCGCAGAAAGCCAGCGCAGCAGAGAATGCGATCACCCAGGGGTGTTTATGGTCTTTCAGCGACGCCCAGATTGCCAGGATTGCGCCCAAAAGCAGGATGCTTTCCGCCATTGCCCGGCGCGTGTGCAGCAGCACCAGCGAGTTGCTGGCAAGCAGCAGAACGGCTATCCAGGCGGTGGGTTCATTCGCGAGGTTTCGCGCAGCCAGGAATAAAAATATTAAACTGAATGGAAAAAGCACTGCCATTGCCAGCCGGCCGGTCAGCAGCAGGTTTGAGCCGGGCAGCGCGCCGGCCTGTTGATTTTCTGGCCAGGTCTTGCTCCAGTCCCAGTCGTTTTGAGGGGCCGGCAGACCGGCGATCCACCGCCCTAAGGCGAGCAGATTGCGGGTCAGGGGGGCATCCAGTTCACGGTAGCGCTGGCGCACATTGTCTTCGTTTTCCGGTTGCCAGAATAAATCGGCCGGCTGCTGCCAGAATATTTCCGCGTCCCCTGACATAAATAAATAGGAAGTTTCATCTGGATGGAAGGGGACCGCCGCAGCGCCCCAGAGATATCCGGCTGTGGCCGCGGTGACAAAGATCCAGAACAGCAGGGGGAGCGAAAGCAAACGGGACTTAATCCAGGCTGCGGACATAGTTAATTGATACAACCTTTTTATTAGCCTGGGAAGATCCAACAGGTTTGCAATTTTGTCAACCCAAATAGGACGGGGATTGGTTGTAAAGGATCGGGCATGCTACTAAAATACTTAAGTGTCCTGATCTTTATTTGTGAATAAATACCTGTATGAAATTATTTCGACCTGGACCTCTTGCGACTCTGTCCGTGGTTTTTCTTGCGGCAGCCTGGAAAATGGTTTTTATTTTCTGGGATGTGATTCCATTTAACTCGGATGAGGCGGTCGTTGGCCTGATGGCCCGGCATATCTTGATGGGTGAGCGGCCAGTCTTCTTTTACGGGCAGGCCTATATGGGCAGCCTGGACGCTTTCCTGGTCGCGGCTGGCTTTGCTCTTTTTGGCCAGCAGGTGTGGGTGATCCGCGCAGTTCAATTGATGCTTTATTTGGGCACGGTCGCAACAACGGTCTGGATTGGCCAGGAAGCCTTTGGCACGCGGAAAGTTGGGCTGCTGGCTGGCGGGCTGCTGGCCATCCCTACCGTGAACGTGACCCTGTACACGACTGCGAGCCTGGGAGGATATGGGGAAGCGCTTTTGCTTGGGAACCTGATCCTGCTCATCAGCCTGGCTGTTTTCCGCAGGCACGTCTGCGATGAGAAGGCCCGATTCCCTTGGAAATGGTTGGGCCTGTGGGGAGCTCTGGCCGGCTGCGGTTTATGGGCCAATGGGCTTACCCAGATCGGAAGAGCACACGTCTGAACTCCAGTCACCGCTCATTATCT
>CAZBDC010000331.1:0-3426 GCA_964490575.1 uncultured Anaerolineaceae bacterium | reverse complement strand
CGTACACGTCCGGGTCCACCTGGGCCGCGTGCGCCAGCGTCACCTGGCGCAGCGCCCCGCTCTCCTGCGGGTAGACCATCAGCGCCAGCGGCTCGCCCGGGCGGGCCAGCGGCCCGATGGCCGGCAGCCACTGGCTGAACGGGTCGTCCAGCAGTTCGAAGCGCACCGCCAGGCGCGGGTCGAGCGGCTGGCCCGGGACGTCGGCCGCCAGCCCGGCCAGGTAACTCACCCCGGCCCGCACCGTGAGCGGGTTGACCAGCGCCAGCGCGGCCTCGTCGGGCGGGCGCGGCAGCGCCGAGGGCTGCGGCGCGCCGGTGGCCGGGTCGCTCAGGATCAGGGTGGCCGAAGCCACCTCCGCGCCCTGCGGCAGGCGCACCTGGCGCAGCGTGCCGGATTCGCCAACTTCCAGGCGCCCCAGCTCGGATGCCAGGCCGCCCAGCTCGATCCCCTGGGCCCGCCCGTACAGGCGCAGCGAGACCTGCCCTTCCAGCTCGATCACCGGCAGCCCCTCCAGCGCCGGGACGACGCCGGCCTCCCAATCCTCCGCGCCGGGCCGGGCCGCCGGGCCGTCGACCTCCAGCGCCAGCCCGTAGCGCCCGGGCGCGAGCAGCGGCAGGTCCGCCGCCGGCAGGTCGAGCGACTCGTAGCGGCCGTCCGACAGCGGCAGGGCCGCCTCCGCCAGGGTCTCCTGCGGCCGGGCCGGGTCGTAGATGCGCGCCCGCAGGCGCATGCCCGGCTGCAGCCCGGCGGTCATCACCTGCACGCGCGGCAGGCGCACCGCTTCCAGCGCGCCCTGGCGGTTCAGGTCAAACAGCGCCAGGTAAGGCCGCCCGGGGGAGACGGAGACCCGCTCCGGCACCCCCACCAGCAGGCGGACCGGCGCGGCCTGGCCTTGCGGCTGCAGCTCCAGGTTAACCGGGGCCGGCACATTGGCGAAAATCCACTGGCTGGCTGCCAGGCGCGTCTCGGTGCGGGTGTAGATGCGGGTGAAAGCGAAGGCCCAGGCCAGGGTCAGCAGCAGCACCAGCGCGCCCGCCGCCCCCACCGCGTAGGGGCGCAGCAGCCCGGACCCAAACCGCGGCCCGGACTCATCACGCTGCGCCCTCACCCTCGCCGCCGCCCGCCGCCAGGGATGCTTCCAGGCATAACCCAACCCCCAGGCCGCCAGGACCGCCAGGGTCGGGTAGATGGGCAGCTGGTAGCGCATGGTCGGGTTCCAGGCGGTCGACTGCCAGGCGAAGTAGAAGCCGGTCCAGGCCCACACCAGCAGCGCGCCCGACCAGGGCAGGTGCAGCAGCCGCCGCCGGCCCCGCCCGCCCAGGGCCAGGCGCGCCAGGATCACCGCCAGCCCGCCAAAGCCGGCCCAGGCCGCCGCCGCCAGCGGAACGCCCAGCCCAAACAGGACCAGGTTCTGCAGCGAGAACCAGGCCGGGCGGCGCGCCCACTGCAGCGCGGGCGGGAAATCGACGTCGCCGGCCGACTGGGCGCTCAGGTCGCGGATCGACTTGAGCCAGCCCGCGTCAATGCCCAGCCCGAAGAAGCCCGGCCCGGCGAAGGCGTACGGCTGGGCCAGGCGGAAGACCAGGAAGGCCGCCAGCCCGCCGGCCAGGGCCACCCCGGCCAGGCCCATGGCCCGCTCCGCGCCCCGCGGTGCGGCCCGCTCCAGGCGCTCGCCCGCCCCGCCGCGCAGCCAGCGGATGGCCAGCGCCGCCGGCAGCAGCCCGGCCACCGGCAGGGTGTTGAGCTTGCAGGCCATCGCCAGCCCCACCGCCGCGCCGAACAACAGCCCCAGCCACAGCGCCTGGCGCAGGGCCGCCGGGCGCGCCTCCGGCTCGGGGTCGCCCGCCAGCCGCACCGCCAGGTAGACCGCCAGGGTGGTGAAGCAGGTCGCGAAGCTGTCGACCGTGAAGAAATGGGCCTGCTGGATCTGCAGGACCGCCCCGGCCGCGAACAACCCGGCCAGCGCCCCCACCCGCCAGCCCGCCAGCCGTTCGGCGATCAGGAACACCAGCAGGACCGTCAGCAGGTCGAAGGTTGCCGACAGGCCCCGCCCCACCTGCAGGATCTGCTCCCACCCGACCGGGTCGGCCAGCCACTCGGCCATGTAGCGGGTCAGGATGACCGGCAGGTCGCCGTAGACGTAGAAGGCGTGCCCGCGGTTGGCCGGGTTGAGGGTGGAAACGGCCGTGTCGAAGTATTCGCCCGGGCTGCTCACCGGCGCGATATCCGCCACCACCCAGATCAGGAAGCGCTCGTCGGGGTGCGGGTACTCGTAGCCGCCCCAGGTCAGCCCGGTGAAGCGGAAATAGGCCCCCACCAGCAGGAGGAGGACCACCGCCGCGCCGCGCAGCAGGCGCTCGCGGGAGAGGAGTTGGCCGGGGGAGCGCCCGGCGGGCGGCTCGCTGGCCGGAGCAGGGGTTTCGATCATGCAGACCTCGAAGTCAGGATTGTCCCGACCGGCGCGGGCCGGTCAGATGCTCCATTATATCAAATGCCCTTATTACTACCTTTCAATTGTGTAAGCCATCCCGCCCTTCCCTTCAGCCTGCTTTTCGTTTAATATAGGAGGGTATCCAGGCATTAAAACATGAGAGTATCTTTCTTCTTCATCCCCGTCTTCTTTGTCGCATTCCTGCTGCTCATCATCCTGCCGCGCCTGCTGCGCGGCCAGAGCGCCGTTTTTCAGATTCTGCCCTCCACCAGCATCACCCCGGCCGCCACGGGCAGCCTGCTCAGCCAGGGCGGGCCGGGCGCCGGCACGCTGCCCGAGTTGAAAGCGCTGGCCGCGCCCTATCTGAACGGGAAAGCCGCCGACGCGGTGGCCGTCGCGGTCGAGGGGCGTTTTGCGCTGCCGGTCGTCCAGCAGCCCAAGGACCAGCCGGCCTTCGTCTCCTCCGAAGCGGACGTTTTGACCCAGTTCAGCCTGCCCCGCCAGTACGGCACGACCGGGCTGCTGGCGCATAATTTCCTCAGCGGCAAGCGCTTTGCCGAAATCCGGGTCGGCGACGTGGTGTCAGTCGTGTACGGCGACGGGCACACCGCCCGCTTCCGGGTCGAGAAGATCGAGAGCTACCAGGCCCTCAGCCCCACCAGCCCCTATTCGCAGTTTATCGACCTGAGCGCCCCGCAGGACCGGCGGCTGTCCAGCGCCGACCTGTTCAACCGCGTCTACACCCACCCCGGGCAGCTCGTCTTCCAGACCTGCATCGCCGCCGACGGCGAAGCCTCCTGGGGGCGCGTGTTCATCACCGCCACCGGCATCGACCAGCCCTTCCTTCTCCCCACCCCCTTCTACCACAACAACTGATCCTCATTGGGTACTTTGTGCCAGTTTGTGTGGGCGGCTGCGCCGCCCACACAAACAGGCACTTTTATTTTGGCGGGGTTGACTTATAATAAGAGTGGAGATAGGAAGAGCGTAGTGTT
>CAZBDC010000330.1:0-3459 GCA_964490575.1 uncultured Anaerolineaceae bacterium | reverse complement strand
AAAGACAGCGCCATCACCAGCGCCAGTAACCCCATCCCCAGCGCTTTCAACCGTGTTTGACGATACCGGCCATCCCTCATCTTGCCTCCGAATTTGATCGTGGGTTTTAGCGGGCAGCTAAGCTGCCCGCTAAACCCAAATACCAGAATTTACTCCACCCACTCGCGGCCGAGCCGGCGCAGCGAAGCGCCCGGGCCGAAGGGCCGGAAGAGGATGGCAAAACGCGTCTCGACCGGCGGGACAAGGTATTTATCCAGCGTGCGCGGCCCGCAAGAATTGCCGCCCAGGCCGCACTGCATCCAGTCCAGGTTGAAAGTCACCTCATCCCGGCGGGTCAGTTCGTTGGTGTGCATGGCCTGGTACAGGTCGTCAGCAGTATAGTGGCTGACCGACACCTCCAGCAGTGGTTCGCCAGTCGCCAGCAGCCCGACGCCAGAGGCACTGCTGAGCGCGGCCCAACGCACGTCCGTTTTGTTGCCGTTCTCCTGGGGCATGATATACGGCACGTATTGTTCGTCCACCGTGCCCTGGTACAGCCCGACCGGGACCCCGGCCTTGCGGTCGATGTAGCTTTCCTCCGGACCGCGGCCGAGCCAGGTGAAGTTCTCAAACCCGGCCGGCACGGTCAGCGAGACGCCCAACCGCGGGAGGGCCGGCAGGCTGCCAAAAGGCGTGACCAACTGGTCCATGCGCACCGCGCTGTTCCCAAAGACCGTGTAAGTGACCGCGTGGCGGAAACCGGCCTCAACACCCTCGGCTTGCAGGGTATGTACCGCGCGAACCTCCACGGCCTGCGGGCGCACCTGGGCGCATTCAAGCAAGTCGAGGCGGCTCACCAACCGATCCAGGCCAGCCACCAGCCACTGCGAAAGCAGCTTTTTCTGGCTGCGAATCCATGGGTCGTCCGTCATCCATTTGAAGCCGTCGTTATCGGTCGGCGCCCGCCAGACGTTCAGGGCCGGGCCAGACTGGACCAGGTCCACCCCCTGCCAGGCATAGCGGGTGATCTTACCGCTTTCTCGATCGAAAGCCACTTCGAAATCCGGCCCGCTCACGGCAATTTCAGCCCCGGTCTCTTGCACGGTGACCGCGGGCAGTTCCACCGCCACGGCAGGCGCAGAGGCCGCGACCGGCAGCTTGAACTGTTCCCAGGCCACTTCGTGCCCGGCCTGCGCCCATAGGGTATCCTCTGCCAGCTTAAAGCGCAGCGTCAGGAAGCATTCCTCCCCAAACGACAGGCGCGGCACGCGGTAGGGGATGCTGATCGTTTCAGCAAAGCCTGGGCGGGTGGTCATCCGGGGCAGCGGGCCGTACTGCACGACCTCGCCATCGACCGCCAGCTCCCAACTGCCCTTGAGATAGCCGAGGGTGACAAAGTCATGCTTGTTGACGACCTCAACCAGGCCGTTTTCCAGGTCCACGGCGCGCACAGCCACCGGCTGGCTCAGCTTTTTCAACTCGACCATGGGCGGGTGCGGGGTGCGGTCGGGGAAGATCAGGCCGTTGATGCAGAAGTTCATGTCGTTGATCGTATCGCCGAAGTCGCCGCCGTAAGCCCAGTAGGAGACGCCCTTCTTGTCGGTCTTGACCAGCCCCTGGTCAACCCAGTCCCAGATGAAACCGCCCTGCAGCCCGTGATAATTTTCGATCGCTTCCCAGTATTCCTTCAGGTTGCCGACTGAGTTGCCCATGGCGTGGGCGTATTCGCACATAATCAGCGGGCGGGTGTAGCTGGGGTTGAGGGCGTAA
The DNA here is from genome assembly GCA_964490575.1 of uncultured Anaerolineaceae bacterium. GTDB lineage: Bacteria > Chloroflexota > Anaerolineae > Anaerolineales > Anaerolineaceae > DSYU01. The sequence continues at coordinate 1,710 of CAZBDC010000330.1, read as the reverse complement.
TCGATCATGCGGTCGATAGGCGGGTACATCGGGCAGGTCAGGTCGCTGGCCAGGTGCCCGGCATCCCAGCCCAGGCGCGTGGTCCCCTCGTAATGGACGATGCGCGAGGGGTCATAGCCGCGGATCCAGCCAGCGATGGCGTCATGGTTTGGCCCGTAGCCCGACTCGTTGCCCAACGACCAGGTGATAACCGAAGGATGGTTCTTATCGCGCTCGACCATGCGCGCCCCGCGTTCGACAAAGGCATTGCGCCACTCGGGGTCATTGCACAGCCAGTTATAGACTGAGTGGGTCTCAATATTGGCCTCATCCCACACATAGATGCCGTACTCGTCGCACAGATCGTACCAACGCTCGTCGTTGGGATAGTGACAGGTTCGCACCGCGTTGACGTTGTAGCGCTTCATCAGCAGAATGTCGGCCAACATCGACTCCATCGTCAGCGCCTTGCCGCGCTTTTCGTCGTGCTCGTGACGGTTGACGCCCTTGAACAACACCGGCCGGCCGTTGACCAGCAGCTCGCGGTTGCGGATCTCCACCTTGCGGAAACCGACCCGCGTGGAGAAGTACTGGACAGGCTGCCCCTGTGAGTCAATCAACGCGACCACCAGGGAATACAGGTAGGGCGTCTCGTGCGACCACTTTTGCGGCGCCTCGACCGGCTGGCTGAGGGTCACCTTAGCAATATCCCAGGTGTTGAACTTGTACTCAGCCCCCTGGTAACCGGCAAAGACCGGCTGGCCCTGGGCGTCGAAGAGCTGCATCTCAACCCGCCAGCCCGTCGTCTGCTCGCTCACCCCGCCCAGGCGCGCCTCCACCTCCAACATGCCGTCGGTGAGGCTGGCATCCAGGGATGGTTTGGCAAACACGTCGGCCAGGTAAGTTTTGGGCAGAGCATAGACCATCACGTGCCGGTACATGCCGCCCATGCGCCAGTGGTCCTGGTCCTCCAGGAAACTTCCATCTGACCAGCGGATGACCTCTGTCACCACGACGTTCTTGCCCGGGCGCACGAAGGCGGTGATATCAAACTCAGCCGGCAGGCGGGAGTCCTTGCTGAAACCGACCTTCTGGCCGTTGACCCACACATAGAAAGCTGACTCGACCCCGCCAAAGAACAGGATCACCCGCCGGCCCTGCCAATCAGCCGGCAGGTCAAACTCGCGCCGGTACAGCCCGGTCGGGTTATCCTCCTGCGGGACGAAAGGCGGCGTGTTGGGGATGGGCATCCTGACGTTGCAGTAAATCGGCTTATCGTAGCCCTGCAGCATCCAGTTTCCGGGCACCTCGATCTCGTCCCAGGCAGCAGCGTCAAAATCCTCGGCGAAGAACCCCTCTGGGAGCGTGTCCGGGTTGGGAGCATAGTGGAACTTCCAGTTCCCATCCAGGTCCACGCGCCAGGGCGTGCGCCCGGGGTCGCGGCTGAGCGCGCTTGCCTCATCCGGGAAAGGTAGCCCGGTCGCATGGGCCGGGAAGCGGTTGACGGCTACCAGCTGCGGGTTTTCCCAATCGTTGCGGGGCGCATGCCCCACTTGTTCTGTTACTGGCATGGATTCACCTCTTGTATGGCTCGGGCTGGGGGGCGATCTCCCGCGAGATCCTGGGTTGAAAATCCTCAAGGCCCACCCTCGTCGAGTTGATAATGAGTGATTGTGACCAATACCTTCGCCAAAAATGGCTTAAGCAGATAGGGCTTTTGTAGTAAAGTTG
>CAZBDC010000329.1:0-3474 GCA_964490575.1 uncultured Anaerolineaceae bacterium | reverse complement strand
CCTGCGCACGGTGATGGAGGTTCCGGCCGAATTCCACTTCGAGCGCATGACCCGTTCGTCCGATTTCCACGGCCTGGTGATTGACAGCCTGGTCACGCTGCGGGCAGGCGCGGAGTGGGTTGAGGTCGACACCACCGTCCACAATGATGTCCGCGACCACCGCCTGCGGGTGTTGTTCCCCAGCGGGGCGCAGGCCGAGACCTGCCTGATGGACAGCCCCTTCGACGTGGTCGAGCGCCCGGTCCGGCTGCGTGAGGACAATTACCGCTACCGCGAGCAGGAAGTCGAGACCCGCCCGCAGCAGACCTTCACGGCAGTCTTCGACGAGCGCCGCGGGCTGGCGGTGGTCAGCGCGGGCCTGCTGGAGGCCGCCGTGCAGGATCTGCCCGAGCGGCCCATCGCCCTGACTCTCTTCCGCGCCACGCAGAAGACGGTCAACACCAACGGCGAGCCGGGCGGGCAGGTGCAGGGCGAGCTGCACTTCCGCTACTGGATCGTCCCGCTGACCGGCGAGCCGGAGCGGGCCGGGCTGTTCGACCTGGGGCAGCAGCTTTCGGGCGGGCTGCAGGCTGTGCACCTGACCCAGGCGGATGTGACCCGCTTCCGCCAGGAGTGTAGCCTGCCGGTCGAGGCCGGCTTCCTCGCCCTGGAGGGCCAGGTGGTGCTCACCAGCCTGCGCCGGGCCGGCGATGGGCTGGAAGCGCGCCTGTTCAACCCGAACCCAAAGCCGGTCAAGGCCGTCCTGGATCTATCCGGCTGGCCTGAAGGGGTGGACCGGCCGCGCGAAGCCTACCCGGTCGATTTCGAGAGCGACCCCACCGGCCAGGCTTACCCGGTCGAGGACGGGCGCGTTATGCTTCAACTGGAGGCCAAGCAGATCGTGACCCTGCGGTTTTGCTGAGCGGTCTTACGCTTCAAAAACGCGGTTGTCGAAGTCGCACAGCGGACGGTAGCCGATTTTCTGGTAGATCGAATTTGAGATCGGGTTGCTCAGGTCGGTGAACAACGTGCAGAACTGCTTGCCGCCGTCCAGCAGCCGCTGGCTTAACGCTGCCACGCAGGCCGAGGCATAACCCCTCCCACGCAGTTCGGGTGGAGTATACACGCCCGTGACCGTGTAGCCATGCGGGGTCGGCCGGGCGCGGACGGCCATCGAGACCGGGCCGCCATCATCCCACAGGAAGGCGTTTTCCAACCCGATCTGCCGGGCGGCGTATTTCTGCGATTCTTCCAGGGTGCCCTCTCCCAGCGCTTCCTGAGAGAAGGCCAGGTGCCAGCGGGTCACGAGATCGACATCCTGTGGAGTGGCCAGGCGCAACCGCCCGGGCGGCGGATTGGGCGGCGGGATTACCCGGCGAAGCTCGAAAGTCCGCGTGCGGGTTTTCACCCGGGACGGCTTCCCGGTGGCCTGCGTCCAGACCCGGGCAAAGCGTTCGGACAGCGCGGATTCGGCCGTGACACCCGGGACTGCCTGGCGGCGCTCCAGCAGGTCTTGGACCAGCAGCGCCAGCGCACCGTCAAGCTGGTCTGCTGGCAGGGCCGGGTTGGCTGCCAGCAGGAGGTTGCGGGGCGGCGTGATCGCAGTCGTCAGGGCTGGCTGGTCCACCCAATCCATTACCACGGCGAGATATGGGGGTAAATCGTCCCAGCCCGGGTGCTCGCACAGCCGGATGGCTACGCCCAGGATCAGGTTGTTCTCCGCCTCGCGGGCTTCGAGCATAGGGCGGACGCGGCCCAGGAAGGTCTCCGGGTCTGTGTCCGTATAAAGGATCATCCCGGCCTCTTTCACCGGACAAACCCGGAAATGTAGTCCAGGTAACCTGTCGTCCCGCTTTGCTTATTCCAGTAGTTGACTGACTTGCGGATGCGCTTCAGGCAGGCCTGGATTTCATCGACCGTCAGCGGCTCGGCATTGAGCGGCTGGCCGTCTTCGTCGACCACCTGCTGGCGGCCCAACCGCCAGTCACAGGTTAGTTTGACGGCCTGGTAGACCGCCTGGGCCAGCTCGTTTTTCGGCAGAACTGGCTCACCGCCGGTCTTCTCGCGCTGGTAGGTCCGCCCGAGCGCTTCCAGCGCGGCATCTACCTGGTAATCGGTCAACTGGGGCTGCGACCGATACACCCCGGCGATCGACCACTCGATATTTTGCAATACATCCTGATGGGCTTCTTCTTTGGGCACTTATTTCTCCCACATTCATCTACGCTAAATTCAGTTTGCAGGCTATTACGCCATATATTTGATCAATGTAGCAACTTACTTTACCATAGATCGAAGTAGATAGAATAGTATATTGATGTGCCGCATTCGGCCTTACTGGGCAGGATTACCGTACCAATGCAGCCAGCCGGCTGCGCAGAGGTTGTTCGGGGAGCGCGCCGGCCCAACGCTCGACGATGCGCCCATTCTTTACCACCATCATCGTCGGAATGGATTGCACGCCGTAACGCCCGCTGAGCCTGGGGTTCTCGTCCACGTTGACTTTGGCGATTTTGACCTGGCCGTTCCACTCGCGCGCCAGTTTATCCAGCGTCGGGGCCACCATCCGGCACGGGCCGCACCAGGGCGCCCAGAAATCCACCACCACCGGGATGGGCGAGCGCATGACTTCGGCGTCGAAAGAGGCGTCCGTGACGTTGACCGGGCGGCCATCACCGGCAGTTTGCGTGGAAGGCTGCTGCGTAAATCCACCAGCCGACGGTTCAGGTTTCGGACCCTGCCCAAGCAGGTAGCGGACGTGCTTTTCCAGCTCGTCGCCCGTGACCGGGCCGGCCTGGCTGAGCGCCCGGCCATCCTTGACCGTCGCCACTCCCGGGATTGCGGAGACATTGTACCGGCGGGCGGTTTCCGAGCTGTCTTTCATGCTCAATTGAACGATCAGGAGCTGGCCGGCGTACTGCCTGGCCAGCGTTTTCATCGATTGGTAAAGGGCCGCCGGCGCCTGGCCATCCACGAAGACCAGCGCGACCGGCAGTCCGGCGTTCAGCACGCGCTCGACGCTTTGGTCGCTGCTGAAAAGAGGGGCATCAAATGTTGGGGCCAAATCTTTCCTCCATGTTCCATTAAACCTTCTATTCTTTTGATGAAACAGCAGCAGAAAAGTGACCGAGGATATTGCCGAGTTCAAGACTTCTGAGAATAAGAATTCTTCCGGCGGTTTACATTACATTTCGGTAATTTTGTCATACAATAGAGTTCAATGCAACATCGTTCATTCGTCGATCCAGCGTGGTTCCCATCCAGTTGTATCCCATTCACAGCCTCTTCCGGAGAGAAACTATGCACCCCATCCCCAGCCTGCTCCTCATCGCCGTCCTGCTGGTCAACGCGCTGCTGCCGGGCAAAGCCCATCCGACCGCCTATTCTCCTCGCCCGCCCCGCGAAGCCGCGCGCCCTGCCCAGGACGTCGAGCCCCAGGTCGAAGCGGTCGCGGAGCGTCCGCGGATCCGGCTGGCGGTCGAAATGAGCGAGACA
>CAZBDC010000328.1:0-3495 GCA_964490575.1 uncultured Anaerolineaceae bacterium | reverse complement strand
ACATGCCGGCAGTCAGAGTCGGTTTAAGCTGCAGCAACAAATGGGCGATGACGCTGAGCCCGGCAGCGAAAATTAACATTGCGGCGACGAACAGGCTGTCCCGAATCCCGTGGCTGTTCGAGCCTTTCCTGCGGAAAGAGGCGAAGAAAGCTGGCCCGCCGCTCAGCCCAAGGGTGTATACGAACAACACGGCCCCCAGGGTGAAGATCACTTCCGGCAGTTTCAGGTTCGGATCCAGGGCGCCAACCGCAAGACTCACGAAAAGGACGGACGCTACCCCCAGGCAGGTTCCCTTGATTTTGACCCGGCCCAGCGGAAAACTGATCGCTGCAATCAGGAACAGCAGCAAGAGCGGGTTATCGATCAGGAACTGGATGATAACCATCTTATCTCAGCTCAGCCAGGCGATCCTTTAAGGTTTGCGCGGAATACTGGAAGGCCGCCAGCTCGCTCTCGCTGATGGGCAGATCGAGCACCTCCTCAATTCCCCGGCGTCCTACGATGGTTGGCATGCTGATGGAAATGCCGCTTACCCCGTACTGCCCCTGGAAGGGGCTGGAAACGGTCATCACCGTGTGCGTATTACGCAGGATGGCCTGGACAATCGACACGAGGCTCAGCCCAATGGCATAATAAGTGGCTTTTTTACGTTTAATGATCTCGTAGGCGGCGTTGCGGGTCTGGTCGAAGATGCGGTCGATGACGGCCTGGTCATATTTCTGGCCGTCGGCGCCGACAAACCTGGCCAGCCGCACGCCGGCAATGTTCGCCAGGCTCCAAAGCGCCAGCTCGCTGTCACCATGCTCTCCCACAATGTACGCGTGGACGCTGCGGGTATCCACCTTGTAGTACGCGCCCAGGTTGTAGCGCAGGCGGGCGGTATCGAGCACGGTTCCAGAGCCCAGGACGCGACGCCGGTCGCATCCGGCAATCTCGGCGGAAATTTGCGTCAGGATATCGACCGGGTTGGTGGCGACCAGGATGATCCCATCCTGGTTCACGGCCGTTATTTTCGGCACAATTTCCCGGAAGATGCCTGCGTTGGTTTTTAACAGTTCCAGCCGGGTTTGTCCAGGGCGCTGGTTGATACCGGCGCAGATGACAATGACATCCGCGTCGGCCAGGTCCGGGTAATCTCCGGCATAAATACGGATCGGTGGGATAAACGGCATGCCGTGGTTGAGATCCATGGCCTCACCTTCAGCCCGCGCCTGGTCCGCGTCGATCAAGACCAGCTCATTCGCGATCCCCTGCTGGACCAGGGCATAAGCAAATGATGCGCCGACCATGCCGGTACCGATCAATCCGATTTTGTTAATATCATAATGATGGGTCATGATTTACGCTCCCTGGCTGGCGCAGCCAATCTCGAACGACGTGCGTTCGCATCCTGGCTGCACCAGGCATAATCAGTGCGAGCAACTTTGGACGATCATTGAATCCGGCTGGTTTTAACCGCTTCGAATTCACTCACAGATAGTAGTCGAAATCGTGCTCGGTGCGCACTTTCCGGCGGATGACAAAGATGTGGGCCGGGATGGTGTAAGGATCCAGCTCCACGTAATTGCGGTCGCCCTGCCATAGATACCGCGCATCGGTGAGTAAATCGTGCGCCTGGTACGGCTGGCGAGGATCAAGGCCTAATTCTTCCAGGGGCAGGGTGAGGAAACCGGATTGTTTGTAGTGCGGATCGAGATTGACGACCACCAGCACCTGGTTCAGCCCATCTTTGCTGCTTTTCGAGAAAGCGATAATTTGCTCGTTATCCACCTGGTGGAAGCGCAGGTTATGGTTGGCATGGAAGGCCGGGTTTTCGTGCCGGATCTGGTTTACCTTGCCGAACAGGTCGCGCAGGCTGTCGGGGCGGTCAATATCCCAGGCCTTGATCTCGTATTTCTCGGAATTCAAGTATTCTTCCCTGCCCGGAGCAAGGGGAGTGTTATCACACAGCTCGAGCGCCGCGCCGTAGATGCCATAGCTGGGGCCTAAGGTGGCAGCCAGGACGAAGCGCGTTATGCAGGCTGCCCGCCCGCCAAACTGGATGGACTCAGGCAGGATGTCCGGCGTGTTTGGCCAGAGGTTTGGCCCGGTGTACTCGCTCACTTCGGTCCGGGTCAGTTCGGTGAGGTACTCGGTCAGTTCCCACCTGGTGTTGCGCCAGGGGAAGTAGTTGTAGGACTGCGTAAACCCGCGCTTGGCCAGCCCGTATAACGCTCTTGGACGGGTAAAGGCTTCAGCCAGGAAGATGGTTTCGGGATAGTCGCGCTTAATTTCGGCGATGAGCCATTCCCAGAAGGGGAAGGGCTTGGTGTGCGGGTTGTCGACGCGGAAAATGCGCACGCCCTGGTCGATCCAGAACTGGATGATGCTCTTTAGTTCATCCCAAAGCTCGCGCCACTGCTCGGTCTCAAAGTTGAATGGATAAATATCCTGGTATTTCTTGGGCGGATTTTCGGCGTACTGGATGGTTCCATCCGGTCGCTGTTTAAACCATTCGGGATGTTCTTTGACGTAGGGGTGATCGGGGGCGCATTGGAAAGCGATATCCAGCGCGATCTCGAGATTGTGCTGTTTGGCGGTTTCGACCAGGTGGCGGAAATCCTCCAGGGTGCCGAGTTGCGGGTGGATGGCTTTGTGCCCGCCTTCTGCGGATCCGATTGCCCAGGGGCTGCCCGGCTCGCCGGGTTTCGCCTCCGTGGAATTATTCTTGCCTTTGCGAAAGCTCACGCCAATTGGGTGAATGGGTGGCAGGTAGAGAATATCGAACCCCATCGAAGCCACGTAGGGCAGGCGCGCTTCTACATCTTTGAAAGTGCCATGTTGGCCCGGCACGGGCGAACACGAGCGTGGAAATAATTCGTACCATGCGCCAAAGCGGGCTCGCTCGCGATCCACCACCACTGCCAGCTCTTTCTCATACCGGGTGATAAACTCCCGCGGGTAATACTCCGCCATCAGCCGGGCCAGTTCGGGTGAGAGCGCGTGGCGGGCGGCTTCTCTGCCGCCGGCAGTTTCTTCGCCGCCGTTGCGCAGGGTCTCCGCAAAGGTTGCCAGCCAGGTCGCGTCCGTCCGGGTGGCCTGCTTCTGCGCCCTTTCGACCATCTCGGCGCCGATCAGCAGGTCGACCGACACATCTTGCCCGGCATCCACGCGCTTTGCCAGGTCGCGCACCCAGGTCTTAAAGTGATCGACCCAGCCCTGCACAGTATAGCGGTAGCGTCCCATGGCCTGGACTGTGAACGAGGCGCGCCAGCGGTCGTTGCCCAGCGGCGCCATCGGCGCTTCGCTCCAATTCTCATCGCCTTCTTTGCGGTAGAGCAGGGCGCACGTAATCGCATCGTGACCGTCGGTCAAGATATCGGCCTCGACGACAACTTCATCTCCAACGATGCGTTTGATCGGAAACCTGCCGCCGTCAATCTCAGGCTTTACACCCTCAATATTGACCCGGTTTCTCCCCTGGACGGTCTCATCGCCCCGGGTAGTTCCTCTGTC
>CAZBDC010000327.1:0-3503 GCA_964490575.1 uncultured Anaerolineaceae bacterium | reverse complement strand
TGCTGGATAACAAGGGCGCGGTGATCGACCTGGAGCAGCGCAACACCGAGGTGTGCATCCCCTTCTACATCTCCAGCCTGGGCTACGGCTTCCTGTGGAACAACCCCGGCGTCGGGCGCGTGGAGCTCGGCACCAATGCCACGCGCTGGTTTATGGAAGCCACGCGCGGCATCGATTATTACATCGTCGCCGGCGACACCCCGGCTGAGATCCACGAGAAATACATCGCCGCCACCGGCCGCCCCCCGCTGCTGCCCGATTTCGCCCTCGGCTTCTGGCAGTGCAAGCTGCGCTACCGCACCCAGGAGGAATTGCTGGCGGTGGTGCGCGAGTACAAACAGCGCGGCCTGCCCCTGGCGGTGATCGTCTCCGACTACTTCCACTGGCACATGATGGGCGAGTGGGCCATGGATCCGCGCGACTGGCCCGACCCGGCCGGGATGGTGCGCGAACTGAAGGAGCTGGGCGTCGAGCTGATGGTCTCGATCTGGCCGACGGTCAACCCGAGCGGCCCGGCCCACCGCGAGATGGCCGAGCGCGGGCTGCTGGCCCAGACCGTCCACGGCGTGCACGCCCACATGGCCATCGCCGACACCACCCCCGAGGGCGTCTCGATGGTGGCCTTTTACGACGCGACCAACCCCGAGGCGCGCGCCTACCTGTGGGAAAAGGTGAAGCAGAACTACCTCGATTACGGCGTGCGCGTGTTCTGGCTCGACGCCGACGAGCCCGAGCTGATGCCCATGCACGCCGAGAACATCCGCTACGCGCTGGGCAGCGGGCTGGAAGTCACCAACCTCTACCCGCTCCTCCACCAGCAGGGCTTCTACGAGGGCATGCGCGCCGCCGGGCAGGACGAGATCGTCACCCTCTCGCGCTCGGCCTGGGCCGGCACCCAGCGCTACGGCGCGGCGGTCTGGTCGGGCGACATCCGCTCGCGCTTCGAGGTCCTGCGCGCGCAGATCCCGGCCGGGCTAAACATCGCCATGAGCGGCATCCCCTGGTGGACCACCGACATCGGCGGCTTCATGGAGGGCGACATCCGCACCGGCTACTTCAAGGAGCTGGTCGTGCGCTGGTTCCAGTACGGCGTGTTCTGCCCGCTCTTCCGCCTGCACGGCGTGCGCCAGCCGCTCAACGGGCTGTATGGGGCGCAATCCAGCGGGGCCGGCAACGAGGTCTGGTCGTTCGGCGAAAAGGCCTACGAGATCATCCGCCATCTCCTCTTCCTGCGCGAAAAGCTGCGCCCCTACCTGCGCGAATTGAACCAGGCTGCCCATGCCCACGGCGCCCCGCCGATGCGCCCCTTGTACTATAATTTCCCTGAGGACGCGGACGCGGCGAACCTGGCCGACCAGTTCCTGCTGGGCGACGACCTGCTGGTGGCCCCGGTGACCGGGCAGGGCGCCACCTCGCGCCCGGTTTACCTGCCCGCCGGCGTCACCTGGGTGGATGCCTGGACCGGCGCGGAATTCGCGGGCGGGCAGACCATCCAGGCCGAAGCGCCGCTCGAGCGCATCCCGGCCTACTGGCGCAAGGGCAGCCCGTTCCTGTTCCAGTTCTAATGCCTGTGTCGTTGATTGCGCGCAGCTGCGCCGCCCGCAAAAAACGAACCAAGTCCAAAAAGCTGTTCAAAGCGAAGGTTGGTTACACCCAATACTCTAACCCCTGGAGGAATTAGCATGGCACGTTTTGATCCAAAACCCGAAGACAAGTTTACTTTTGGCCTGTGGACGGTCGGCAACAAAGGCTCGGACCCGTTCGGCGTCGACACCCGCCCCGAGAAGACCCCGGCCGAGCTGGTCTACCTGCTCGGCGAGGTGGGCGCGTACGGCGTCAACTTCCACGACAACGACCTGATCCCGATCGACGCCACCCCGGGCGAGGCGGCCGCCATCAAGAAGGCCTTCCGCAAGGCGCTGGACGACACCGGGCTGAAGGTGCCCATGGCCACCACCAACCTGTTCGCCGACCCGGTCTTCAAGGACGGCGCCTTCACCAGCAATAACCCGGCCGTGCGCGCCTACGCCCTGCAGAAGACCATGCGGGCCATCGACCTGGGCGTCGAGTTCGGCGCGCAGATCTACGTGTTCTGGGGCGGGCGCGAGGGCACCGAGACCGACTCGAGCAAGAGCGCGGTCGACTCGATCAAGCGCTTCCGCGAGGCGCTCGATTTCCTGTGCGAGTACGCCATCGACCAGAAGTACGACCTCAAGTTCGCCCTGGAGGCCAAGCCCAACGAGCCGCGCGCCGACCTCTACAACCCCACCACCGGGCACATGCTCGGCTTCATCGCCACCCTGGCCCACCCCGAGATGGTGGGGGTCAACCCCGAGGTAGCCCACGAGCACATGGCCGGGATCAACTTCATGCACGGCGTGGCCCAGGCCTGGGAGGCCGGCAAGCTCTTCCACATCGACCTCAACGACCAGTACCCCGGCCGCTACGACCAGGACCTGCGCTTCGGCTCGCGCGATATCAAGGCCGCCTTCTACCTGGTCAAGTTCCTCGAAGATGTCGGCTACCAGGGCATGCGCCACTACGACGCGCACGCCTACCGCACCGAGGACTACGAGGGCGTCAAGCACTTCGCCCGCGGCTGCATGCGGACCTACCTGATGCTCAAGGAAAAAGCCGCCCAGTTCAACGCCGACCCCGAGATCCAGGCCCTGCTGGCCGAGATCAACGCCGACGACGGCTCGCTGGCGGGCTACTTCGGCAAGTACACGCCCGAAAAGGCCATCGCGCTCAAGGCCCACCCCTTCGATCGCCCGGCCCTCGGCAAACCCGGCCGCGGCTACGAGCGGCTGGATCAATTGACCATCGACCTGCTGCTGGGATACCGGTAGAAGAACCTCACCCCTGCCCCTCTCCACAATCAAAGATTGTGGAGAGGGGTTCTACCGGCAAGCCCTGGTACCCTGGTGCAAACCCTGGTTGCTACGCTCCCGCGTAGCAACCCCTCCCCCCCACCCGGACCGGGAGTGGAGGCATGTGTCTGTCAACGAGCTGTCAGCGGATATCGGGAACAGATTGAGCGGATTATTCCCACGAGGCAATCTACATGGCACAAGCGAACCAGGTAATCACGCCGTATGATTCTTTGACCTACCAGATCATTGGATGTGCAATGGCTGTGCATCGAAAGCTGGGACCAGGGTATCGGGAAGACACCTACCAGCGCGATCTTGAGACTTACCTGGATGAGAAGAACATTCCATACGAAGCACAAAAGCTGTTCGAAGTATATGACACCCAGCCGCAGGAATCCTTGATTGGCGATTACATCCCGGATTTCATCGTGGACGGTAAGGTGGTGGTGGAGATAAAGGCCCTCAAAGGCACCGATAACAGCCATATTGCGCAGGTGATCGGCTACATGGCGGTTACCGGTTGCTCATTGGGGCTGTTGATCAATTTTGGTGAACGCAGTCTTATTCACCGGCGCATCTTACCACCCAAGAGTCTGCAAGAGCACCGGGTGAACCGGCAGTGGCTGTTTG
>CAZBDC010000326.1:0-3570 GCA_964490575.1 uncultured Anaerolineaceae bacterium | reverse complement strand
CCTACACGACGCTCTTCCGATCTCGGGTCGATCCAGGTGCCGGTGGTGGGGATCTTGAGCAGCCGGCAGCCCTTGCTGAAGCCGAACGGCTCGCTCAGCGCGAGCGGCTGCAGCTCGGCCGGGCTGAAGCGCCCGCGCATGTGGGTGGGCATGAGGGTGTATTCGTACAGCGGGCCGTTCTCGGCGTTGGACGAGCGCATGTAGACGTAGCGCCCGTCGGTGACGTTGACGTGCCCGCCGAACACGCCGAACAGCGCCGCCGGGCGGATGGGTACGTCCCCGGCGACTGCCGCGCGCAGCGCGACGCCCTGCATGTCGGGCGGGATCTCGACGCCGAAATACTCCAGCAGGGTGGGGGGCAGGTCGATCATCTGGGCCAGCCCGCCGCGCCGCTGCCCGGCTACGCCCGAGCGCGGGTCCCAGATGAAGAGCGGAGTATGGGCGACTTCGTTGTAGAAGGGCTGGACGATCTTGGCCCACCATTCCTGCTCGCCCAAAAGGAAGCCGTGGTCGGTGTTGACGATCAGGAGGGTGTCTTTCCACAGGTCCAGCGCGTCCATCAGGTCGAGCACGCGCCCGAGATGATGGTCGCACATGCTGACCAGCGCGGCGTACTGCAGGCGCAGGTGCTCGACCACCTCGGGCGGCTCGTTGACCGGCGCGTAGGAGGGCCAGTCGAACAGCGGGCCATCGTACGCGTGCGGGTAGAGGGCCTGGTAGGTGGGCCAGGAGACGAACGGCTCGTGCGGGTCGAAGGTCTCGATCTGCAGGAACCAGTTATCCTGGGCGGCGTTGCGCTGGATGAAGTCGAGCCCGGCCTGGAAGGTCTGCGCCTGGGGCCGGTCGGACTCCTGTTGCACGAAGCCGCGGTTGATCCAGTCCTGGCGGCCCCACGGGTCGGGGCGCCCGTGCAGGTGCTCGGGGATCTCGAGCGGCCCCAGCACGGCTTTCCACGGGTCGCCCTCCTGCCCGCGGATGAACTCGAAGCTGTTGTAGCGGTAGTGGTAGGTGGCCCCGCCGTCTTCCCAGTAGTGCTGGTGGTCGGTGACCAGGTGGGTGTAGACGCCGTGCTGCTTGAGGATCTCGGGCATCGAGTCGTCGAACGGCTCGAGCGGGCCCCACGAGCGGTGGAGGAAGTTGTAGCGCCCGGTGTGCAGTTCGCGGCGGGCAGGCATGCACGGCATCGAGCCGACGTAGCAGTTGTCGAAGGTGGCGGAGCGCGCCGCCAGCCGCTCGAAGTTGGGCGCGTGGACCCATTCGCAGCCGTAGGGCGGCAGGTAGCGCCGGTTGAGCGAGTCGAACATGACCAGGATGGCTTTCATCGGCTGAATTCTCCAAAGTTCACCAAGAACACGAAGCCGCTTTCTCCGTCGAAAAGGCCATCAACGAATGAAGAAAGCGAATACACGAATTTCGAACCGCTGCCCGCCTGCGAAGCCGCTGCCCGCCTGCGAAGCCGGCGCCCGCCTGCGAAGCCGGCGTGTAGATTGCTTCAGTCGGGCCGGAGCCGAGGGGTTTGCGGTAAGCCCCTGCATTTCTCGGCCCTCCATCGCAATGAAAGGGGGCGGGCGGCTGGCAATGACGCTATAATATTCTACATATGAAACCATCAGGCGGGGTTCTTTATGGCAATTCAACAGTGGATCCTCTTTGCGGTTTTGGGTTTGACGCTCTTCCTGTTCATCAACGGGCGCTGGCGCTACGACGTGGTGGCGCTGATGGCGCTGCTGGTGGTGGTGATCACCGGGCTGGTCCCGCCCGAGGCGGCCTTTACCGGCTTCAGCAGCCCGGCGGTCATCACCGTGGCGGCCGTGCTGATCTTGAGCAAGGGCCTGCAGAACTCGGGGCTGGTCGAGCTGATCGGGCAGGCGCTCCTGCGGATGCGGGGCGGGGTCAGCCTGCAGCTGCTGGCGCTGACGGTGATCATCGCGCTGCTGTCGGCCTTTATGAACAACGTCGGCGCGCTGGCGCTGCTGCTGCCGGTGGCGCTGCAGATCTCGGCCAAAAAGCAGATCCCGGCCTCCAAACTGCTCATGCCGCTGGCGTTTGCCTCGCTGCTGGGCGGGATGACCACCCTGATCGGCACCCCGCCGAACATCATCGCCTCCACGTTCCGCGCGCAGAGCGGTGGCGCGCCTTTCGCCATGTTCGACTTCTCGCTGGTGGGGGTGGGGGTGGCGGCGGTGGGGATCCTGTTTGTCAGCCTGATTGGCTGGCGGCTGATCCCCACCCGGCGCGGGCGCGGAGATAACCACCTGCTGTTTGAAGTGGAGAAGTACATCACCGAGGTGCGCGTAGCCGAAGGATCGGTCGTGGCGGGCCAGCGCCTGCGCGACGTGAACCCGCTGCTCAAGACGCAGGTCAACATCCTCGGCCTGGTGCGCGGGGAGGAGCGCCGCCTGGAGCCTTCTTCGCTGACCCTCTTACGGGCCGGGGATATCCTGATCGTCTCGGCCGACACCGAGAACCTGAAGAAACTGGTGGCCAAATCGGGGCTGGAGCTGGTGGGCAGCCAGGAGATCCGGCGGGCGGACCTGGAGACGGCCGAGGTGCGGCTGGTGGAGGCGGTGGTGATGGGCAACGCCATGCTGGTGGGGCAGACGGCGCGCAGCCTGGGGCTGCGCAGCCGGTATGGGGCCAACCTGCTGGCGGTCTCGCGCCAGGGTGGCTACCTGTGGACCCGGCTGGACAGCATCCACTTCCGCAGCGGGGACGTGCTGCTGCTGCAGTCGCACGTCGAGACGCTGCGCGAGGTGCTGTCTACGCTGGGCTGCCTGCCGCTGGCGGAGCGCGACATCCGCCTGGCGCCGGCGCGCTCGCTGGTGCTGCCGCTGTCCATCTTCGTGGCGGCGCTGCTGCTCTCGGCCTTCGGCGTGCTGCCGGTGCAGGTGGCCTTCGTGGCGGCGGCGGTGGGGATGATCCTGGCTAAAACGCTGACCCTGCAGGAGGCCTACCAGGCGGTGGACTGGCCGATCATCGTCCTGCTGGGGGCGATGATCCCGGTCGGCGGCGCGCTGGAGACGACCGGCGCGGCCCAATCCATCGCCGGGCTGCTGCTGCACAACGGGGCCGGCCTGCCGGACGCGGTGACGCTGGGCCTGGTGCTGGTGACGACCATGTTCCTGTCGGACCTGGTCAACAACGCTGCCGCGGTGGTGCTGATGGCCCCGGTGGGGATCGGGATCGCCGACGGGCTGGGCGCCTCGGTCGACCCGTTCATCATCGCCATCGCTATCGGCGCGTCGTGCGCCTTCCTGACCCCGATCGGGCACCAGTCGAACACGCTGGTGATGGGCCCGGGCGGCTACAAGTTCGGCGACTACTGGCGGATGGGGCTGGTGCTGGAGATCATCGTGGCGGCGGTCTCGATCCCGCTGATCCTGCGGTTCTGGCCGTTTTAACAGCCCCCACCACCCCATTTTTTCTCAAGGAGCACCCCCATCATGAAACGTTTCTTCCGCTTTCTTTCCACAGCCTTCACCCTCTTTGCCATCTACCAGGTCTTGCTGCGCCTGCTGCGCAAGAAGAGATCGGAAGAGCGTCGTGTAGGGAAAGAGTGTAGGATAGGGT
>CAZBDC010000325.1:0-3583 GCA_964490575.1 uncultured Anaerolineaceae bacterium | reverse complement strand
TGTTTCAGCCTGACCCAAAAGTCAGGTTACTGACGTTTGTCTAAACTCGAATTAATAATGACCTTCCAGCTTCTGCCTTATTGCGAGCAGTACCTGCACATGCACGGGCTCATGCAGCAGCAGGACCGCGACCTTCTCCATGAGAAACCGGGTGATCCGGCGCATGCCCGCCTGGTCTTCTTGATTTCTCAGTTGGAACGCAAGGACATCTGATGACGCGCTGCCCCAATGTTATTCTCATCCTGGCTGATGACATGGGTTATGGCGACTTCAGCGCTTTCAACGGCGGTCTGTCCAGCACGCCCGCGCTGGATGGGCTGGTTGCTGAAAGTGTGTGCCTGACCCAGCAGTATACAGCTTCACCTGTTTGCAATCCATCGCGCGCCTGCCTGCTAACCGGGCGCTATCCCCACCGTACCGGCTCAGTAGACACGCTGGAATGGCGCGGGCTCGAACGCCTGGCCCTGGATGAAACCACCCTGGCAGACGTCTTCCAGGCTGCTGGCTATGCCACCGGACTGGTTGGCAAGTGGCACCTGGGCGCCTTTGACCCTCGCTATCATCCGAACCGGCGGGGCTTTGCCGAGACGGTTTGCTTTCGGGGTGGCATGCACGATTATTACAACTGGCGGCTGGAGTACAACGACCGGGTGGTCCGCTCTGACGGGCGTTACCTGACCGATGTGTGGACAGAGGAAGCGGTTAATTTTATCGAACGCCACGCCGGCGAGCCATTCTTTTTACATCTCACTTACAATGCGCCACACACTCCGCTCGAAGCCCCTCCAGAAGAAGTGGCCCCATTCAAGGCTTCGGGTCGTTTCAATCATGGCGTTTGTATGATCTATGCCATGATCCACCGCATGGACAGCGGCATTGCCCGCATCCTTGAAACCCTGGACCGGCTGGGGTTGGAAGAGAATACACTTGTTTTGTTCACCAGCGACAACGGGCCGCAGTTTGGGGGCGAGGGGTCGCACTGTACCACCCGGTTTAATTGCCAGTTCAACGGTGCAAAAGGCTCTGTTTATGAAGGCGGTATCCGGGTTCCGGCCGTAATCCGCTGGCCGGGCGAACTGCCTGCCGGGCGAACGATGGGAGAGATGGTTCACTTCGCGGATTGGTTCCCGACCCTACTGGCCGCAGCCGGCCTCGGTGTCCCAACCGGACTTCATCTGGATGGGGTCAACGTGCTTCCCATCCTGCGCGGTGAGCCAGGCCAGGCTTGCACCCGCCGTTTCTGGCAGTGGAACCGCTATACCCCGTTGGTTACCTGCAACGCCGCGGTGCGAGATGGCGATTGGAAACTGGTTCGCCCGGCTATCGACCAGGCAATGCAGGTGCCTGACCTGCATTGGTTGTGGGTCTCCATGTACGGCCCCGAATACTTCATTGAAAATGGTATCATCAGCGAGGCAGACCCGCCCCGCGAAGTACCAGCGCCCCCGCCACCCGAGCTTTATCACCTGAGTGAAGACCCGCACGAACAGCATAACCTGGCTGACCAGTATCCCGCTGTTGTCCGCCGCCTCTTGAGCGACCTAGAAAGCTGGTTCGAAGAGGTGACCCGACCGCGTGGATGATTATTCCTCAAAAAAAACAACCGGAGCGCGCAAAACCCATTCCGGCCTGATCTGATATTAATTGTATCGGTATTTTTTCCCAATTTCAAGAGCTTTTTTTTGCTTGACAGCGCGTGCTATAATCACGACTGCGGTCTTAATTTTGTTCTTCGCCTTCCCACGTCTCATTTTCAATCCGGAGAATTTTGCTTCAATGAAGAAACCTGCTGTGAAGACGTCGGTCTCTTTCCGTGAATATGCTCGCTTTCTTAAACGTTACCTCAGCCGGCGGGTGCCGCTTGTCCTGGCACTGGGGGTGACGTTGCTAATCAGCATTGGCCTGCAACTCGTCAACCCGCAGATCCTGCGCTCGTTCATCGATGAAGCCCGAGCCGGCGCGGCGGACAGCCTGCTGACCCGCATGGCGCTGATCTTCATCGGGGTGGCGATTTCGCAGCAACTGATCGGTGTGCTGGTGGTTTATGTCACCGAGAACCTGGGCTGGGCTTCTACCAATGACCTGCGCCTCGACCTGGCCCGCCACACCCTGGGGCTGGATATGTCTTTCCACGCTGCCCACACCCCGGGGGAGATGATCGAGCGCATCGATGGCGACGTGATGGCGTTGTCGAATTTCTTTTCGCAATTCATCCTGCAGGTGTTTGGCAACCTGCTGCTGGTGGCCGGGATTCTGCTGGTGCTGGTGCGCGAAGACTGGCGCATCAGCCTGTCTCTGACGGTCTTTGTGGTACTGACCATGTATGTCCTGCTGCGCCTGGCCAATATCTCGGTCAGCAGTTGGGAGGCAGAGCGCCAATCGAGCGCCGACTTATTTGGCTTCCTGGAAGAGCGCCTGTCTGGCACCGAAGATATCCGCTCTAACAATGCTCGTGAGTATGTCCTGGACCGTTTTTACCGCCTGACTCGTACGCTGATGCGCAACACGATCAAAGCCGGGATTAAGCTTAACATCCTGCTCAACACCACCTGGACCCTTTTTGCCGTTGGCAACGCGGTAGCGATCCTGGTCAGCGCAGCCCTCTTCCGCGCCAATGTGATCACCCTTGGCACGGTGTTTATGATCATCTATTACACCAATATGCTCAACTGGCCGCTCGAGCGCATTACGCAGCAAATGCAGGACCTGCAGCGGGCTGGCGCCAGCCTGATCCGCATCCTGGGGATCCAGCGCCTGCGTTCAAAAATACCTGGAGAGGACCAGTTTGTCCTGCCGGTTGGGGCTTCACCGAAACTTGCCCCTGGCCCGTTGAGCGTGGCCTTTGAAAATGTTACTTTTGGCTACGATGATAATGAAACTGCGCTGGCAGCGACTGACAGCGCTATGGGGGAGCCGGGTATGCCCAAGGCCAGGAAATATGTCGTCTCAGGCGATATTTCCACCGGCGATATCCCTGACGCGGCCTTTGCTGCGGCTCTCGATCCGCGCTACTGGCGTATTCAAGATGAAGTGGCTGAAACAAAAGAGATGGTGCTGCAAAACATCTCTTTCCAGCTTGCTCCCGGGCGGGTGATTGGGCTGCTGGGGCGCACCGGCAGCGGCAAAACCACCCTCACCCGTCTGCTCTTTCGTCTCTATGATCCAGACCAGGGCCACATTCGCCTGGGTAACGGGGCCGGTCCGGTGGACATCCGCGATCTACCCATCCAGGAACTGCGCCGCGGAGTTGGCATGGTCACCCAGAACATCCAGCTTTTCCACGCTACCGTGCGTGAAAACCTGACTTTCTTTGACCCGACCATCCCCGACGAGCGGATCCACCAGGCCATTACCGACCTGGGCCTTTGGGAGTGGTTCCACTCCCTGCCCAAGGGGTTAGACACCGAGCTTGAGTCGGGCGGGGGCGGCCTTTCAGCCGGTGAAGCCCAACTGCTGGCTTTTACCCGCATCTTCCTGCGCGATCCCGGGCTGGTGATCCTGGATGAGGCCACCTCGCGCCTTGACCCGGCTACCGAGCACCTGATCGAACAGGCGGTTGGCAAGCTGGTGCACAACCGCACTG
>CAZBDC010000324.1:0-3631 GCA_964490575.1 uncultured Anaerolineaceae bacterium | reverse complement strand
CCCCCAACCACCCCCTACCCTACACTCTTTCCCTACCCGACGCTCTTCCGATCTGTATGTTTCGGCGGGCGTTTCGCCGCCGACCCGCGGGGTGTGACCGATATCCCACAGCGCCCCAAAGGCCGGGTTCGGGATGGCGTCCAGCAGCAGCCGGCAGTCACTGGCTTTGACCCAGTTGTCGTGGGTTTCGAACAGCCAGTGCAGCTCGCTCGCGCCGTCCAGGGCCAGGATTTGCTCGATGGCATCGCAGCCGATTTTCGCCAGCTCTTCGCGCGAATGCCGGTTCAGGTCGCCGCCGCCAAACACGCGCACGTTCTGCGCACCCAGGGCTTTGGCGGCCGGAATGGTGCGGCGAGCTTCTTCGAGGTTGTCCTGCAGCCTTTCGGCCTCGCAGACTTTAATACTGCTGCTGATCCCGCTGACCGCCAGCCCGGACGCTGCCAGTTGGCGGCGGGTTTCTTCGGCCTGGCTGGTGAATTCCGGCAGGCGGGTCACGTCTAATGTGCCCAGGTAGCCGCGCAGGTCGATCCCGTCATAGCCATATTCGCGTCCGCGCCGGCAAATCGTTTCCAGGTCCCAGCCAGGGCAGCCCAGAGTCGTAAAACTGATTTTCATCGGGTTCCCTGTTCGCTTTACAATGAAAATGAGGAGGTGACGTCGGTGTCTTCCTGCAGCCGGACCACCTTCTGGAAGCGCGAGGTGCGCGCCAACTCGGCGATTTGATCGGCATACAGGTCGTCGTCAAATGGCAGCTCGACCGTCTGTTTGAGCAAGGAAGACAGCATGATCGCATTGCCAAGCGACAGTCCGCGGATGCCCTCCACCCCGGCTGCAATCAGCTTTTCGCCGTTCAAGATGGCATTGGCGAAGTTCTCCAGCATCACGGCGTGCCCGGGCTGGCCATGGTGGTCGTAAGGTACATCGACCACCTCGTTGGCGACCTTATCGAAACTGCGCGGGCAGGTCTGGAGGAATTCAAACATCGAGGTTTCGTTGCGGGTAAAGGTCAGCGCGTGGTTTTCAAAGACGAGTTTGCCTTTCTCGCCGATGATCTCAAGCCGGTTGGTGCCGGGCGATTCAGCCGTGGTCGTGATGAAATGCCCGACCAGCCCATTTTCGTACTCGAAGTAAGCGGTCACCTCGTCTTCGACCTCGATGTTGTGGTACTTTCCGATCGAAGCGAAGCCGGTAACCCGCTTAGGCAGCCCGAGGAACCACTGGTAAAGGTCGAGGTTGTGCGGGCACTGGTTGAGCAGCACTCCGCCGCCTTCGCCGCTCCAGGTGGCTCGCCAGCCGCCATTGTCGTAATAGGCCTGGGTGCGGAACCAATCGGTAATGATCCAGGTAGCGCGTACCAGCTTGCCC
This sequence comes from uncultured Anaerolineaceae bacterium, assembly GCA_964490575.1. Classification (GTDB taxonomy): domain Bacteria; phylum Chloroflexota; class Anaerolineae; order Anaerolineales; family Anaerolineaceae; genus DSYU01. Next base: position 2,266 of record CAZBDC010000324.1, on the reverse strand, counting down.
AGCTCACCTCCGTCGATCATCTGTTTAATTTTCTGCCAGAACCCGTATGTGCGCTGCTGGAACATGATCGCAAACACAAGGTCAGGATACTTCGCTTTGGCCTGTTCGTAGGCGGCGATCATTTTGCGCGCGTCGCGGGTGTGGACGGCGATTGGCTTCTCCGTCAGGACGTTGATGCCGCGGCTCATAAAGTCGATGGCGATGGGGGTGTGGTCGTAATGAGGTGTGGCAATGACGACTCCATCGACCCCACCCTTTTCCAGCAACTCGCGGTGGTCGTAATACGCCGGGACGCCATACTGTTGGGCGAATCCGTCCGCCCGGGCGCGGTCAATGTCGCAAACTGCCGCCAGCTCTGTGTTGGGCAGGTTCGGAATGTCGCGCACGTGCGCGCTGCCCATCACCCCAGCGCCAATTACAGCTAACCGTACTTTCGAAGAATTGTTCATCAGTTTTACCCTTGTCATAAGAATTGATTCCAGCCTTAAGTATATAATAAAAGGGTCTTACCGGCAGGTTCATTTCCGGTTGGTGAATGTTCGCGCCAGCAATCCCGGAACCCAGTGAAGCAGGCCCCTTTTACCCATCAGGAGGAGTTCTATGTTTATTTCCCCTTCAATGCTGGACAGGATTTACCAGCGCGGCAGCTTAAAAAATATCGACGGCGGTTTTGAGTTCAAGCTCAAGAATATGGTTGACAACGGCACGCTGAGCGGCGTCAAATCGCTGACGCTCGATGAGACCGAAATCCCGCTTTCGGCGGTTCGCTTGCAGACCAGCGCGGGCGAAAAGCCGGCGGAAGAGATCAGCTACCGCAGCCCGCTGCCGCTCTATTACAATACAGAGGCCACGGTGCGCGTAGCCGGGCAGACGCTCACCGCGGGCGCGCACACCCTGGTTTTGACGATCAGTGTTTACGAGGTTGGCGCCCTCCAGCTGAAGGTCAGCGACGAGATTCTGGAATAGTCGCCTAACCCATTTTCGAATCCAGCCACAGCTCGCGCATTTCGGGGCTGGTTTCGAGGAGCTCTTCCAGCCGTCCTTCGGCTGCTACCCGGCCATCTTTCAGCACGATAATGTGATCGGCCTGGCGCAGGACCGGGCGGCGGTGCGAGACTACCAGGCAGGTTGAGTCCTGACGCTCGAACAACCGCTCCCACAGCAGCCGCTCTGTTTCCACATCCAGCGCGCTGGACAGGTCGTCGAAGACCAGCAACTCGGGCTCGCGCACCAGCATGCGGGCCGCTGCCACGCGCTGGGCCTGCCCGCCCGATAGTTTTACCCCGCGCGGGCCGACCAGGGTCTCCAGCCCAGTGTCTAATTCCTGAAGATCACGCTCCATGACCGCCAGGTGAACTGCCTGGCGGATCTGCTCGTCGCTCTTTTCCAGCCCAAGCAGGATATTGCTTCGCAGGGTATTGCTGAACAGGCGCGGCACCTGGGCGGTGTAAGCGCTGCGCGGTGGGGTAAAGAAGCTGCCCAAATCTTCCACCAGGCGGCCGTTCCAGTGTACCTGGCCCGCCTCGCGCGGCAGCAGACCCAGCAGCACGCGCAGCAGGGTGGTCTTGCCCGAACCGACCCGCCCGGTCACCACCGTCAGCGTGCCGCGCGCCAGGTGCAGGTTCACGCCGGTAATTCCGTTTGGGCTGCCGGGGAAGTGATAGGTCAGCTCCCGCGCTTCCAGCGTCTCCAGCCGGTCGCCTGGGGCGCGCGCCGGATAAGATACCTCTGGCAAGGGGCCGGCCAGGTTGACTGGGCTGTGCTCCACCAGCGCTCCGCGGGGCGCGCCTTCCATCAGCCGGTACATGCGCTCGACCGAAACCATGAGCTGCTTGTAGCGCGCTACGATCATCCCGGCGAAAGTGGTCAGGTCGCTCATGCTTTCGAGCAGGAAGACGAACAGCGAGAAATCGCCGATGGTAAATTCGCCGGTGCGCATCGTCTGCCCGGCCAGGACCAGGACGGCGCCTGTCCCCAGGCTGGCAGTATTGCGCCACAGCGAATTGAGCACCTGGTCGAACAAACGCTCGCGCAGGGTCAACCGGCGGCGTTCGTTGTTGAGGCGGTTGAAGTGCTGGATGACGCTGCGCTCGGCCGTGGCGACTTTCACTGCCTGGACCGCGCCAAAGAACTCGCCGATGAACCCGGTCACCTTGCCAGTGGCCTGCCGGCTGGCCCGGCGGTATTCCTCGATCCGTTTAGAAGCCGCGTTGGCGAGAAACCCGACCAGCAAGATTGGCGCCATCGCAATCAGCGTGATTTTTAC
>CAZBDC010000323.1:0-3636 GCA_964490575.1 uncultured Anaerolineaceae bacterium | reverse complement strand
GTACAATTCTTCGCGTTTTTCAGGCAGCGCGCCGCCGCGCCAGGCGTGCAGCGAGGCCATAAGGGTCAGGAGCAGCGGGCGCTCGGCCAGGCCCATCAACTGGTTGCTGGCAAAGATGGCCTGGCGCAGCTGCGCGGCGCGGCCCTGCGCGTCGCGCGGGTCGACCCCGCGCACGACGGCCATGTGATCGTACCAGCGCGCGACAAAGCGCTCGATCTGCCCGCGGTTGAAGGGGGCCAGCACCGCTGCCTGGAAACCCGCCAGCTGCCAGTCCTGTTTCTGGTAGGCATAGGTCCGGCTGGTGACCAGGATGCGGACCTTTGGGTAAGCGCCGGCAAAATCCTCGACCGCCTGCTTGATCTGCACCCGGCGCTGTTCGGCCTCCGGCACCTCGTCCAGCCCGTCGACCAGCAGCAGCCCGCCCCGCTCGCGCAGGTGTTTCTGCAGCAGGGGTGCAAACTCGCCCAGGCCGCATTTCTCCAGTTCCTCGGCGATAAATTTCCACAGGTGGCCGGCGGTTGATCTCTGTCCGGCCGGCGGCAGGCCGTAAGCGGCGAAGTAGCGCAGCACCACCCGTACCGGCAGCAGTGGGCCGTGATCCCAGGGCTGCGGTTTTGGGTCTTCGCGCTGGTCGCGTTCCTTGGGCAGCGGGGAGGTGAGCAAATCGAGATTCGCATCCGCGCGCCCCAGGGCCTGGCCGCACAGGCACAGCGCGACAAAGCTGACAAAGGTGCTTTTGCCGCTGCCCGGGTCGCCCAGCAGGACCAGGCGGGGGTGGCGGTTCAACTGCTCCAGCGCGGATTGGCGGCTGAATTCGCGCCCGGGCGCGCCGGCGCGCTCCAGGCGCTCGCTTTCCTCAGGCGACTGGGTCAGCAGGGCCGTATAAACCGCGGAAAGGTTCAGGCTGGCGCTGCCCACGCTGGCGGCCTTGGGATCCACGCCCGAAAGCTGCAGGATGCCAACCTCGCCAAACAGGTGCGAGAAATAGGATTGGTAGAGCGCATCCGGGGCAGTTGCCGCCCGGGGATCGGGAGCCTGTACGGTGGTCTGGTTGATCACATTGCCGTTCCCGACCGCCACGGCGCCCCCGCTGATCCCTTCTTTGACCTCGAGGATATTCTGAGACGCTGGTGGGGACTCGCCAGGCAAAGGAGCGGGCGCGGGCGGCGGCTCGCGGCGCAGCCCCAAAAAACCGCTGGCCAGCCCGCCCAACCCCAGCAGGATCGCCAGCAGCGCCTCCAGCCCCTGGATCAGGTCGCTGTTGAGCCGGGCGAAGGCCAGCAGCGGCGCCAGCCACCAGAAGGCCGTCGCGCCCAGTGCGATCAAAACAACTGCCAGGATGATCCACCGCGGGTGCTTTTTCATCGGTTACTTCAACACCTGCTGCGCCCAGGCCACGGCCTGCTGGAGCATCGGGATCAGCTTCTGGACCGCCTCGCTCGCCGCGGCGGCCGAAACCAGCATATCCAGGACGCCCTTGAGCTTGGGCAGCACCAGCGCCTTCTTGGGCTCGGGCCTGGCCAGTTGAGCTTCGACCACCTGGATATCGCCATCGACTTCCTGGCGGATATCATCGTCCAGTTTTGCCTGTGGCAGCAGCCCGCGGATCTCGGCCACCAGCCGGGCCAGGTCCGCCGCGCTCGCCCCGCCCTGGTTAACGTTGACCAGGTTCTGGTTGCCGACCACCAGCGTCCCGCCGCTGATCCCACCGCTGACCACCACCTTGTTCTGCCCGCCGCTGACGCGGTCGCCGGCGGCGTTTTCGCCGGGCTTCTGAGCAGGCTTATTCTTGTTTGCCATATCTGTCTCCTTTGCCGGATACGAAGGTTCGCCAAGATTTGCGCGTGGGGAAGGGGCACAAGCCCCTTCCCCACACCCCATCCCCAGAGTTCAGAGCTTCAGAGCCCAGAGTTTTCAGAGGACAGAGTGGAAGAAGGGAGGACCACCACCCGAAACCCAACGAGGCCGTCCCCGCTGCTCGGGAGGTCCCCGTAGCGGTAAGCACAGCGGGCGTCCCTTCCATCGCTGAACCACGAGCCGCCGCGCAGCACGCGCATATCGCCCTTTGAGGGACCAGGAGGGTTCTGCCTGGGAGACTTTTTATAGTAGTTCTCCGCGTACCAGTCCGCACACCACTCCCAGACGTTACCGGCCAGGTCCTCTGCGCCGTAAGGCCCGGCGCCGCCCGGAAAACATCCCACCGGGCTGGTCGCGCCGATCCCGGTCTCGGCCGTGTTCGCCAGGTCGGCGGCGAAACTGCCACCCCACGGGTAGCTACGCGGCGGATTTTCCACCTCGCCCGTGATTTCGCCGGCGGACAGGTCCAGCTCCGCCAGCGCGCGGATCCTGGCCTGCGCCGGGAAGCGTGCTCCGCCGCGGGCGGATTTCTCCCACTGCGCCTCGCTTGGCAGGTCAATCCTCCAGTCCGGCGGGACCCAGCCAGAAGAACGAGCCAGTTCCTCCAGCCAGCCGGCGAACGCCCGGGCCTCGTACCAGCTTACGCCCACCGCCGGGTGGTTGGAAAGCATGTATGGATCCCCCAGAGACAGAGGGGCTTTCCTGGGCCTGTTATCATAACGACCCTGAAACCCTTCTTCCGTCCAGAACTTATCCTGGATGGCCGCTTTCCAATAGCCGGATCGGGAATATCCACCCGCCTCGACGAAGGCGCCGAACTGCGCCTGGGTGACCGGGAACCGGGCGACCCAGAAACCGGGCAGGTCCACCTCGTGCTGCGGCTTTTCATCATCGTTGGATTCGTCCGGGCCGCTGCCCATCAGGAATGGGCCGGCCGGGACATAGCAGAACGGCATTCCAGCCGCCGTGATGATTTCCGGGCGCTCATCGCCCAGGCGGGCCAGGTTGCCGCCCGCCAGCGCACGCTCGCGGGCCGGCAGCCGCCCGTCCCGCATCACCTGCGGTAGCCAGCCGCGCACGCGCTGCGCCTTCAACCGGTTGCGCTTGCTATCCCGCTCCAGCCCGGCTTTTTCCACCAGCATCTGGGCAGCCAGGTGCGCCCCCCACAATTGCGCGCTGTCGTCGCAGGGAGCTTGCGGCGCATCCGCCGGGCACAGTTCTTCGATCAGCGCCCAGAAACCAAGCGCCATCCCTTTGGTCGCCTTGGCCGCCGCCAGCAGGAGCACTTCGCGCCAGCGCTCGCGGTCCTGGCAGAACAAGGCCGCGATCTGGTCCGGCTCCACGTACTTGGTCAGGTGGCAGGCCGCCAGGTATTCCTGGAAGGTGCGATGCGGAAAGGTGAACACACCCTCGGCGCGCGGCAGCAGCAGGCCAGCCCGGTCGCGCAGGAATTCGACCAGCCGGGCGAATTTCACATCCGGGTTATTCGCCAGCCGCATCAGCCCATCCACCAGCGCGGCCTGCGGTACATCCGCGGTCCCCGCCCGGTCAGGCTGGGCGGCGTGGGCCTGGTAAGCCAGCTCATTGAGCAGGTCGCGCACTTTATCGCGGTCGACTTTCAGCCATTCGGCCAGGCTGGGATGGCGCACAGCCGGTTTGCCATCCTGCTCGCGCACCTCTTTGGGGCGCTCCCACCAGTCCAGCAGCAGATCGACCGAGTCGGCGTACAATTCTTCGCGTTTTTCAGGCAGCGCGCCGCCGCGCCAGGCGTGCAGCGAG
>CAZBDC010000322.1:0-3716 GCA_964490575.1 uncultured Anaerolineaceae bacterium | reverse complement strand
CCCCTGTTTGCACTAAAAAATAGAAATGCCGTGTATTTGCGCAAAAATAAGGTTTTAGTTTGAAAGCGGTTTGTTTTTTGTCCACGTGGCTCACATGGGGGAAACGAGAGCAGCCGGTATAATAAATCCCTACCAAACTGGCCATTCCTCCATAAACCTCTTGGCGAAAGGCGCGGTTAAATGACGACAAGATTTGACTCTCTCACTGACATTGCCCAACCTGCCGCACCGACATTCGAGGTAGCAAACACAGGCGAAACGCTGGCGACCTTCATTCAGTCAATCTCTTCCTTTTCAAATGTCCAGGAAATGGGCAGCCTGATGGAAAGGATTGCTTCTGTCGCCCGCAGTACGCTGAACGGTAGTTTTGCGGTTGTCGCCAAACACAGCCAGCGCGGCTGGCTGCTGCGCAGCTCTGGGAAAGCGCCGCTGCTGCTCCATTCTTTGCAAAATGGCGCCGCCCAGTTCCTGGAAGAAGCCCTCCGCTCACCTTACACTTTCCGGATGCAAGACCTGCGCAAAGACCGGCGCTCTGCCATCATCCAACTCGACTCGGCCGCGCTTTGTTCGCTTCTGGCCTGTCCCATCCAAACCAACGGGCAAAATACCGGCCTGATCCTGGTGTTTGGCAAACAGGAAGGAGAGGCATTTCTCGATAGCGACGTGTTCATGGCTGAACTGCTCGCCTCAAATGCAGCCAGAAACCTGGAAAGCTGCATTCTGAACCAGGAACTGCGCACCAACCTCGAAACGACCCAGCTGCTTTATGGCTTAAGCCTGGAGATTTCGCTGGCTGAAGACCTGGACCAGGCGGTGCGCGTAATCGCCAAAACGGCCCTCAAACTGATGCAAGCGCGCAGCTGCGGGCTGGTTCTGGTGAGAAATGATGGACGCAAAGAAACGGCAGCCGTTTTTCCGGCGAACGACCCAGGCATTACCCACCCCTATGATCTGATCCAACAAGCCATGGACTCCCAACAAACGATCTACCTGGCCGAAACCGACCGCCTGGCAAGGATCGCCATTCCAATCCAGACTTCTCGGCGCTGTTACGGCGCGCTGTGGATGGAGTTCCAGGAAGGGACCGATGAAAATTACCATCCCGCAGAAGAGATACGCGTGCTGGTTAACCAGGCATCGGTTGCGCTTGAACGCCTGATTTTCCTGGAAGAAACCCGCAGCCAGGCGATGAAGCTTGAAGCGATCAATCTCCAACTGGAAGAGTCATATCACCAAACATTAAAGGCGCTGATGCGGGCTTTGGATGCGCGTGACAGCGATACAGAAGGGCATAGTGAAAGGGTCAGCAAACTGGCCGATATGCTCAGCCTGGAAATGGGGCTAACAGAAGAAGAGCATAAAGCCCTCATGCTCGGATCGCTCCTCCACGATATCGGGAAGATTGCGGTTCCAGATCACATTTTGCACAAAAAAGGGCCGCTCAACCAGGCCGAATGGGAGTTCATGCAAAAACACCCGGAAAATGGAGTGCAAATTATCCAGGATATCGGCTATCTACAACATGCGGTGCCGGTGGTCTATTTTCACCAGGAACGGTGGGACGGCAGCGGCTACCCACAGCACCGGGAAGGCCAGGATATCCCACTCGTCGCACGAATTTTTGCTGTGGTTGACGTTTTCGACGCCCTTACGCGCGACCGGCCGTACCGGAATACGAACTTAACAACCGGGGAAGCTCTTGAATATCTCGAATCGCAGGCTGGAATACAGTTTGACCCGGTCGTGGTCGAGAAATTCGTTCGGATGGTCCGCCGGGAGTTGAAACCTTCCTGAACTTCCAATCAGCCGCCCCGCCAGATGATTACAGGACCCTCGCAAAGGCCTGTATGGCGCGGTCGACCCCTTCGTCATCGATCCAATAGTGGGTTACCAGGCGGAAGCGGCGCGCGCCAACCGCGCCAACCCGGATCCTGTAATCCAGCAGCCGCTGAACGACCTGTGGAGCTGTGGCCCCAACCTCGTCGCTGAGCTTCAGGAACACCATATTGGTAGGAGGGGCCTCATGCTCCACAATCAAGCCGGAAACTGCCGCCAACCCACTGGCCAGCCGGCGCGCCCGGGCATGATCCTCAGCCAGCCGGTCAACCATCTCTTCCAACGCCACGATCCCGGCCGCGGCCAAAACGCCGGCCTGGCGCATCCCGCCCCCCAACTGCTTGCGGATGCGTTTTGCTTTTGCGATAAACGCTTGCGAGCCGCATAAGACCGAGCCAACCGGGGCGCACAAACCTTTGCTGAGGCAAAAAGTAACCGAATCGGCCGCCGCTGCCAGGCGCTCCGCCGGGACACCCAGCGCCACTGCCGCGTTGAAAATGCGCGCCCCATCCAAATGCACTTTCAGCCCGGTCTCCTGGGCCAGTCGACCGACCTGATCCATATAAGAAGCGGTCAGTGGAACGCCGCCGCAGCGGTTATGGGTATTTTCCAACGTAAGCAGGCGAGAAACTGGATAGTGCGGGTCATCTGGCCGAATCGCCGCGCGGACTTCATCCAAAACCAGGGTTCCGTCCGGTTGGGTGGGTAGAACAAAGGGATGCACCCCGCCCAGAGCAGCAATACCACCGCCCTCAAATAAAAATGTGTGCCCCAGGTTCCCCAGGATGACTTCATCTCCTCGCCCGCAGTGGGTTAATACCGCAGCCAGGTTTCCCATGGTGCCAGAGGAGACAAACAACCCGGCTTCCTTGCCCATCCGTTCAGCCGCCATTTCCTGGAGCCGGTTAATGGTTGGGTCTTCACCATAAACATCATCGCCCAGCTCAGCAGCAGCCATTTCTGCCAGCATCCGCGGAGTGGGCCTGGTAACCGTATCCGAGCGCAAGTCAATATAGTCCACGATGATCTCCTTCCTGGGTGCTTTGTGCCGTTTTCACGGCCCGAACTACGAATGGGGTACTGAAATAATCACAGGGATACTTCTCAAAAAATCAATCCTGGGCCCGTAAATAGGCTAACACATGCATGAGCTCAGCCGGCAAAGGCGACTCGAACGTGTGCGGATCTGTCTCGCCCGGCAGCAGCACCACCAGGCGAGCCGCGTGCAAGAAATGCCGTTCGAGCGGCAGGCTGGAATGTTTACGACCGTAGATAGTATCACCCACGATCGGGCAGCCGATGAAGTTCAGATGAAGGCGTATCTGGTGCGTCCGGCCGGTCTCCGGCTGCACTTCTACCAGCGTATGGTTGGGAAACTCTTCCAACACCTTGTATTCACTGGCAGCGCTACGGCCCTTCTCGTCCGGAACAATAGCCATTCTTTTCCGCTGCGATGTGTCTCGCCCAATGGCCGCCTCAATGCGTCCCACTGGGGTTGGCGGGCGTCCATCGCAGAGAGCCAGGTAGGTTTTTTTGACCCTGCGCAAGCGGAACTGGTCCTGCAGCCAGCGCAGCGCGCGATCATTTTTTGCGACCAGGATCAGGCCCGATGTGTTTTTATCCAGCCGGTGGACGATCCCAGGCCGCAGTTCTCCGCCGACGCCATCCAGGTCCGGGTCATGGGCCAGGACAGCGTTTACCAATGTCCCTTGATCATGCCCGGCCGAGGGATGGACAACCATCCCAGCCGGCTTGTCGATCACAACCAGGTCCTGGTTCTCGAACAGCACCCGCAGGGGGATATCCTCAGCGACCAGTTCGGTCGGCTGGACCGGCGGCAGAACGACTTCGACCTGGCTGCCCGCTTCCAGCTCGAAACC
>CAZBDC010000321.1:0-3805 GCA_964490575.1 uncultured Anaerolineaceae bacterium | reverse complement strand
CAACCAGCATCACGTGCTCGGCGCGCTCTTTCGGGTCCTCCAGCAGGTCGTGTTCCAGCTGCAAATCCTCCGCGGGCAGCTTTCCGCGCGGGCGCGTACCGGCAATTGGGCGGACGGTAGCCCGGCGGCCTTCCAGGCGTACATGCAGCTCAGGCGAAGCGCCAATCAGGTGCAGGTCAGGCTGGCCTGCCAGCCCATTGAAGTCAAAGAAAAACATGTAGGGTGAAGGGTTGAGCCTGCGCAGGGCCCGGTAAATGGAAAACGGCGCAGCGGTGGTCGTGCGGCTCAGGCGCTGAGACAGCACCACCTGAAAGATATCGCCTGCGGCGATGTGCTCTTTTGCCGCCTCAACCGAGCGGATGAACTGCTCACGGGTCAGATTGGATTGTAATTCGGTTGGAACCGTCGAGGCCGGCTGCGGAGGGAGAGCCGGAACCGGGGCAGACAGGCGCCGCTCGATGTCGTCCAGGCGAGCTTCGGCAGCGGCCCGGGCAGCAGCGCTGGCAGCGGAGCTATCCAGGGCGTCATTTTGGTCGTCTTCCGGATACAGGTTGGCAATCAACACCAGCCGGCCAAAAGCATGGTCGAATGCGACCACGGTATCGGCCAGGAGAAAGATGCCGTCCGGCAGCCCGGGATGGGGTTCGAGCGCCACGCTCGGCTCAAAATAGCGTGCCATTTCATACCCCAGGTATCCGACCAGCCCGCCGGCGAAACGGGGAAGCCCGGGTAAAGCCGGCGTGCGGAAGCGGTTCAGCTCAGCGCGCAGGCTATCAAGCGGGTCACCGCCCTGCAAGGGCTCAATCCGCTCAACCTGCCCGGCGCGGTGACATTCGACCGCTCCACCACGCAGCACGTAAGCCCGGCCCGGGTGAATACCAATGAACGAATAACGGGCCAGGTGCTCGCCGCCGGTCACGCTTTCCAGTAAAAACGAGGGGCTCTGCCCGGCCAGCTTGAGATAAACAGAAACTGGCGTCTCCAGGTCGGCTGGCAGCTCGCGCACCACCGGGACCGGCAGCGCCCGGTCCCGGTTTTCAGATTGGCGCAGGTCGAGCAAGTTCGAATCGTTCCACATGGCTCCTCCATCTGGTAAACAGGCAAACAAAAACCCTCGCACGTCCTTTGGGACGGGGAGGGTTCCCGCGGTGCCACCCAAATTAGGCTGCCCGGCGACCTGCAAGCGCCGCCACCAATCGACAAAAAACCCTGCCGTGACGACAATCTCGCAAAACGACAGGGAAAAGGCCAGCCTCACTCTTGGGGTACGCCAGCCTGGTAAAGACTGGTTATACCCTTTGCCCTGATAACGGTGGCATTTCCGGCTCAAATTACTGGGCCAGGCTTCACCCGGCCGTTCTTTCTGCAGCTCTGAGAACCATTCGGCGCTGGCGTATGGGCGGGGTTCGCACCCTGTTGATCTGCCGCGCAGGTCAACTTACCGCTCTCTGGACCACCGTTTCAACGCGTACTTTTTCTCTTCTCAGCTATTCAATATTAAGCTGACTAATTTATAGCAGAACCGCCCGGCTTTGTCAATACAGCATCAGGCTGGCGGTTCTAAGATCACCTGTTCCCCTGGCGCAAGCACCGCACCAGCCTGCCTACCGGCAGGGAAAGCGCAGTGGATCTTGAGCGGCGCTGAACCGGCCTGGCTGGCTACCCACAGGCGCCCCGGCTCAACGCGCAGGCTGACACAATGCTCGCCAAAGACGAGGTTTTCTAACTCGACCGTTCCCCATCCAGCCGGCAGGCACGGCGCGACCCGCAGCGAATGCCCAGGCGCATCGACCTGGATGCCAAGCAGATCTTCAACCACCCCGCGCACAAAGGTCGCCGCCGACCAGAGCTGGACGATACAGGCGCCTTCGGGTATCAGCTCGTGGAACAGGCCAATGCTGCCCGCTTCCAGCGTGTCGGCCACGTGGCGGAGCATGGCAAAGCCCAATTCCGGCTCGCTGTAGCGGTAGGCCGCCCGGCTGAGTGTGACCGTCGGCAGAGTCCATACCCGCTCGTCGTCGCCGGCAGTGTGCTTCAGCCCCCAGCGGTTGAGGTAGCGAGCGCGGAGCGCGGCAAACGTGGCCGCAGCCCGCTCAGGCGAAGCCAGGCCCACCTCGAGCGGAACAATCACCGCCCAATGCGGAACGGGGTAGATGCGGTTGTTATCGTCCAGCGACATGGCATAGGTGCCATTCGCGGCGTCCCACCAATCCCGATCGAAGTTTTCGGCGATCCCGGCTGCTCGCTCTCTGGCGCGCCGCGCAGTCTCTCCATCGCCCAATTCGGCGGCCATCGCTGCCAGGGCCAGCAGCGCCGACCAGGTATACGCGGCGCTGTCCAGCTTCTCCGGGCCCATTCCTTCCGCTTCCACCATGCCCGGACCGGAAGGATAACCATCGCCATCTGGATCGATTACTCCTAACACATAGTCAAACATGCCTTTCACCGCGCCCGGGTAGACGGCTGACAGAAAATCACGGTCGCCTGTCCAGCGATAGGCCTGCCACAGGCTGGCCACCCACTGGGGCGTTTCCTGGGCATTCCCGGCAAAGGCAATTTTTCCAGAAGGAGAAATCTGGTGCGGGATCCGCCCATCTTGCAGATAATCCAGGCCGATGCGGGTATGGTTCAATGCCGGTGAGCGGAATCCGCCGGCCAGCAAGCCGGGCAGGCTGTATGCGCCGTCGTTGCTGAACCAGAAGGGGAACATCTCCAGCCCGGCATAGAAATAGCGTCCCATCCCAGGCGATTCGGCTTCCAGCATCTGCAGATTGGCCCGGGCCAGGTCAAAAGCCGCGTTCAGTGTGGGGTCCGGGCAGGACAGGCGCGGCCCGTGCGCCAGCAGGCAGTCATAGGCCGCTTTTTTCTCTTCCAGCAGCGCAACGCGGCGCGCCAGCCCATCCTGCAGAGTCTGCATCCCTGCCACCACGCCGTCCTGGCTGTGAATGGCGACCCCGAAAGCCAGGCATTCTTCCGCGCCGGGCGCCATGTGCAGGGAATAGGACAGTTCGCCCTGCCCATCCCCCAACAGGCGCGCTTCCCCGCCCGGCCGCTCGCCGCCGACCACTACCGCCCACTGCTCGGGCAGCGCATCCGCCCGCGCTGCCAGGCAGCCCGCTTCGATCGTCACCAGCTGTCCGGTATTCCTTTGCTCCGCCAGGTGCGTAAACCAGGCGTCCTGAAGGTCGAACGCTGCCACAAAAGACAGGCAGATCTCCAGCGCTTCAGTCCCATCGTTGCGCAGGGTCAGCGTGGAAATCAGGAGGGGCAGGTTAAGGGCCGCAAAATCTTCCCGGACAGCGTGCAGCGAACCGCGCCCGAAAACAAACCGGGCAGAAGCAAAGGACTGGGTAAAGGTATCCGCGTCCAGCAGGTCCCAACGCTGGCCGCCCAGGTCGAGCGAATACGCATAGCCCGCCAGCCCTTTGACCGGCTGCGCCCACACCCCTTGCAATTTTTCAGCCAGCGGATCCCGGGGGTCCGGCTTGCCAAAAGCATACAGGTCATACGGGTTGCTGCGCGGCCGAAAACGGCCATCGATGTCGCCCAATACGTACAGCCGGCGGCCGCAGGAAGCGAACATCGTGCTGGCCGGCGACAGGCGCTCCTGCTGGATATTACCCCAGGATAACTGCTGAATGAGCTGCCGCTCGTCACTGGAATTTTGGTTCATGGGATTATGTCTCTTAAACAGCACAAAATAAGGCCGGACGCAACCTGGCCATCAACGAGGAACCTTAATTATCCCATTGACAATACCTTCGCCAAAAATGGCTTAAGCAGATAGGGCTTTTGTAGTAAAGTT
>CAZBDC010000320.1:0-3810 GCA_964490575.1 uncultured Anaerolineaceae bacterium | reverse complement strand
ACACCCTATCCTACACTCTTTCCCTACACGACGCTCTTCCGATCTGGCGCGAGCGCGGCGGCCCCACCCAGGCGGTCCTCTCGGTCACCTCGTGGGACGCGGCCCCGTTGATCGGCGGCGCGGCCTTCAACCTCAAGTTCGGCGCATCCCTGTTCCAGCGCCCCGGCCCGGCCGGGCGGCTGCGCGACCTGATCACCACCTTCCTGCGCCTGGGCGGCTTCGAGACCCAGGTCAACGTGGTCGACGCGGGCGTGCTGAAAGAGGCCCAGGCCAACCCCGAGGCCTACCGCGACCTGGTGGTGCGCATCGGCGGCTACACCGACTACTTCACCCGCCTCTCGCCGCACATGCAGGCCGAGGTGATCCTGCGCACCGAGTACGGCGACCTGTAGATGGCGCTGGGGACGGTTTTCGACATCCAGCACTTCGCCATCCACGACGGCCCGGGCATCCGCACGACCGTCTTCCTCAAGGGCTGCCCGCTGCGCTGCCTGTGGTGCCACAACCCCGAGAGCCAGGACCCGCGCCCCGAGATCCTCTATTCGCCCGAGAAGTGCATCGGCTGCCGCGCCTGCGAGCAGGCCTGCCGCCAGGGCGCCCACCGCTTCACGCCGGGCGAGGCGGAGGGGACCCTGCGGCATGATTACTACCGGGACCTGTGCATCCGCTGTGGCGAGTGCACGCGCGAATGCTACGCCGGGGCGCTCGAGCTGTGCGGGCGCGAGATGAGCGCGGCTGAGGCGCTGGCCGAGGCGCTCAAGGACCGGCCCTTCTACGCGACCTCCGGCGGCGGGCTGACCCTCTCGGGCGGCGAGCCGCTCCAGCAGTTCGAATTCACCCGCGTTCTGCTGCGCATGGCCAAAGAAGCCGGGCTGCACACGGTGGTGGAAACCTGCGGGGCCGCCCCGGCCGCCCACTTTCTCGAAATTGCCGCGGACGTGGACCTGTTCTACTTTGATATCAAGGAAAGCGACCCGGCCCGGCACCGGCGCTACACCGGCGCGTCCAACGAGCTGATCCTGGCTAACCTCCAGGCGCTCGACGCGCGTGGGGCGGCCCTGGTGCTGCGCTGCCCGGTCATCCCCGGGCTGAACGACCGCGCGGAGCATTTCGCCGAGCTCGGCGCGCTGGCCGGCCGTCTGCGCGGGGTGCAGGCCGTCCATGTGCTGCCCTACCACAACCTGGGCACCAACAAGCAGGCCCGCCTGGGGCGCGCGGCGGCTTTTGCGCTGGCAGAAAGCCCGTCCGCGGCGCAGGTGGCGGCGTGGGTGGCGGAGATTGGGAAGGCCACGCGGGTGCCGGTGCTGCGGGATTAGGCCCTGGGGGGTGTATAATCGGGTTATCTTTCCGGGAGGTGTGAAGATTGGCCTGGTTCGATCAATCACTGCGTAAAAATGGCCTGCTCCGTTGGTTCCGCAATCGGTTGGCAGCCTGGATCGAGGCGCATCCGATCCCTGAGACGGCGATCATCCTCTCCACCGCCGTGCTGGTCGGCGCGGCAGTGGGGCTGGCTTCGATCGGCTTCCGCTACCTGATCGAGCTGTTCCAGGAAGCCGCCTACGGCGGCCTGGGCGGGCTGCTTTCCGGCATCCGGCCCGCGCACCTGCTCATCATCCCGGTCCTGGGCGCGATCGTCTACGGCCCGGTCATTCACCGCTACGCCCGCGAGGCCAAGGGCCACGGCGTGCCAGAGGTGATGGCGGCTGTGGCCGTGCGGGACGGCAAGATCCGCCCGCAGGTGGCGCTGGTGAAAGCCTTCTCTTCCTCGCTCTGCATTGGCACGGGCGGCTCGGCCGGCAGCGAAGGCCCGGTGGTGCAGATCGGCTCGGCGATGGGCTCGACCCTGGGGCAGCTGCTGGGCCTCTCCCCGGAGCGGGTACGCAGCCTGGTAGCCTGCGGCGCGGCGGGCGGCATCTCGGCTACCTTCAATTCTCCGGTCGCCGGGGCTATCTTCGCCATGGAAGTCATCCTGGGGCGGATGCACTCCGGCTACTTTGGCGCGGTGGTGATTTCGTCCGTCGTGGCCGATGTGGTCGCCCACCAGTTCCTGGGCAACCTGCGCACCTTTTCTGTGCCCCAGTACAGCCTGGTCAGCCCGTGGGAGTTGATCTTATATGCGCTGTTGGGCCTGCTCTCGGCCCTGGCTGCGCTGGCCTTTGTCAAGTTCCTGTACTGGATGGAGGATTTCTGGGCCGGCGTGCATTTTCCAGAGGCTTTTAAGCCGGCCCTGGGCGCGGCCCTGCTGGGCGTGCTGGGCATCCTGACCTTCAAGCAGGATGGTTTTCCACTGGTCTTTGGGGTCGGCTATGAATCGATCAACGCCGTCCTGGTCGGGGAGCTCACCTTCCAGCTGGCCCTGGCGCTGCTGGCCTTGAAGCTGCTGGCGACGGTGCTGACGCTCGGCTCGGGGGGCTCGGGTGGGGTGTTTGCGCCGGGGCTGTTCATGGGGGCGATGCTGGGCGGCGCGTTTGGCCAGGTGGTGCACCAGCTCTTCCCGGCTGTCACCGCTCCGCCCGGGGCCTACGCGCTGGTGGGCATGTCGGCGGTCTTCGCGGGCGCGGCACACGCCCCGATCACGTCGATCATCATGCTGTTTGAGATGTCCAACGATTACAGCCTGATCCTGCCGCTGATGCTGTCGACCGTCATCAGCGTGTTTGTCTCGCGCGCCATCCAGCGCGATTCGATCTACACGCTCAAGCTCAGCCGGCGGGGGATCAACCTGGAGAATGGGACCGACATCGACGTGATGCAGGGGGTGACCGTCGGCGAGGTGATGGACCGCCAGACCGACGCGGTCCAGCCGGATATGGCGCTGGAGGAGCTGGAGGCCGTCTTTACGCGCACCCGCCATCACGGATTCCCGGTGGTGGACGAGGACGGGCGACTGTTTGGGGTGGTTACCCTGCAGGACCTGGCCAGCGCGCAGGAACGCGGCGCGCTGGAGGGCCTGACGGTGGCCGACATCGCGACGACCCAGGGGGTGCTGGTGGCCTACCCGGACGAGCCGATGTGGAAGGCGCTGAACCGGTTGGGGGCGCTGGACGTCAGCCGGCTGCCGGTGGTCGAGAGCCCGGAATCGCGCCGCCTGGTCGGGCAGGTCCGCCGGCGGGATATCATCCTGGCTTACAACCGGGCCATCCAAAAGCGGGCCCGCGAACAGGTGCGGGTGGATACACTGCGGCTGGGCCGGCTGGACAGCGCCTCGTTTTTGCAGGTCGAAGTGCCGCCCGGCTCGCCGGTGGTCGGGCGATATGTGAAGGACCTGCGCCTGCCCCAGCAGTGCCTGATCGTTTCACTGCGCCGCGGGCGCCGGCTGCAGGTGGCCAACGGCTACACGGTGTTGAATGCGGGCGACCAGTTGAACGTTTTCTGCGGCGAAGAACAACGCGACGAGGTGCGGGCGCTGATCGAAAGCGGCGGCGGCCTGCCGGCGACATCCGAAGCAGCGCAGTACTTCCACCGCCAGATGGTGGTGCAGCCGGGCAGCCGCGTCCTGGGCCGGCGGGTGAGCGAGCTGGCCCTCCCGCGCGAAAGCCTGCTGGTGAGCATCCGGCGCGGCAAGCAGACCCTCATCCCGCACGGCGGGACGGTCTTCCACAGCGGCGACGTGGTCGAGGTGTTTGGCACGTCCCAGGCGCTGGACGAGATCGATCGCCGGCTCGGTGTTGAGGAATAAAGGGAAGCTGGTTGCCCAGGCGCCAGTGGGTTGGGCCCTGGTCAGGCCCTGGTTCCAACGGTCTCGCCCTGGTGCCCTTGCCCTGGTTCCAACGGTCCCCGTTGGAACCCTCTTCTTCGCGCTCCGCGTCT
>CAZBDC010000319.1:0-3895 GCA_964490575.1 uncultured Anaerolineaceae bacterium | reverse complement strand
ACGGCGTGGTCGTCCTGCAGGTGCCCGGCGCGACCGGCATCCCGCACGAGTACGACCACCTGCTCAAGGATCGCGCCAGCTGGGAAGAGCATTTCCTGCCGCGCCTGCAGTACAGCGAGGAACGCCTCAACCACGCCCGGCTGGAGCAGCTCAAGGACGACTCGCAGCGCGACCAGCCCATCGGCCTGTACTGCGGCAGCCTGCTGGGCGAGATCCGCAGCACGGTCGGGCTGACCGGGTTGAGCTACCTGACCGTCGACGACCCCGACCTGCTGGTCGAGATCATCGACACCTGCGCCAATCTCAACTACCAGATCACCGAGGCCATGCTCAAGAGCGGGGCGAAGTTCGACTTCGGCCATTTCTGGGAGGATATCTGCTACAACCGGGGCCCGCTGGTCAACCCGGCCTTCTTCCGCAAAGCCGTGGGGCCGCACTACCGGCGCTTCACCGAACTGCTCAACCGCTACGGGATCGAGATCGTCTCGCTCGACTGTGACGGCAAGATCGATAAACTGATCCCCATCTGGCTCGAAAACGGGGTCAACACCATGTTCCCCATCGAAGTCGGCACCTGGGAAGCCTCGATCGCCCCCTGGCGCGAGCAGTACGGGCGCCAGATCCGCGGCGTGGGCGGCACCGACAAGCGCGCCTTCTCGACCGACTACGCGGCGGTCGACGCCGAGATCGAGCGGCTCAAACCGCTGGTGGCGCTGGGCGGCTACATCCCCTGCCCCGACCACCGCATCCCGCCCGACGCGAAGTGGGAGAACGTCCAGTACTACTGCGAGCGGATGAGAAGCGTGTTTGGATAGAACCTTAAAACCACCTCACCCCCGGCCCCTCTCCAATATTGGGGCCCCTGCCCCAATCATGGAGAGGGGTGCCTTGCTGGGACAGGCTCTCCTGGCTCCAACGCGTTCCTGGTTCCAACGCTCTGCGTTGGAACTCCTTCCCCGGCGCTCCGCGCCACCCGTGGCAGGGAAAGACCCACTTGCCTGGTCTTGCCTGGTTCTTGCCTGGTTCCAACGCTTGCCTGGTTCCAACGCTCTGCGTTGGAACCCCCTCCCCGGCGCTCCGCGCCACCCGTGGCAGGGAAAGACCCGCGCCTGGCGCGGAGCGCCCGCAAGACGTGCCCACGGAGACCGTGGGCACGAGGTGGACCTGGCTAAGCAAGGCACCCCTCTCCATGATTGGGGTTTGCCTGGTTCCAACGCTCATGCCTGGTTCCAACGCTCTGCGTTGGAACCCCCTCCCCGGCGCTCTGCGCCACCCAGGGTAGGGAAAGACCCGCGCTGGGCGCAGAGCGCCCGCAAGACGTGCCCACGGAGACCGTGGGCACGAGGCAACGGAGACCATGGGCACGAGGTGGACTTGACTCAGCAAGGCACCCCTCTCCATGATTGGGGCTGGGGCCCCAATCATGGAGAGGGGCCGGGGGAGAGGTCTCTTAGGAGGTGATCAAATGGACTCACAAACTTCCCAACCCATCAAAATCGGCCTGTTTGGGATCGGCCTGGATACCTACTGGCCGCAGTTCAAGGGCCTGAAGGAGCGCCTGGAGGGCTACCAGGCCGTCATTCACGGGCGGCTGGCCGGCCCTGGCGTGGAAGTGGTCGACGCGGGGCTGGTCGACACGGTCGACAAGGCCCGTGCCGCTGCGGCCCTGTTCGCTTCCGAGCGGGTGGAGATCATCTTCCTTTATATCTCCACCTACGCGCTCAGCTCGACCGTCCTGCCGGTGGTCCAGCAGGCCAAAGCGCCGGTGGTAGTGCTCAACCTGCAGCCGGTGGCGCGCATCGACTACGCCGCCTTCAACGCACTGCCCAGCCGCGAGGAGATGACCGGCGAGTGGCTGGCGCACTGCCAGGCCTGCTCCGCGCCCGAGATCGCCTCGGTCTTCAACCGGGCCGGGATCGACTACCACCTGATCACCGGCGTGCTCGACAGCGAAGAAAGCTGGGCCGAGATCGGCGCCTGGGTGGACGCGGCGCGGGTGCGGGCGCAGATGCGCGACGCGACCATCGGTGTGATGGGCCACTACTACGGCGGCATGATGGATGTCTACTCGGACTACACCCAGATCGCGGCCGTCTTCGGCACGCGCTTCGAGATCGTCGAGATCGACGAGCTCAAAAAGCTGCGCGACGAGGTCACCCCCGGCGAAGTCGACGCCATGCTGGCGCGCTTCCGCGAGACCTTCGCCGTCAGCCCGGAGTGCCCGCCGGACGAGCTGCGCCGCGCCGCGCTGACCTCCACCGCCCTGCACAAGCTGGTCGCCGACCACGGCCTGGGCTTCATGGCCTATTATTATGAAGGCACCCCCGGCAGCGCCCACGAAGACATCGTCACCTCGGTCATCGCCGGCAATACCCTGCTGACCGCCAACCACGTGCCGGTGGCGGGCGAATACGAGATCAAGAACGCCTTCGCGATGAAGATCATGGACGCTTTCGGCGCGGGCGGCTCGTTCTCCGAGTTTTACCTGGCCGATTTCGAGGACGACGTGGTCCTGCTCGGGCACGACGGCCCGGCCCACGCCGCCATCGCCGAGGGCAAGGTCCAGCTCGTACCGCTGCAGGTCTACCACGGCAAGCCGGGTAAGGGCCTGTCGATCCAGATGAGCGTCAGGCACGGCCCGGTCACCATCCTGTCGGTCCTGCAGCGGCGCGACGGCTCGATCAAGCTGCTGGTGGCCGAAGGCCAGGCCGAGCCGGGCCCCACCCTGTTGATCGGCAACACCAACAGCCGCTACCGCTTCTCGATCGGCGCCAAACGCTTCATGAACGCCTGGGCCGGCGCCGGGCCCTCCCACCACTGCGCCATCGGGCTGGGCCACATCGCCGAAAAGATTGAAAACCTGGCCAGTTTGCTGGGGATCGAGGTGGTGCGGGTGTGTTAAGAATACCTCCCCCTGCCCCCTCCATTATCGCAAAAGCGGCGATAATGGAGGGGGTGGTAAGAAGCGCCGGCTCCTTAATACGATCTCTCCAAAATCAGGCCGGCGGGGTTCCCCCTCTCCAAAATCAGGCCGGCGGGGTTCCCCCTCTCCAAAATCAGGCTGGCGGGGTTCCCCCTCTCCAAAATCAGGCTGGCGGGGTTCCCCCTCTCCAATATCACGGTTTTTGTGATATTGGAGAGGGGCAGGGGTGAGGTCTCTTTCAAGATAATCCAACAACCCACATTTCCAAACGGAGTCAACGATGCAGCGAATCGGTTTCTTACTCAAAGTCAAACAGGACATGCTCGAAGAATATAAAGAACGCCACAAGGCCGTCTGGCCGGAGATGCAGGACGCCCTGCGGCGCACCGGCTGGCACAACTACTCGCTCTTCCTGACCGAGGACGGGCTGCTGTTCGGCTACTTCGAAACGCCCGACAGCTTCCAGGCCGCCCTGGACGGGATGAGCAAAGAAGAGGTCAACGAGCGCTGGCAGACCTGGATGGCGCCCTTCTTTGAGAACATCGGCGGCAAGCACGCCGACGAGGGCATGGTCCAGCTCGAGCAGGTGTTTTATCTGGAGTAGCCCGGGTTTCCAACCCGGGTCCGGTTGCGCCTTACCAACCTATCCCCCTCGGTCCCCCTTCCCGGCTCGGGAAGGGAGAAGCGGGAACCATGTAGTCCCGCGCCATCGAATTCGCTCCGCGGGGGTTAGGTCCTCTAACCAAATCAATAGGAGCAATGCATGAAAATCACGCGCATGAAAACCAACCGCATCCCCAACCCGCTCGGGTTCAACCTGGGCGTCCCGCGCCTGTCCTGGGTGGTCGAAGATACCGCCGCCCGGCGCCAGGCCGCCGCCCAGGTGCAGGTAGCCGCTGACGCGGGCTTCACCCAGGTCCTGTTCGACAGCGGCAAGCAGCCCGATATCGACAGCCTGGCCTACCCGCTGCC
>CAZBDC010000318.1:0-3993 GCA_964490575.1 uncultured Anaerolineaceae bacterium | reverse complement strand
GAGATAATGAGCGGTGACTGGAGTTCAGACGTGTGCTCTTCCGATCTTAGAGACAGGAGGCTGGCGTTTTTTACAACCCATAACAGCGCTGTAGACTCGCTGCAATCAAAAAATCCCATGCGATTCTGCTTGGGATTTTCTCGTGGTGGGCGCGGGGGGACTCGAACCCTCGAACCTCATGTGTGTGATACATGCGCTCTAACCAACTGAGCTACGCGCCCGAGGTGACATTATTATATCAGCGCAGGCAGGTTATGACAAGGGTTTTTTCTTTTACCCAAACCGGCCCTGCACGTAGTCCTCGGTGCGTTTGTCGCGCGGGTTGATGAACAATTCTTTGCCGGTGGCGAACTCGACCAGCTCGCCCTGCAGGAAGAAAGCGGCAAAGTCAGCCATGCGAGCAGCCTGCTGGACATTGTGCGGGACAAGGACAATGGTATAGCGCTCGGTCAGTTCGCCGAGCAGCTGCTCGATGCGGGCCGTGGAGACAGGGTCGAGGGCCGAGGTGGGCTCGTCGAGCAGGATCACTTCCGGCTCGAGCGCCAGCGAGCGCGCCAGGCACAGGCGCTGCTGCTGCCCGCCCGAGAGCGAAGTGGCGGCCGGGTCATTCAGGCGGTCGTAGACCTCATCCCACAACACCGCCTGGCGCAGGGCTCGCTCGACAATTTCATCAAGTTTTTTCTTGCTGCGCTCGCCGGCCACCTCGAGCGGGTAGCTGATATTCTGGTAAATTGACAGCGGCAGGGGCATCGGGCGGGAGAAAACGATCCCGATCTTTCGGCGCAGTTCAATCACATCCAGGCTCGGATCAAGCACATCCTGGCCGTTAAACAACACCCGCCCCGCGATGTGGGCCACATCCGACAGGTCATTGAGCCGGTTGAGAACGCGCAGCAGGGTCGACTTACCACCCCCGGCCGGGCCAAACAAAACTGTGACTGCGTTCGCAGGGATGGCCAGGCTGACATCGCGCAGGCTTTCTAATCCATCCGAGTACCGCAGGGTCAGGTGATCGATGACGATTTTATCCACAGCGCACCTGCCTGTTTACCACTGCCGCCGGGCGCGGGCGCGCTGGCGGATCAGGGTCGCGATCAGGTTCATCCCCAGCACGAAAACCAGCAGGACCAGCACTGTGCCATACTGGATCTGAACCGGCATCCCAGGCACCTGGGTTGAGATGACGAAGATGTGGTAAGGCAAAGCCATGGTCGCATCAAAGGCAGATTCGGGCAGGCGCGGGAGGAAGAAAGCCACCCCGGTAAAGAGAATGGGTGCGGTCTCGCCGGCGGCCCGCTCGAGCCCAAGGATGACACCGGTCACGATACCGGGCAAAGCCTGCGGGAGGGTAATGCGGCGGATTGTCTGCCAGCGAGTAGCCCCCAGCGAGATGCTCACCACCCGAAAAGCATACGGGACTGAGCGCAGCGCCTCTTCGGTGGTGCTGATGATGACCGGCAGGGTCATAATCCCCAGCGTCAGCGAAGAGGCCAGGATGCTGGTGCCGAAGTTGAGAAAGATAACGAACAGGCCCAGCCCAAACAGCCCATAAACCACCGAGGGGATGCCGGCCAGGTTGATAATCGCAATCCGAATCAGGCGCGTCCAGCGATTATCGGGCGCGTATTCGGCCAGGTAAATCCCGGCGGCCACCCCCAGCGGTACAGCCGAAATGGCCGTCCCCAGGGTAAGGTAGAACGTGCCCACTATGGCCGGCAGGATCCCGCCGGCGCGCATACCATCCCGCGGGTACCCGGACAGGAACTCCCAACTGATCGACGGCAGGCCACGGGCGATGATATACAGGATCAGCCCAACGATCGGCAGGACAGTTAAGACAGCGATGAGCGCGGAAAGGGTAAAGCCAATTTTCTCTTTGTGGCGCGCAGTCAGGCGCGACCGGCTCCAATTCGAAGCCAGCGCCGCCGGGTTGGAAGCCGTACGCCCGCCCATGGGCTTCATGACAGAACCCTTTCAGAACGCGTCCGCCCGCGCATGCTGACCGAGGAGGCTACGATATTGACGACCAGCGAGATGAGGAACAAGACGATGCCGATAAAAAACAGCACGTGGTAGTGCTGGCTGCCAGAGGCTACCTCACCCATCTCTGAGGCGATGGTGGCGGTCATCGTACGGGCCGGCATAAACAGCGCCTGGGGTGAAAGCGACAGCACCGGCGCGTTGCCCGTGACCATCATCACTGCCATGGTTTCACCAATCGCACGGCCCACGCCCAACATCACCGCTGTCAGCACACCTGAGCGGGCGGCCGGGAGGGTGACGCCCCAGATGGTCTGCCAGCGGGTGGCCCCCAGGGCCAGGGCAGCCTGGCGATAGGCAGCCGGGACGGTGTTGAACGCATCTTCGGCAATCGAGACGATGGTCGGCACGGCGATCAGGCCGAGCAGGATGGCCCCGGTGAAAGCCGTCAGGCCGGTGGGCAGGTCCAAAAAACGCCGCAGGAATGGCACCAGAAGCTGAATGCCGATAAATCCCAGCACAACCGAGGGCAGCCCGGCCAGGACCTCAATCAATGGCTTGAGCAGGTTATTGATCCACGCCGGGGCGATCTCGGCGATAAAGACGGCTGTACCAACCCCAAGCGGAAGGGCGACCAGCATGGCCCCAATCGTGACGATTAACGAACCACCCACCAGCGGCCAGATGCCATACAGGGCTTCGATCGGGTACCAGCGCGTGCCCAGCAGGCTGCTGGCAGGCGTCTCTCCCAAAGCGGGCAGGCCCTCTCGAACGAGGAACAGGAGGATCAGAGTCACAAACAGGATGCTCGAGTAACCAGATACTCGGATCAGGAGGGTAATCGGTTTTTCGCGCTTCAGTTCATCCATGGGCAGGTCAAAGGCATCAATTCGAGGGTGAAGATTCAGTTACCGGGACAAAACCAAGTTCTGTAACAATGCGCTGACCCTCCTCGGAAAGAATCCAGGCCAGGTATTCCAAAACCGCCAGGCTGTGATCCTGGCGAACATACATATAGAGATCGCGCGAGATTGGGTAGGTTCCGGTGGTCACCGTATCAGCCGAGGGCAGGATAAATTCGGAACTGCCTTGCGAGGCAATCGCAAGCACCTTTACGTGGGGAGTTACGTATCCCAGGCCATCATAACCGATCGCGTTTGGATTGTCGCTGACCTCGGAAATAATGCCCTCGGATGAGGGCAGCAGGAGCGTGTCCGCGGAGAAAATAACATCACTGTCTTCACCCAGGCGGATGACCGCTTCGAGAAAGTAAACATGCGTTCCGGAGTTAGTCTCGCGCGAAACCCGCACAATTGGGCGGTCTTCCCCGCCCAATTCGAGCCAGTTGTTCACCTCACCGCTGAAAATACGCGAAACCTGTTCGAGAGTCAGGTGGTCGATCGGGTTATCGGGATGGACAATTACAGCAATCGCATCCCGGGCGATGACAATTTCTTGCGGCTGGATGCCATGCTTCTCAGCTTCTGCGATTTCTTCAGGCTTGATCTCACGCGAAGCATTGGCGATGTCGACCGTCCCGTTAATCAGCGAAGTGATGCCGGTCCCTGACCCACCGCCGGTGACCGCGATACGGAAATCCGGGTGGACCTGCTGGTAATACTCTGCCCAGGCCAGCGCCAGGTTCACAATCGTATCCGAGCCCTTGTTTTGGATATAAGCGGAGGTTTCACCAGAAGCGCCGGACGCCTCGCCCGAGCCCGAGCCAACCGCGCGGCAACCCACCAGAAGACCCCCGGCAAGTACCAGAGACACCAGCAGCAGAATATGGGTGCGAAATTTCATTTGGTTGGAATTATAGCGCACCTTTTCAAAAATTAAGAATAGTTTGTGAATAAGTTAACAAGAGGTTAACATTCATAGGACATTGCCCGCTGCTGAAGGCATCACCCTCACCCTGGGTGGGCAAGATCCCCTCTGGCCCTGGAGAAGCACATTTAAATAGTTTTTCGGACTTCGTTTGTTTTGTGTGGGCGACGCAGTCGCCCACACAAA
>CAZBDC010000317.1:0-4061 GCA_964490575.1 uncultured Anaerolineaceae bacterium | reverse complement strand
AACTTTACTACAAAAGCCCTATCTGCTTAAGCCATTTTTGGCGAAGGTATTGAACTGCCTTACAATTTCAGTTGCAAGCTCATTAGAAGAAGTCGAAATAACCAGAACAGTTTCTTGACACCCCCAGGCGAATCTCCTACAATCGTTTTGGAAGCGCTCTCCGAGTGCGCCTTCTGTCCTTTTTACACCACGCGAGGAAAAATACACGATGAAATATGGCTACTTCGATGACGCCAGCCGCGAGTACGTGATCACCAGGCCGGATACTCCCCTGCCCTGGATTAACTACCTGGGCAGCCAGGAATACTTCGGCCTGATCTCCAACACCGCCGGCGGCTATTCCTTCTTCCGCGACGCACGCCTGCGTCGCCTGACTCGTTATCGCTACAACAACGCTCCCCTTGACAGTGGTGGGCGTTATATTTACCTGCGCGATAGCGACACCCGCAGCTTCTGGTCACCGACCTGGATGCCTACGCGCACCCCACTTCAGGATTATACCTGCCGGCACGGCATGGGTTATACCACCATCCAATCCACTTATGCCGGGATTCAGTCTGTCATCCGTTATTTTGTCCCATTAGACGAGAATCTGGAAATCTGGCAGTTGACCTTGACCAACCGCCGCGAATCACCGGTTCGCCTTTCCGCCTTCTCTGCAGTCGAGTTCTGCCTGTGGGACGCCTGGGACGACGCCACCAATTACCAACGCAACTACAGCACCGGGCAGGTCGAAGTTGTTGACGGGGTGATTTACCACAAGACTGAGTACCGCGAGCGCCGTGACCATTTCGCTTATTTCGCGTGCTCTGAGCCGCTGGCCGGTTTTGATACCCAGCGCGAGGATTTTCTCGGCCCTTACCGCGGTTGGGATGCTCCCCTGGCGGTCGAGCGCGGCGAATCGGGTGGATCCATTGCCTTTGGGTGGCAGCCGATTGGTTCACACCAGGTCGAACTAAGCCTTGCACCGGGGGAAAGCCGTACTATCATCTTCCTGCTCGGCTACTGGGAAAACCCGGTCAACGACAAGTTCGACCCACCTGGCAGCCAGGTGGTTAACAAGCGCGGGGTCAGAACGGTCATCGCCCGCTATCTCGACGTGGCCCAGGTGGAGGCCGCTTTCGCTGCCCTGAAAACCTATTGGACCGATCTGCTGGAGAAACTCCAGGTATCCACCCCTGACCTGCATACCAACCGCATGGTCAATATCTGGAACGCCTATCAATGCATGATCACCTTTAATATGTCACGCTCCGCGTCGTACTTCGAATCAGGCATCGGGCGCGGGATGGGTTTTCGCGACTCAAACCAGGACCTGCTCGGCTTCGTCCACATGGCGCCCGCCAGGGCCCGCCAGCGCCTGCTCGACCTGGCTGCCACCCAGCTCCCCAGCGGGGGAGCTTACCACCAATACCAGCCCCTGACCAGGCGCGGCAATAATGATGTGGGCAGCAACTTCAACGATGACCCGGCCTGGCTTGTGCTGGGCGTAGCTGCCTATATCAAAGAAACCGGCGACTGGCCAATCCTGGACGAACCCGTTCCCTATGATAACCAACCGGGCAGCGAACAGCCGCTCTACGAGCATCTCCAGCGCAGCCTGCGTTACACCCTGGAACGGCTGGGACCTCACGATCTGCCGCTCATCGGGCGGGCCGACTGGAACGACTGCCTTAATCTCAACTGCTTCTCAGATACACCCGGGCAGTCTTTTCAAACTACCACAAACAAGGATGGTAAAGTGGCCGAGTCGGTCTTGATCGCCGGGCTGTTCATCCTGGCTGCCCAGGAAATGATCGGGCTGGCCGGGCATCTCGGCCAGACAGGTGAGGCAGAAAGCTACCGCCAGGCGGTCCGGTCAATGGAGACAGCCGTGTGGGCAGCTGGGTGGGATGGCGAATGGTTTCGCCGCGCCTACGACGATTTTGGCCAGCCGGTGGGCTCCCAGCTTTGTGCTGAGGGACAGATCTTTATCGAACCGCAGGGCATCTGTGTAATGGCCGGATTGGGGCTGACGGACGGCAAAGCCGCCCGCGCCCTGTCGGCAGTCGAACAGCGCCTGGCCACTCCCCACGGCATCATTCTCCAGCAGCCGGCTTATTCACAGTATTACCTGCACCTGGGTGAAATTTCTTCCTACCCGCCCGGCTATAAAGAAAATGCCGGCATTTTCTGCCACACCAACCCGTGGATAATGATTGCCGAAACCATACTCGGGCACGGGAACCTGGCCCACGATTACTACCTCCGCATCAATCCCTCGGCGCGGGAAGAAATCAGCGATTTGCACCGCTGCGAACCTTACGTCTACGCACAGATGATTGCCGGGCGCGACGCCCCCACCCATGGTGAGGCGAAGAACTCCTGGCTGACTGGCACAGCCGCCTGGAACTACGCCGCGATTACCCAGTGGATCCTCGGCATCCGTCCCGAGCTGGATGGGCTCCGGGTCGATCCGTGCATACCACCCGAGTGGGAAGGCTTTCAGGCTGTACGCCGCTTCCGTGGGGCCGTCTATACCATCCACGTTCGCAACCCGCGCCGCGTCTCGCGCGGGGTCAGTTCGCTTTTTGTCGATGGTAAGCGTATTGAAGGCAGCCTGATTCCGATCTTCTCGGGCGGCGAGCACTCGGTAGAGATCGAACTGGGTTAACCCAAGGCATCAACCGGCACTTTCTGCCGTTCGCCTTACAGGCATAAAGGGGCTGTCCAAAAAAGCCTGGACAGCCCCTCATACTGGTGAGAAGAATTTTTAGAGATCGGCGCTGGTCGTGTCATCGGTCTGCGGCAGTCCGCCGGGCGGGGCCCCGAACCCGGGATGACCGGGCCGTTCACCGCGCTTGCCGCCGAGGTCGAACCCAAATCCGCCACGACCAAAGAAGCTCTTGCCCGCACTTTCAGCCAGGATCTGGTCGGCCTGAGCCTGGGTGATCAGGCCATCGTCGACCGCCTGCGCCACTGCCGATTCAAAGGCCGACCGCATACTGGCCTGGAATTTTTCGCTGCCAAACAGCGCCTGGCGGGCCTGGATCAAGTCGGCCTGTTCCTGGGTCAGCGTGCCTTCTTCCACAGCACGCGCCAGCGCTGCTTGCTGAGCAGCTTTTTGAGCCTCAGTCAGTTCTTCGACGCTGATACCCAGCGCATCCGCCAGCAGTGCCTGGTAATCAATGGCGTCCTCGCCAAAACGGCCCAGGCCAGGCATGCGATGGGTGTTCAGCCCGCGCTCAGCCATCTGGTCGGCCTGTTCCTGGGTCAAAAGGCCAGCTTCCACTGCCTTTTTTAGCGCTTCAGCCGCGGCCGAATCTTTGGCCGCATTCAGTTCATCGACAGTGATGCCCAATGCAGCCGCCAGGTCCTCATCGCTTTGTCCAATACGCCCGCCGCGCAGGTCCTTGCCAGGCATGTCTTGCGAGGGTATCGAGGGGGTAGGCGTGTCCTCCTGGGCCGCCACGGTCTGATAGGTCAGCGCGCCAAAAACAGCCACCAGGGCCAGTGCGCCAACGAGCAGGATCGGAGTTGCAAACTTACGGATCATACAAAATCTCCTTTCGGTTTAGGTTGGATCCGGGTCAGGATGACCCTGGATCTACCGCTAAGAATAACCAGGAGATGTTTGGATTCTGTTTAGATTGTATTTAAGTTTGATTTAGCTTGCCTGACCGATGCACAAACAAGCCTGGACTTGCTTCTCTCCCCGGCGTTGACGGATTTGTGTAAACCTTTATGGGGTTGCCGTGATCGTTGGGGTGGCTGTCGGCGTAGCGGTTAGCGCGCGCACATAGAGCTCGGGCACCCAGCCAACCCGGCCTTCTTGATCCTGAATCTCCACCCACACAAGTCCCATGTAGGCCTGCCAGCGATACAGAACGGTAATCTGCTGGCCCGAACGCAGAGGACCAATCACCGGCCCACCCGGGTATTGGTAGATTTGCATGACCGGCAAAACGGTAGAGAAAGCCCTGGCCTGGTGGGGCGTGGCAGTCTGGGTCGGCGTGCTGGTTGGCAGAGGAGTCTCAGTCGGTGAAGCGGTGACCGTCGGTGTGCTTGTGGAGGTGGCAGTG
>CAZBDC010000316.1:0-4096 GCA_964490575.1 uncultured Anaerolineaceae bacterium | reverse complement strand
CCACAAGCGCCCAACCCCCCTCAACCGCTTTTACTACGGCTCGCCCTATTACCCCGAGCAGTGGGACGCCGAAACGCGCGCCACCGACCCGGCCCGCATGGCCGCCGCGGGCTGGAACATGGTCCGCATGGCCGAGTTCGCCTGGGACCTGATGGAGCCGCGCGAAGGCGAGTATCACTTCGAGCTGTTCGACGAGACCATCCGCATCATGGGCGAGCACGGCATCGTCACCCTGCTGTGCACGCCCACCGCCACCCCGCCCCGCTGGCTGAGCTACGCCCACCCCGAGATGCTGGGCGCCAACGAGGACGGCGTCGCCCTCCAGCACGGCTCGCGCCAGCAGGCCTGCTACGCCAGCCCGGTCCTGCGCGCCCACTCGCGCCGCATCACCCGCGTGATGGCCGAGCACTTCAAGGATAACCTGTACGTGGTCGGCTGGCAGACCGACAACGAGATCAACTGCCAGTTCCCCGAGTGCCACTGCGCCAACTGCCAGGCCGCCTTCCGCGAGTTCCTGCGCGAGCGCTACGACAACAACATCGCCGCGCTCAACCGGGCCTGGGGAGCCGCCTTCTGGGCCCAGACCTACTCGAATTTCGACCAGATCCAGACCCCCAAGTATCAAAAGCCGATCCATCCCAACCCCTCCCAGGTGCTCGACTACCACCGCTACCTCTCCTGGCGGGCGGCCCGCTTCCAGCGCGACCAGGTCGAGATCCTGCGCCAGATCCAGCCGCGCTGGTGGGTCACCCACAACGGGCTGTTCCGCCACATCGACTACCGCGGGCAGTTCACCACCGACCTCGACTTCATCAGCTACGACGTCTACCCCTTCTTCAACTTCAGCCCCGCCACCCGCCCGCTCAGCCAGGCCTACAACCTCGACCAGGCGCGGGCCTGGTCGGGCAACTACATGGTCCCCGAGCAGCAGTCCGGGCCGGGCGGGCAGGGCGGCTACATCCACGACACGCCCGAGCCGGGCGAGATGCGCCGCATGGCCTACACCTCCATCGCGCGCGGGGCCGACAGCCTGCTGTTCTTCCGCTGGCGCACGGCCCGCTTCGGGGCCGAAGAGTACTGGTGCGGCGTGCTCGAGCACGACTCGGTCCCGCGCCGGCGCTACCGCGAGGCCGCCCAGCTCGGGCAGGAGCTCAAGCGGGTCGGGCCGGCCCTGCTGGGCACGCACGTCCACGTCACCGCCGGGGTAGCCGCCGCCGACCAGGAGGTCTACGACGCGCACCTGCCGATGACGATGGGGCTGCCCGGGCCCGAGCAGATGGCGCGCGAGGTGCACGCCCACCTGCTGCAGAACGGCTACGCGGTCGGCTGCGTCCACCCCTCCGACGACCTCTCGGACCTGGCCCTGTATGTCATCCCGCACTGGGCCGTCTTCGACCCGGCCTGGGTCGCCCCGCTGCGCGCCTGGGTCGAAAAAGGCGGCGTGCTGGTGATCGGCGCGCGCACTGCCACCAAAGACCTCAACAACCACGTCGTCGCCGCCACCCCGCCCGGCGTGCTGAGCGAGCTGGCCGGCGTGACGGTCGAGGAATACGGGCGGCAGAACGCGCCCGAAGAGCGCCCGCTGTGGCTGCGGATGCCCGGCGGCGAGATCCAGTCCCGCCAGTGGTACGAAGTGCTCCAGCCGCGCGACGGGGCGGCGGTGGAAGTCCTGGCCGCCTGGCAGGGCCGCCACCTCGATGGGCAGCCCGCCATCAGCCTGCGGAAGGTCGGGCAGGGGCTGGTGATCTACGCCGGGACCTACCTGAACGCGCCCGTGCTGGAAGCGCTGCTGGCCGAGATCGAGAAGCGCCGCCCGCTGCCCAAAGCCTGGCCGGGAACCCCCGCCGGCGTGCAGGCCGTCTGCCGCACCGATGGCGAGAAGGCGGTCTGGTTCTTCATCAACGTCTCCGACGCGCCGGCCACGCTCGCCAGCCTGCCGCCGGGCGAGGACCTGCTGGGCGGCCGCCCGGCCGCCGGCCCGCTGACCCTGGCGCCCAACGACGTGGCCGTGATCCTGTCCAAACGTTGATGCGCTCCGACTCGCCGCTCGCCGTCGCCTTTGAGAACACCACCCGCTGGGCGCGCCGCTACGCGCGCGGCGCGCTGCGGGCCGACCTGCTGGCCGGGCTGACGGTGACGATGATCGCGGTGCCCCAGTCGATGGCCTACGCCCAGCTGGCCGGGATGCCGCCGCTGTTCGGGCTGTACGCCATCATCATCCCGGCCGTCATCGGCGCGCTGGCGGGCAGCTCGGCCCACCTGGTCACCGGGCCGTCCAACGCCACCGCCCTGGCCACGGCCGGGGTGCTGGCGGGCTTCCTGGCCCTGTCCGGCTACCCTGAGTACGCCTTCATGATGGCCATCCTGAGCGGGATCATCCGCCTGGCGATGGGACTGCTCGGGCTGGGCGGAATCATGCGCTACGTCTCCAACTCGGTCCTGACCGGGCTGCTGGCGGCGGTCGGCACGCTGATCATCATCAACCAGATGCCCACCCTGCTGGGCATCCCGCGCCCGGCCTCCAGTGACACGCTGGTGGTGCTGGGCGCGCTGGTGAGCGGCCTGGACGAGATCAACCCCTACGTGCTGTCGACCGGGCTGTTCTCGGTGCTGGCGATGATCTTCTTCCGCTGGCTGAGCCGGCGCACCAAAACGCTGCTGCCCGGGCCGCTGCTGACCATCGTCCTGGCGGCCGTGCTGGTGCTGGCGGCCGGCTGGCACGAGCGCGGGGTGCGCATCGTCAGCGACCTCAGCCCGCTCGAGTCGGCCGGGCTGCGCTTCCACCTGCCGGAGGTGCCGCTGCGCGAAATCCCCGGGCTGCTGCCCGGCGCGCTGGCGCTGGCGCTGTTCAGCCTGATCGAGGCGCTCAACGTGGCCAAGTCGATCGGCATGAGCACCGGGCAGCGGGTGGAGGCTTCGCGCGAGTTCATCGGGCAGGGGCTGGCCTCGCTGGTGGGCGGCTTCTTCCAGTCCTTCCCCACCTCCGGCTCGCCGGCCCGCACCATCGTCAACTACGCCAGCGGGGCGCGCACGCGCCTGGCGGCGGCCTTCTCGGGCGTCTTCGCCTGGCTGGCGCTGCTGGTCTTCGCCGGCTGGATCGGGCTGATCCCCAACGCCAGCCTGGCCGGGGTGCTGATCGTCTCGGCCACCGGGGTGTTCAACTGGCAGCACATCCGCCTGACCTGGCAGAGCCGGGGCATTTCGGGGGTGGTGATGGGGGTGACCTACCTCTCGGCCCTGCTGCTGCCGCTGCACCTGGCCATCTACGCCGGGGTGGGGCTGTCGATCCTCATTTATCTATACGAAACCAGCCGGTTAAGGATGAGCTACCTGACCGTCGACGAGCACGGCTACTTCGTCGAGCACGGGCTCGACAGCATCCCGCAGATCTACCCGCGCGTGGTGGTGGTCAACATCGAAGGCCCGCTCTACTTCGGCGCCACCGAAGACCTCGAGCGCCAGCTCATCCGCATCTTCCACTCCGACGCGAAGGTCATCATCCTGCGCATGCGCCGGGTCCACCTGCTGGCCTCCACCGGCGTGACCGTGCTGGAGAACATCCTGCGCCAGGCCAACACGCTCGGCATCCTGGTCATGTTCAGCGGCGTCACCGGCGAGATCGAGACCGTCCTCGCGCACTCGGGGCTGGCCAACCTGCTCGGCCCCGGCCGCGCCTTCCCCGCCACCCAGACCCTCTTCTCCGCCACCCGCGAAGCGCTTTTTGCCGCCCGAAGGTATGTGGAAGAAAACGAAGGGAAATAGGACGCGGAAAAGCTGTCAACGGATTTTGGGAACGGATTCAGCGGATTACCTGCACCTGTTATTCAACTGGTCTGAGCCAGTCTGGCACAAACAGCCACTGCCGGTTAACCCTATGCTCCTGCAGGCTCTTGGCGGGGTAGAATGCGCCGGTAAATGAGACTGCGCTCGCCAAAGTTGATCAACAACCCCAATTCGCAGCCGCTAACCGCCATATAGCCGATCACCTGAGCAATATGGCTGTTATCTGTGCCTTTCAGGGCTTTGATTTCCACCACCACCTTGTAGATCGGAAGAGCGTCGTGTAGGGAAAGAGTGTAGGGTTGGGGGGGGGGGG
>CAZBDC010000315.1:0-4116 GCA_964490575.1 uncultured Anaerolineaceae bacterium | reverse complement strand
ATATCACAACAGGACCGTAACAATTATTGTTTTAGTAAAAAAGAATTTGTTAAACCCGGGCCTGTATTAACGGCTCGGAACAGTAATAAATCCGCGGGCTTTTTCGCGCATCTGGCGCGAAACAGCCCGCGGATTGATCATTTTCTGAAGGCCTTTTGCTGAGCGTCGTGCCTATTCGTTGGGCTTGTCCAGCTGTTCCATCCGGCGCGTAATCTCATCCAATTGATTCTTCAGCCAACTCTGCTGGTCCTGTAAAATTTGTTTTTCTTCTTCGGACGTAATGACGCCTCGCCCCCAACGCGGTGCCCAGCCGCCAAACCGGCGGCCCCAGCGGTTCGCCATTCCCATCCCAAACTGCCGGCCATAATAGGGGTCATCGACAACCCCACCACATGGGCCAAGCCTGCGCCCAACCGGTCCGGTTCCAAAAGGTCCTGTTCCATCTCTTCCTGGCATTTTTTGCTCCTGTTCGCTTACTTTATAAAACACATGACGCCGCCATTACCAGCGGCCTCGTCCACCACGGCCCATACCCCGGCGTATACCGCGCCCAAGGCCTGCGCCTGGACGCCCAATTCCACCAAACCAGTTCAGCGGATTCCACCATACCCTGTTTCCCGAAGCCTGGGCTGGCTGCTGTGTTCCTGGCGGGCAGTTACCCATTCCACGGCCTGTTCGGGCACCCTGTCCCGCCGGCCCGGTTCCATCTCTTGCTGGCATTTTTGACCTCCTTTCATCTCAACGCCTGTAAATTGATTATAGCATCTATTTTCAAAATGTCAATAGATAATTAAATTATAGACAGGATAAGTTTACTCCCCAGGTGGGTGACAGCCCTGATCATCCGTCATATGCCGCCCGTGATCTATATCACTATTTTACGACATAATATTGAAAAACAAGATAATTCAACTATAATAGTGAGGCAATTTACAATCTTATCGACTGGAGAACAGATTAATGGCTACAATTAAACATATAACGGTAGAAGCGAAACAACTGAATGGCTTTTCCATTGAAGCCCAGGCGCGAGATCATAGAGTATATGTTGACCAGCCCCAGGCAAGCGGCGGACAGAACAGCGGCCCCAATCCACTTGAGTACCTTTTCTTCTCACTGGCTGGCTGCATCATCACTATCGGGCACATCATTGCCAAACAGCGCCGGCTGCCGGTCCGCAATATCCAGGTCCGGGTCGAAGGCGACGTTGATACCGAGGTATTCATGGGAAAATCTACCGCACAGCGGGCCGGGTTCACCGGGATTCGGGTGATCACTACAATCGACGCGGATATGACCCAGGAAGAAAAAGAACAGTTCCTGCAGGAAATTGACGCCCGCTGCCCAATTTCCGATAACATCCACCACGCGACTCCCATCGAACTGGTTGTCGAAGACAGGGTATATTCGATGTAAAGCAAGCCAACAAAATGATCCTGGGTGGCCTGGGGGCAATCTCCCGCAAGCCACCCGGGACGATTGAGAGAACAAGATGGCACGGAGACCTGCCGCCGAAAAAAATCCACCAGACCTTCCCTTTACACTGCAAAAAGCATTTGAATCGGGCTTTAATCCCCCGGGGGAAGGCAAAACCAGCAGCGGAGAAGATCCTTCCGAAGCGCGCGTAGGAGAACGCCTGCGCGAGCTTCGCCAGGAAAGGAACCTGAGCGTCCGTGCCCTTGCGGCGCGTAGTGGGCTGGCAATCAATACGCTGAGCATGATCGAAAACGGCCGGACTTCTCCGTCGGTCAGTACGCTCCAGATCCTGGCGCGGGCGTTGGAAGTCCCTATCGCGGCATTTTTTGCATCCGAAACAGTAGAAAAAAAGGTCGTCCACACCCGCTGTCCGCAGCGCCCGGTAGCCGTAGTAGAAACAACCCGGCTGGAACATCTCGGTAAGAATCTGGCGGGCGGCATAGTGCAGCCCTTTGTGGTCACCCTGGAACCCGGCTCAGGCAGCGGGCAGAACCTGATTGTCCACACCGGGCATGAGTTTGTGTACTGCCTCAGCGGCCAGGTACATTACACGATTCAGGATCAGAATTACCTTCTCGAAGCAGGAGACAGCCTGGTCTTCGAATCGCACCTGCCTCATCGCTGGGAAAACACAGGGAACCAGCCGGCCCAGATCATCCTCGTTCTTATCCCCGCCGATTCTCGCGATACCCCCGCCGAACGGCACTTTTTGTTTGATCAGCTCAACTCACGGAGAATTAACATGAAAATTGCTTTAATTACCGATGATGGGCAAACCATCAGCCAGCACTTTGGCCGTGCTCGTTATTACCTCGTGGCGACCATCGAAGATGGGCAGGTAGTCCAGCGCGAAATGCGCGACAAGCTGGGCCACCATCATTTCTCCAGCCAGGAACAGGGCGAGCACCAGGCCAGCGAACGGCACGGGTTTGACCCGGCCTCACAGAACCGCCATGCCAGCATGGCCCAAGCCATCGCCGACTGCCAGGTCATCATCTGCGGAGGGATGGGTGCGGGCGCTTACGAAAGTATGCGCCAGTACAACATTCGCCCGGTAGTCACAGACCTGCGTAAGATCGACGAAGTGCTGCAGGCTTACCTGGCGGGCAACCTGCAGGACCGCACCGATTTACTGCATTAAGGCGCCTTTTCAGCGCCCAACTGTCCGATTGTCTTTTTGGAAGACGGGCTGCCATGCCACTCCGCAAGCTGATCCTCGTTTCAACCCTTCTGCTCCTTCTGCTGATCTCATTCGGCAGCCAGGTTGTCGCACAGACACCTGAGCCCGAGGGTTTCCCGGTCTATATTTACCTGTTCTGGGGTGAAGGCTGCCCGCACTGCGCCAAAGCCAAGCCCTATTTTGAATACCTGGCCGAAAAATATCCCCAGGTAGTGCTGCGCAGTTATGAGATTTACTACAACGCCGAAAACCAGAAGCTATTTTCTGACATAGCAGCCTACCACGGTTTTGAAATCAGCGGCGTGCCAACCATGCTGATCGGCCCCTATTACCTGGTAGGGTATGCTGAAGAGTTCAACCCCGAGATCGAAGAAGTCGTCGTGTACTGTATCCAGAACGGTTGCCTGGATGCCGGCGCGGGCGTGGTAGCAGGCAGCCCGCCAGTTCAGTCCACGGCTCCGCCAGCGGTAGATGCGCCCACCCCCACCGCGACCCCTGCCGCACTTCTCGAAAACTCCTCTGCGCCGGTTTCTCCTGTGCAGCCAGAACCCAGCGGGGAAATGGGACAGTCGCACCAGCTCAATTTACCCCTGGTCGGCCCGGTGGACCTGGACCGGCAGTCGCTCACCCTCAGCACCACCCTGATCGCGTTTGTGGACGGCTTTAACCCCTGCTCGCTGTGGGTGCTTTCAATGTTGATGGCGCTGGTGATCCATACCGGCTCTCGGAAAAAGGTGCTGTTCATCGGCCTGATCTTCCTGACTGTCACAGCTGCCATTTACGCCTTGTTTATCGCCGGTTTGTTCAGCGTGCTCAGCCTGGTCAGTTTTATGGGCTGGGTCCAGGTGTTGGTGGCAGGCGTTGCACTCGTATTTGGTTTGATTAATATCAAGGACTATTTCTGGTATAAGGCAGGCGTTTCCCTCACCATCTCAGACAAGCGGAAACCGGGCATCTTCCAGAATATCCGCCGGGTGATTGCATCAAGCGATTCCATCTGGGGGTTGGCCGGCGCTACTGTGGTGATGGCAGCCGGCGTTTCTGTGGTGGAATTTTCCTGCACCGCCGGGTTTCCGGTGCTGTGGACCAACCTTTTGGTCGCACAGGGAGTAAGCAGCGGCGTCTTTGTGGCGCTCCTGCTGCTCTACCTGATCATTTATCAGATCGATGAGCTGGTAATCTTTGGGTCAATGGTCATTACCCTCAAGGCCAGCCGGCTAGAAGAGAAGCAGGGCAGAGTCTTAAAATTGTTTGGCGGTGTGCTGATGCTGGCACTGTCCGCTGTCATGCTGATTAAGCCCAGCCTGATGAATGACCTGGTCACCTCGGCAGTAATCTTTGCAACCGCCTTCAGCCTGGCCGGGAATTCGGGGATGGAGAACTCCGGGCCGTCAACGGCCGGGGATTCGGGAAATTCTTCTGGGTCTGAGGTGTGGATGGAGCACCGGCCATTCACGGAG
>CAZBDC010000314.1:0-4178 GCA_964490575.1 uncultured Anaerolineaceae bacterium | reverse complement strand
GCGATAATGAGCGGTGACTGGAGTTCAGACGTGTGCTCTTCCGATCTCAAGGAGTGAAAGATGGCGAAGAAGGTGCTGGTTGCCTACGGGAGCAAATATGGCGCAACGGCCGAGCTGGCCGAACGGATCGCGCAGGCGCTGGAACAGGCCGGGCTGGCGGTCGAGCTCAAACCGGCCGGGCAGGCCGGGGTCGCGGCGGACTATGACGCGGTGGTGCTGGGCAGCGCCGTGTATATCGGCCAGTGGCAGAAGGATGCGGCCGCCTGGCTGGAGGCCAACCGGGCCGGGCTGGCGGGACGCCCGACCTGGCTGTTTTCGAGCGGGCCGACCGGGCCGGGGGATCCGGAGGTGCTGCTGGAGGGCTGGCGGCTGCCGGAGAAGCTTAAGCCGGCGGTCGAGCAGATCCAGCCGCGCGGGGTGGCGGTCTTCGGCGGCAAGATGGACCCGGCCAGGCTCAACCTGCTGGAGAAGCTGGTGCTGAAGATGATTAAAGCCCCGGTGGGCGACTTCCGCGACTGGGCCAAGATCGAGGCCTGGGCGAATGGGATCGCCGGGGAGCTGGGGGGGTAGGGTTGAAACCCTCCCTCAGTTCCTGCAAGCCCGAAGCGGGCTAAGAGAAGATCCGCGCAGGCAGGGCTGAAGAGAAGCTTATTCCTGGCTGTCACCACCGGACGCGGAGCGCGGGAAGAGGTTCCCAACGGGGACCGTTGGGAACAGGAGAGGATCCTGGAGGGCGGCTGCGATCTTGCGTCCCAGGCCGGCCTGCATGAGGTAGGAAAAGCCCAGGATGAACAGCACCAGCACGGCCACCGGGATGAAAGCGCGTTCATTCAAGCCGCGGTAGAGCAGGTAGGCCAGCGTTGCCAGGACCCAGTAGTTGAGATAGCCGGTCAGGGTGGCCCGGTTGGGTTGGGGGTCCAGCCGCACCAGCATGTGCATGACCGGCAGGTAGCGCACGCCGCCCCTGGGCTCGAACAGCACCTCGCGCAGGGCGACCTGCCGGGGGCCAAGCGGCTTGAAGTGGATGGTGGGGTGGAGCGGCCCGCCCTGGAAGCGGGCTTCGAGGGCCTGGGCGGTTTTGGCGGCGTCCAGCGGCCCGGGCAGCGCGGCGCGGGTGAAGAAGACCGGCAGGCCGAAGCGGAAGTAGGGCGCCCACCAGCCGTGGGCAGCCAGGTTTTCAATTACCAGCAGGCCGGCGAAGATGAGGAAGGCGTAGAAGGGGTCCATCAGGGGGAATTATACAGCATGGAGGATGGCCAGGCAAAGCTGCTTTATCCGCCTTTGTCCCGTGGATACCGTTCGCGCTGTTCCCGCAGCCCTACCAGCAGCTCATCGATGCTCAGCCCAGCTTCAAGCCGGGCCTGTTCGATCTCACGGGCTAAGATTATGCGGCGCTTGAGCCCCGGGGAGCGGATTGAGCTGATTTTCGTCACGAGGCGGTTGGTGTGGCCCAGGGGAGGCGAACTCCATGGCAGTTTGCAGCCCGGATATCCCTATGCGGGTCTTCTCCGCGTCCTCCGCGTTGCTCCGTGTCCCATTTCTCTCATTTTGAATGGCCCGCAGTGGCGCGAAAAGCTTATTCGCTCTCTTCCATTCGTTGATGGCCCGCCCAACCGCGTGGCCCCCGAGCCATGCAAGGCATCTCCCTCCATTTTCGCGATTTTCGAAAATGGAGGGAGACCGAGAGGGAGGTGGTTCTGCGCGCCGCTCCACAGCATCACCCGGAGGCCGGCATTCGTTTTTTCGCCCTACTACTCATGGCATACTGACATTCTCTCATCTGATGATGCCCTGGGCATCATAGCCGAATCTCGCGGTAACCCGATTACCCCACCGGCCCGGCGGTGATGAACATGCGCCCCCAGGAGTATTCGCCGTTGGCTTCGATGCAGGTCTGCAGGACCAGCGTGCCCGAGGTGGTGTAGATGCGGTTGAACAGCTCGCTGGCAGTGAGGGTCTCGCCGCCCGGGCCGTTCAGGTCGCGGAAGTCGGAATAGACGTCGTGCGGGCTGAGAGCCTGGAAGTTCTGGATGCCGGTCACCCGGTAGCGGGCGGCGCGCCCGCCGCCGTAGACCAGGACAATCTCCTGCCCGGGCTGGAGCTGGTAGAACAGGCTGCCGCTGAGGTAGTTGTGGGCCAGGATGCCGGTCACGCCGTAGCGGGATGGGGTGCGGAAGCGGGTCAGGACGCTGCCGTCGGAGGAGACGAAGTTCGGGTCGTTGGCGGGCTGCTCGACGACCGGCAGGGCAAACAGCCCGTCCACGTACACGCCCATTAACTGGTCGGGCTGCCCGCCGCTGAGCGAGGCGATGAATTCGTCCAGCGAAGATCCGGCGGTGGCAGCCGCGGCGCGCGAAGACACTTCGAAGGAGATGCCGCCGCCGGCGTTCGGGTCGGCGCCCGGCGTGCCGCCTGGCCCGGACTGCGCCTCAGCCGGGATGGGCTGGGCTTCAACGGGTGGTGATTCCGGCGCCGCCGGTTCGACCGCCGCCGCGGACTGCGCCGCGAACTGCCCGGCGGGCTGTTCCGCCGGCTGTTTTACCGCCGCCGGCAGCTCTTCCGCCGCCGGCAGCTCTACCGCCGCCGGGTCAATCTCCTGAAGCGGCACGTCCAATGCCTGCTCGATGGCGGGTGGGCTGCCCGGGTCAGCGTAAGCCGGCGCGGCCTGCGAGATGCGCGGCAGGAAGGCGATCATCAGCAGCGAGATCACCGCCACCGGTGAGAAAATCAGGTAGGTTTTCAAGACGGGTTCCTTTTGAAAAAGTGGTACAAATGTTCAAATTAGAACAATTGTACCACTATGATACCGCGGAACCCGTTAAATGCAAGTTAAATCGCCTTATATCATTTGTCAAGCAGTAAGTAATCTCACGATCGTTTTGCGTGGCCCACATCAAGTGCGAGTGGCTGGTTAGCCGCCGGCCTTCTGCAGCAGGCGCTTGTGCAGCTCGCGGCGCACGGCGTCGAGGGCCGAGAGCGCGTCCACGCGGACGTAGGTCAGGTGGGTGTGCTCGACGTTGTCATGCTCGTCGTCGCCGTCGATGATCTGGATGCCGCCGCGCCGCAGCCAGGTGATCAGCTCGGTGACGGTGGGCAGCTCGCCCGTCACGCGCTGGTAGAACTCCTGCATGAGCAGGATCAGCCCGGCCACGACCGGGGTGGCCTGGCTGGTGCCGTGCTGGGTCGACTCGCCGTGCGGCCCGAGGATGCCGGAAGAGGTGACCGGCGCGCCAGGGGCGAAGACGTCGGTGTAGGTGTAGCGGTTGAGCGAGGGGTGCAGGCGCTGCGAGAAGGGCGTGATCTGCCCGGCGCGCGTGCTGAAGGCGATTGCCCCGCCGCCGTAGGAGAAGTCGCCCTCGTCGGCGTCGTAGACGGCGCCCACGCTGACGCACTCGCGCACGATGCCGGGAAACGACATGCCCTGGCGGCTCTTGTGTTTGAAGTAATCGTTGCCGGCGGCGATCACCACGGGCACTTTCGCCTCGCGCAGCGCGCGGATCCTGGCCTGGATGGCGCCGTGGACAGGCGAGGCGGTGAAGATTTTATCGTCGGTGTAGTTGCCGCCGTCGCCGAGCGACATGCACACCACGCTGATGGCATATTTCTGGCGGTTGTCCACCACCCAGGCGAGCGCCTGGGCGATACCCTCGAAGCTGCCGCCGCCCTGGTTGCCGAGCACCTTGAGCGGGATGACGTTCGCGCCGGGGGCCAGCCCAATGTGGTCGCCGCCGGCGGCGATGATGCCGGCTACGTTGGTGCCGTGGCCCTGCCCGTCGCTGGCGTCTGCGGGATTGCCGCCATTATCGGCGGTGAAGTTGCGCTGGGCCGGGATGCGCCCGGCGAAGTCGACGTGGGCGGTGTTCAACCCGGTGTCGAGCACCGCCGCGGCCAGGCCCTTGCCGCTCAGGTTGAAGGCCTGCCGCGCGCGGCTGACCCACAGAAAATCGTCGACCTCGATCAGGAAGGCGTTGGCCTCCAGGAACTGGACCGGCGGATCGACCGGTTGGATGGTGAGCGGGTATTCTTCGTTTGCCGTCATCGGACCCTCCTGCTGGCATCTGGCTGTTGGTTGGGGAGTAGGGGCGGGAAACCGCCTAAATGTTGACTAAACCACTCTTATTATAAGTCAAACCGGCCAAAAGAAAAGTGCCAGTTTGTGTGGGCGGCGCAGCCGCCCA
>CAZBDC010000313.1:0-4198 GCA_964490575.1 uncultured Anaerolineaceae bacterium | reverse complement strand
GATAATGAGCGGTGACTGGAGTTCAGACGTGTGCTCTTCCGATCTGTGATCATCAGCCTGACCCTCGGCATCCTGCTGGGCGGCATCTCCGGCTACTTCGGCGGGCTGGCCGACAATATCATCCAGCGCGTGATCGAATTCCTGCGTTCGATCCCCAGCATCCCGCTGTGGATGGGGCTGGCTGCCGCGCTGCCGCTCACCTGGACGCCGGTGCAGGTCTACTTCGCCATCACCGTGATCCTCTCGCTGATCGGCTGGACCGGGCTGGCGCGCGTGGTGCGCGGGCGCTTCCTGGCCATGCGCGAGGAAGAATTCGTCATGGCGGCCGAGCTGGACGGGGCCAGCGAGATGCGCATCATCCTGCGCTACATGCTGCCCTCCTTCCTGAGCCACATCATCGCCTCGACCACCCTGTCGATCCCGGCTATGATCCTCTCGGAAACATCGCTCAGCTTCCTGGGCCTGGGCCTGCGCCCGCCGGTGATCAGCTGGGGCGTGCTGCTCAAAGACGCCCAGAGCGTGCGCGCCGTGCTGACCGCCCCCTGGCTGCTGTGGCCGGCCGCGGCGGTGATCATCGCCGTGCTCGCCCTGAACTTCCTGGGCGATGGCCTGCGCGACGCCTCCGACCCCTACTCGAAATAGCCCGGCCGATGGAGACAACCCGATGGATGAAAATATCCTCTTAGATATTCAAGACTTGAAAGTCCACTTTTTCTTGCAGGAGGGCGTGGTCAAAGCCGTCGACGGAGTCGACCTGAAGATCAAACGGGGCGCCACGCTGGGGCTGGTCGGCGAGAGCGGCTGCGGCAAGAGCGTGACCGCCGCCTCGATCCTGCAGATCGTGAGCCGCCCCGGCCGCATCGTCGGCGGGAAGATGCTGCTCAACCGGCAGGTCAGCGGCGGAAACGGCGCCCAGGCGGTGGTCGAGACGGTCGACCTGGCTGCCCTGCCCCCGCGCAGCCGGGCCATGCGCGCCATCCGCGGCAAAGACATCTCGATGATCTTCCAGGAGCCGATGACCTCGCTCAGCCTGATGCACACCATCGGCTTCCAGATCGTCGAGGCCATCCAGCTGCACACCGACGCCACCAGGCAGGAAGCCCGCGAGCAGGCCATCCAGATGCTGCGCCGGGTGGGCATCCCCAAACCCGAGGAACGGGTCGACGCCTACCCCTTCCAGCTCAGCGGCGGAATGCGCCAGCGGGCGATGATCGCCATGGCGCTGGTGTGCAGCCCGCAGCTGCTCATCGCCGACGAGCCGACCACCGCGCTCGACGTGACCATGCAGGCCCAGATCATGGAGCTGATCCTCGAGCTGCAGCGCGACATGGGCATGTCGGTCCTGCTCATCACCCACGACCTGGGCGTGATCGCCGAAACCTGCGACGACGTGGTGGTGATGTACCTGGGCGAAGTCGTCGAGCACGCCGGGGTGAAGGAACTCTTCAAAGACCCGCTGCACCCTTACACCCGCGCGCTGCTGCGCTCGATCCCCCGCCTGGGCCACGGGCGCAGCTGGGAGCTGGAGCCGATCGAAGGCATGGTCCCCGACCCGTACAACCGGCCTTCCGGCTGCCCTTTCCACCCGCGCTGCCCGGCGTTTATGGAAGATGTATGCGACGTGCTGGCCCCGGGCCTGGTTCACCTGCCGGATGGGCGCGAAGTGCGCTGCCACCTGTACGGCGATAAGAAGTAGGAGCGCGACGATGACCGCAACGAACGAAACGATTTACCAGGTCGATAACCTGAAAATGCACTTCCCCATCCAGAAGGGCCTGCTCGGCAGGGTCCAGGGCTATGTGAAGGCCGTGGACGACGTCAACCTGTCGATCCGGGCCGGCGAGACGCTCGGGCTGGTGGGCGAAAGCGGCTGCGGCAAAACCACCCTCGGCCGCTGCCTGATCCGCGCCTACAAGCCCACCGCCGGGCGGCTGCTCTACCGCAACGCCGCCGGGCAGGAGGTGGACCTGACCGAGATGGATAAGCAGGGCCTGCGCCCCTACCGGCGCGAGCTGCGCATGATGTTCCAGGACCCCTACTCCTCGCTCAACCCGCGCATGACCGTGCTGGACATCGTCGGCGAGCCGCTGCTGATCAACAACATCGCCAAAGGCCGCGAGCTGGAAGAGCGCGTGGCCGACCTGCTCCAGAAGGTGGGGCTGCG
The DNA here is from genome assembly GCA_964490575.1 of uncultured Anaerolineaceae bacterium. Lineage (GTDB taxonomy): Bacteria > Chloroflexota > Anaerolineae > Anaerolineales > Anaerolineaceae > DSYU01. The sequence goes on along the minus strand of CAZBDC010000313.1, from coordinate 2,034 downwards.
GCCCGAGTACATGCGCCGCTACCCACATGCCTTCAGCGGCGGACAGCGCCAGCGCATCGGCATCGCCCGCGCCATCGCCCTCGACCCGCGCATGGTCATCGCCGACGAGGCCGTCTCGGCCCTCGACGTCTCCGTCCGCGCCCAGATCCTCAAGCTGATGCAGCACATCCAGCGCGAGTTCAACCTGACCTACGTCTTCATCTCGCACGATTTGAGCGTGGTCGAATACATCGCCGACCGCGTGGCGGTCATGTATGTTGGTAAAATGGTAGAGATGGCCGACACCAACGACCTGTACAGCCAGCCGCTGCACCCCTACACCGAAGCGCTGCTCTCGGCGGTCCCCAAGCCCAACCCCGAGCTGCGCTCGGAGCGTATCCTGCTGGAAGGCGAGATCCCCGATCCCGCCAACCCGCCCGCCGGCTGCTACTTCCACCCGCGCTGCCGCTTCGCCATCGACGCCTGCCGCACGCAGGCCCCCGCGCTGCGCGAGATGGGCGGGCGGCGCGCCGTGGCCTGCCACCGCGCCGAAGAACTGACCCTGCGCGGCGTGAAGGTGGCGGCCTGACCGCGACGACAAAACGATTTCTTTCTGGAGGTATGAACCATGACCGATTTTGACCGCGCAAATGAGCTTCTGCTGGCCTTCAAAGGCGGCGCCTACCTGCACGGAATGGACGTCCTCGCCCGGGTCGGGCCGCAGGCCCGCGCGCTGGGCAGGACCGCCCTGCTGGTCGCCGACGCCTTCCCCGGCGCGGAGCAGCACCTGGCGGTGATCCGCCAATCCCTTTCCGAAGCCGGGCTGGCCCTGGTGGGCGAGATCCCCGGAGCGCGCCCCAACGCCCCGCGCGAAGACCTCGAGCGGGTCACCCAGGCCATCCGGGCCGCGCGGCCCGACCTGCTGGTCAGCTTTGGCGGCGGCAGCACCATCGACGTGGTCAAAGCGGCCGACGTGCTCTACACCCTGGGCGGCGGCATCGACGACTACTTCGGCACCGGGCTGGTGACAAAGGCCCTCGCGGCGCAGGGCAAAAGCCTGCTCCCGCAGGTCGCCATCCAGACCGCCGCCAGCTCGGGCGCGCACCTGACCAAGTACTCGAACATCACCGACCTGGCCACCGGGCAGAAGAAGCTGGTGGTGGACGAAGCCATCGTCCCGCAGCTGCCGGTGTTTGACTACGCCGTCACCCTGGGCGCGCCCGCCTCGCTCACCGCCGACGGGGCCCTGGACGGCATCTCGCACGCGCTCGAGGTGGTTTACAGCGCGGCGGGCAAGCCCAGCTACGCCAGCGTCCTGCCGGTGGCGCTGGAGGCCATCCGCCTGGTGGTGAAATACCTGCCCGGCGTGCTGGCGGACCCCGCCAACCTGCCCGGGCGCGAGGCGCTGGGGCTGGCGACCGACCTGGGCGGCTACTGCATCATGATCGGCGGCACCAACGGCGCCCACCTGACCTCCTTCTCGCTGGTCGACATCCTCAGCCACGGGCGGGCCTGCGGGCTGCTCAACCCCTACTACACCGTCTTCTTCGCCCCCTCCGTCCAGGACGCGCTCCAAAAGATCGGGCAGATCTACTTCGACCTGGGCTATATGGAAAGCGACCCGGCCGGGCTGGAAGGGCGCGCGCTGGGCATCGCCGTGGCCCGGGCCATGATCGGCTTCGAAGAAAAGATCGGCTTCCCCACCCGCCTGAGCGAGGTGCCCGGCTTCAGCGAAGGCCACCTCACCCGCGCCCTGGCGGCCGCCAAGGACCCGCAGCTCAAGATGAAGCTGGAAAACATGCCCGTCCCCCTGACCGCCGAGATGGTCGACGACTACATGGGCCCCATCCTGCGGGCCGCCACGACCGGGGAGCTTGAACTTATCAAAAATGTTTAAGCTTTAGGGCTGCCCGTCCTGGTAACTTCCTGGTGACTACGGTCCCCGTAGTCACCCTCCCTTTTGCCTCTTGCCGCTCCGCGTCGGCCCCCGGCCCGGCCGCAGAACGACCTCACCCTCTCGGTCTCCCTCTCCAAAATCGCAAAGCCGATTTTGGA
>CAZBDC010000312.1:0-4310 GCA_964490575.1 uncultured Anaerolineaceae bacterium | reverse complement strand
TTGACAGCTTTGCATTAAACACTATTCATTCGCAACCTCGGAGCATTGGACCGAGAATGGTGCGGAACTTAATAAGGGCGCAGCGAGATGGTTCCAGGCAGTGATCCTGGTCCGTCTCGCTGCGCCCTTACCGCGCGTGTTGATCCGTGCCTTATTATATGAAGATGATCTGCGCGCCTTCGGTCATGTCCATGAAATCGCCGGCGGTGACGATATCTTCCACGCCGTCGATGAAGTCTTCTTTCTTCAGGCCGAACATGTCGACCGACATCTTGCAGGCGTACATGTGGGCGCCGGCGTCGGAAAGCATCTCCAGGTACTCGCGCACGGGCGGCACTTCCAGCGCCTTCATCTTGTCGTTCATCAGCCTGGTGGCCAGGGCGGTCATGCCGGGCAGCGCGCCGACCAGCTGCGGGATGCCCAGGTTGCCGGGGATGCCCATCAGGTTCATCTTCATGCTGGTGTTGCCGACCGGGGCGATCTCCAGATGGTCGACGCGGTTCTTGACGATCATGTCCATGCCCCAGAAGGTGAAGAAGATGGTCACGTCGATGCCGTTGCCCAGCGCGGCCCAGCCCATTACCAGGGCGGGGTAGGCCATATCCAGGTTGCCCTTCGAGCAGATAAATGCGATTTTGCGTTCCTCGGTCATTGTGGTTCTCCCTAGTACTTGGTCAATTCGGTTTCATGCTGAAGACCTAACCCCCGCGGAGCAAAGTTTCGGGCGCGGATCCATCTGGTTCCCGCTTCCCCCTTCCCGAACCGGGAAGGGGGATCGAGGGGGTTAGGTGGGTTGGCGAAAAGGTTTAGACGCAGCCTTCCGGCTTGCCCAGCCCGGAGATGCGGGCGACTTTCTTGGCCGGGCCCTTGGGGAACAGGGTGAACAGTTCCTTGGTCGACAGGCCGGCGCCGGTGGTGATCTGGCGCAGGGTGGGGGCCTTGCCGGAGGCCTCGCCGGCCTTGCGGCAGAATTCGATCGCGGTCCAGTGGGCGGGGGTCAGCTCGGCGATGCCTTCTTCTTTGGCGATCTCGACGGCGATGTCCTTGTCCCATTCAGCCGGGTTGGTCATGAAGCCTTCATCGTTGACCTGGACGGTCTTGCCTGCGATAGTACGGGTTGCCATGGGTGTTTCCTCCAAAAAAATGTGGGTTTGAATACAGTCGGGTTATTTGCTTTCGGCGGCGGCGGCCTGGATGCCGACCACGCGCAGGATTCTGAGGGTCAGCGCCAGCCCGCGCCGGACGGCGGGGTCCTGCATCTGGCGCAGGATGCTGCCCAGCGAGGTGTTGACCGGTTGGGTCACTTCCTGCTCGGCGGCGTCGATGGTGTTGCGGACGAAGGTCATGATCTCGGGTTGGGTCAGATCTTTGACCACGTTGAGGATCAGGACGATGTTGTCGCCCAGGCGGTTGACGTCTTCCTCGCTGAAGGAGGTGACCACGTTGTCGGCCAGGCGCAGGCCGCCGCGGGCGAAGGTGAAGTAGCCCTTGCGCTCGAGCTCTTCCATCACGGTGGTCACGCGGGCGAAGCCTTCCATGACCACCGGGCGGCTGGTGTCGAGCATGTCGGTGACGCTGTCGAGCGTGTCGAGGGCCATCTCGAGCTGCGGGCGCTGGCGGACGACCTTCTTGAGCAGGCGGACCAGCTCGGAGAGGTCGAGGTATTCCTTGACTTCTTCTAGCTCGCGGGTGGCCAGGGTCATGGCCTCGTGGGCCACCGGCAGCAAGTCGGAGATCAGCTCCTCGCGCTCCAGGCGGGAGCGCTCGGCGATGCGGGCCTGTTCGGCCAGGTAGGCCACCTGGGTGGTCAGCGCGTCGATCTTCTGGTTCAGTTCTGCGACCTGTGGGTCCATGGCGCCTCCTAGACTGTCCATTTGCCGGCCATCAGCATGGTGGGTGGGAGGGGCAGCTCCTGGCCTTTGAGGAGGATGTGCCAGTACATCCAGCGGAACATCATCTTGCCCCAGTGGTTGGCCTCCGATTCTTCCAGCAGGGTGAAGGGGCCGACGCCGGGCAGGGGGTAGCGGCCGGGCAGGGGTTCCTGCGTATAGTTGAAGTCGAGCAGCATGCCCTTGCCGAAGCCCGACTCGATGAAGCAGTTGGCGTGCCCGTCGAAGTTCTCCAGCAGCGGCAGCCCGTCGGTGTAGCGGACGAAGTTCGCGCCGAACAGGTCGATGGCGTAGTGGGCCACCGAGCCGGCCTTGGAGGTGGGTACGTTGGCGGCGTCACCCAGCACGAAGATGTTGTCGAACTGCTCAGACAGGAAGGTGTGCTTGTTGACCGCGACGTAGTTCAGCTCGTCGCCCAGCCCGGATTTGCCCACCACGTCGGCGCCCTTGTTGAGCGGGACGCTGACCAGCAGGTCGTACTCGACCTCGCGCTCGTCGTAGGAGACGATCTTCTTATCGTCCGGCTCGACCCGCTCGATCATGAACTCGGGCTCGACCTTGATGTTCTTGCGGTCGAGGGTGTCGCCGATCAGGCGCGAGGCAATCGGCTTGGTGAAGGCGCCCGGCAGGGGGGTGGCATAGACCAGCTCGACCCGGTCGCGCATGCCGCGCTCGGTGAAGTACCAGTCGGCCAGCATAATGAACTCCAGCGGGGCCACCGGGCACTTGATCGGGTTCTCGACCACGTTGACCACCATCCGCCCGCCTTCCCACTTGCGGATCTTCTCAGCCAGCGCCACCGCGCCGTCGAGCGAGTAGAAGGTGTGGATCGACTTGCCCCACTCGTGCTCGGCCAGGCCGGGGGTCTCCTCGGGGTAGATGTCGGTGCCGGTGGCGATGATCAGGTAATCGTAGCGCAGCGAAGTCCCGTCGCCCAGGCGGACGGTGTTGTTTTCCGGTTCGATGCTCTGGATCTTGCCCATGATCAGGTTGACCTGCGAGGGCATGAAGTACTGCTTGGGTTTGATGACATCCTTCTTGCTGTTCATCTCGAATGGAATGAACAGGAAGCCAGGCTGGTAGTAGTGGACGGGGTCCTGGTCGACCAGGGTGATCTGCCACTGGTCCATGTTGAGCATGTGGACCAGGCGGTTGGCGACCATGGTGCCGGCGGTCCCGGCGCCGAGAATGAGGAGTTTTTTCATAGGGTCATCCTTGTGTTGAGGCTGCGCCTGATTTCAGGCCAGCTGGGTAAGGTTAGCGATGCGCTGGAGGCGCTCGATAAAGCCGGTGCGTTCGTGCAAGATGCTTTCTACGGCGCGGGCGGCCAGGAAAGGCCAGGCCTCTACCCGCGCGTGCTGGGCAGGGTCGATAACCGGGACGGCGGCGGCGGCCTGCCGGAGGGCTTCCAGGGGCAGGGCGTGGGCGTTGGCCACCCGGCGCAGCCGCTCGGCCTCTTCGCGCGGGTCGGCCGGCTGCCAGAGGAACTGCCCGGCCAGGAACAGCCCGACCTGCTCGTCCCGGTCGCGGATGGGCGCGGCGACGTACTGCAGCCCGCCGTGGCAGGTGAAGTACTTGCTGCCGGCCCGGCTGGCGCGGGCGAACTCGCGCCAGGAAGCGCGGCAGGCTTCTCGCCCGCTCGGGCTCTGGCTGAGGACCTGGTAGAAGGGGCCCGGGCGGCTCACCTGGGTGAGCGGCTGGCCGTCCATATCCACCACCAGCGCGCTGATCTGGCTGACCTCGGCGAACAGGTCCTGGATGGTCTGGACACAGTGGGTGGGGAAGGGCGAGTCGGCAGAGGTGGACGCCCCCGGCGCGACGGGCGCTGCTGACGCAGCGGGCGCTGCCGGGGCGGAAGGCGCGCCGCCCAGCAGCCGCTCGACTTCGCTGCGCTCGAAGCGCCACTGCTGCCCGATCTTGACGCCCTTCAGCCGGCCGTCCTGCAGCATCCGGTAGATGGTGATGCGGTCGACCTTGAGAATGTCTTGAACCTGGCGGGCAGTGAGTAATTCAGTCATCTTGTTATCGGTTGATATAGCATGTTATTACAGGGCGATGATATCAGCCTGTAACAACTGTTGATAGTGACAAATGTCACAGACGAATGTCATATTCCGGGTGGCGAGGGAGATCGAACGCTAAAGCCAAAAAATAATTACCTCACGCAAGGCCGCCAAGGGCGCAAAGGAAATGGAAAATTGGATGGCGTTCCTGCCGATCTATGCTATCCTTACTCCATGAAAAGCCAAACCTTTTATGACGCCTTAATCGTGGGCGCGGGGCACAACGGGCTGGTGGCGGCCTGCTACCTGGCCATGGCCGGGCAGCGCGTGCTGGTGCTGGAGAAGAACGCCGTGGTGGGCGGGGCGACCAGATCGGAAGAGCGTCGTGTAGGGAAAGAGTGTAGGGTAGGGTGGGGGG
>CAZBDC010000311.1:0-4439 GCA_964490575.1 uncultured Anaerolineaceae bacterium | reverse complement strand
CACCCTATCCTACACTCTTTCCCTACACGACGCTCTTCCGATCTTTTCTTCGGCGTCCAGGGAGGTGATATCGACCCAATCCCAGTTGATTCGATAGAAAATTTTGCCGTCGATCAGGCGCAGGGGGGGATCGATGGATCCAAACAGGGTTTTGAGCAGCGTTGTCTTGCCGCATCCGCTCTCCCCAGCAATCCCATAGACCTCGTTCTCCATGATTTCCAAATCGATCTCGTTGACGGCTTTGGACACTTTCTGGGTGCCATGGACATCCAGAATATAAAACGCTTTCAACCGCTCTGTGCGTAGGATAGCCTGCTGTTGTTCACTCATTTTTGCCTCCTACGCCCCGACCCGCTGGATGCGAGTCCGTGGGTCGAGATACTCACTGATGCTGACGGAAAGCCAGTAAAGGGCAATGAACAGGAGCAATGAAAGCACCACCGGCGTAAGGATCCACCACCAGCGCCCCAGAAGAATGGACTGGTAGAAGATCGCCCAGTTCAGCATTGTACCCAGGGTGGGAATGCTGAGATTGACCAATCCGAGGATGGCCAGGGTCATTTCCAAACCAATTGCCCAGGAGATATTGTTGATTAAGGTTGAGAAGATCAATGGCATGGTGAAAGGCATATATTCGTTCAGCACCAGCCTGACAATACCCGTACCCGAGAGTATAGCAGTCTTGGTGAACTCTCGCTCGCGGAGACTCAAGATCATTGAGCGAATGGTGCGCGCATCCCAGGCCCAACCGAAGATCGATAGCAGCAGCCCTAAAATCACCAGGTTCATAAACTGCCGCACCAGCATTGCCAGCATCACCATGATGAGGAAAAGTGGAATGACCAGCAGGCTGTCGCTGATGAACATCAGGATCCGGTCGGTCATTCCGCCCTTATAACCAGCCACCATGCCAACCAGGATGGCGATCACCCTCGAAACCAACCCGGCAATCAGCGAGATGATCAAGGAATTTCGCACCGCAAAGGTAGCCTGCCAGAAGATATCCTGCCCGTTCGAATCGGTGCCGAGCCAGTGTTCCATGGATGGTTTTAAATCGCGTGGGACGGAATTCCACAAGGTGGGGTCGTAAGGTGAAAAAAACGATAAGAAGGCCATGATCACGATGATCACGAGGACGACAAAGCTCAGGAAGAAGCGATAATCTTTGAATAGATCTCTGAGGATTTTCATGGAACTGGTCTCCTATGTGTATCTTACCCTTGGATCAAACAAGGGATATGTCAGATCGACGACCAGGATTGCTGTCGTGATACCCATAATTGAAAACAGGGTGATCCCCATGATCAGGTTGTAATCCCCATTGATGATGGCTCGATAAAGCAACATCCCCAGGCCAGGGTAACCAAAAACAATCTCTGTGATTAAAGCCCCGCTGAAGATTTGCCCGAGTGAAAGCGCCAGGCCGGTAATTTGCGGCAGTAGAGCGTTGCGAATGATGTATTTGCTGACGATGCGCCCTTCTGTGACGCCCCCCATTTTGGCATACTGAACAAAATTTTCTGCATTGACGTTTTGGACGATCAACTTCATCGTCTGGAAATTGACCGCCCCTCCCAGGATCGCTAACGAGAATGCGGGCAAGACCGAATGCCAGAGGACATCCTTGATGTAAGCCCAGGTTAAGGTCGGGATCGCTCCCAGGGATGCACCGCCTGTTATCGGGAACCAGCGCACGAGATACGCAAAGATCAGAAGCAAGGCGAACGCAAAGATATAATAAGGCAGCGGGCGTATCACCATGGCAACGACATCCAGCGAGCGCGACCAACCCTTGCGGGAGTAATAGCCGGCCAGGGCGCCGACGATGTTGCCTAAGGTCCAGGAGATGGCGGTCGTGGTCAGCAAAAGCCCCAGGGTCCATGGCATGGCGTTAAAAATGAGCTGATTTACACGGGTGGGAAATTGAAAAAAGGAAACACCGAAATCACCACGGAATAACCTTCCCCAGAAAGCCCAGTATTGATCCAGCCAGGAGCCTTCCAGGCCATACATCTCGGTCAGATCGCGGATGATGCCGTCCATCGCGCCGGGTTCCAGTGTTGAACCACGCCCCCTCAGCTCGCCGATAACCCTCATAACAGGGTCGTTCGGGGTGAGCCTGGGAATGAGGAAAACAACGGTAATACCCAGCCAGATTACCAAAAAGTACTGAATCAGACGGGGGATGAGATATCGTTTTACGAATGCCACGGTTTTACCCTCATGCGTTTCTCAATTCGAGTCGACAGGTTATTTTTATTTTATGATAAACCGCCCAAAAAAAGAACAAGCAAATCCTCCTGGGCGGGATTTCCCGCCCAGGAGTTATGGTTTATAGTCGAGCTGTCTTATGCGCCAGTGGCTTTAAGGAATGGAGTCGTGTATTTGAAGTTGGGCCAGTGGGTATAAGGCTCATTGTAGGCATTTTCGCTGCCGGGCCAGTTGGTCCAGTAATACTCATCCCAGCCGACAAAGCCAATGTACCCATAAGTCGGGATGCCGGGCATGTTCTTGACGGCTTCCTTCAGGCCTTCGGTGCCCACAGCGATGACCGCTTCGGTGTCGAAGGGATCGGTCTCGCGAAGCTTTTTGATGATCGCGTCCATCTCTTCACTCGACCAGCGCGAGTAGTGGCCATTGGTGCGCTCTGGAGCGGGCTTCTTGTAGGCGGAGTTCCATCTGTCGAGCACGCGGTACAGGTCGGGACCCGCACCCCAGGGCTCTTGGGCAGGCCAGGCGCCGCTCACATCAAAGTCGCCGGTGGCTCCAAGGCCATCACCGTTTTCCGTCAGATACATTTCGGCATCGATGCCGAATTTCTTCCACTGCTGCACGGCAGCCGCGGAGTTGCGGGCATCATGGTTCGAAAGGACGGTGTTGGACATGAAGGAGATCTTGAAAGGCGTGCCATCGGGTTTCAGCCATTTGCCGTCGGCGTTCTTCTTGAAGCCGTTCTTTTCCAGCAGCTTCGTGGCTACATCCGGGGCATACTTATACCAGCCAAGGCCGAAAGCCTGCTCAAGAAATTCCGGCGTGTCGGGGAAGACATAACCGCGGCTCCTGGCGTAGTCGGCAACGCGCTTCGGCGCTTCGGTGTCGTAGGGGGCGAAGGTTTCGCCGTTGCCAATATCGATGGTGAAGGATTTCAGCCAGTCTTGCATCGGCCGGATATAATCGGCGGGATATGGGCCAAGGTGCGGGACGTGTACCGGGCTCAGGGTGCCCGAGCTGTCAACGGCGATGCTGGTGTACTCGACGATGTCGATCGCCAGCAGTAAGGCCCAGCGGACATCGACATTATCGAACGGGGCCCGGATGGTGTTGAAGAGGATCCCGGTGATACAGGGGTCGTTGTTGACCACGAAGGGGAAGGTCGGCTGGTAGGCGCGCGAAGTCTTCGACTGCGCCAACAGCGCCTTGAGGCCATCGGCTGAAAGTTCGGCAACATCCAGCTGGTGTGTCAACTGCGCCAGGATTTGGGCGCCTTCATCGGCAAAGTACTGGTAGATCACGTACTTCGGCTGAGGCTGGCCATACATGATGCCGGTCGGGCTCTTGTCCCAATCTTCGCGCCGTTCCCAGGCTGTCCAGCTTCCCTGGGGATCAAAGCTGTGCAGCTTGTATGGGCCGCAGCCAACAAACGGGTTGTGGGTGAACTGGACCGGATCATCCTGCTTCTCGAAGATGTGCTTAGGCATGATCCTGGTGCAGCCCCACCGGTCGAGGAAGGTGGTGTGGAAGCGGGAATTAGGCTGGTTTAGATCAAATTTAACGGTGTAATCATCGACGGCAGTCACAGCAGCCACGTTATCCATGAAGTAGGAATGTGCGCTAAAGCCTTCGTACTGGATCAGGGTCTCGACCGTATAGACCACGTCGGCAGCGGTGAAGGGCTCGCCGTCTGACCAGGCAACACCCTTCCGCAGTGGGACGGTGAGGGTCATGAAGTCTTCGGAGTAGGTCGGATCTCCCTCAGCAAGTCCATTGATGATTTTGCCGGTAGCGAAATCAACCGTCCAGAACGGTTCATCTGCCAGGTTCTGCAAGCCGCGGTCTGACCACTTCCAGCCAACCCACCAGTTGAAGTTGTCAGGTGAACCAATCCGCCCGGTAAGGATTCTGGCGATCAAGGTCTCCCGGCGGGGGAAAGTTCCTAACACAGGGGCCACAGCTTCCGGCGGCTTGGTGGGTGCAGGGGTGGAGGTAACCTCTTTGATGACTTCTACTTGCTCGACAACTTTTTCGCCTTCTTTCTCCACGATCCTGGTTTCAATTACGGTGATCGTCTCGGGGGTCGGGGCAGCGGCTGGGGTGCAGGCTGAGATGACCAACCCGGCTGTTCCGGCAGCAGTCATCTTCAAAAACTTTCGGCGATCAAATTTCTTACCTTATTTTTGCGCAAATACACGGCATTTCTATTTTTTAGTGCAAACAGGGGC
>CAZBDC010000310.1:0-4500 GCA_964490575.1 uncultured Anaerolineaceae bacterium | reverse complement strand
AGTTTTTAAGGTTCATTCGCCCTTTGGGGCTTTGTTCCGCATTTCTAAAGTCAAGTAAGCGTATAATTCGACAAGAAGTGAAATTTTATCGTTTAGGTTGATTTAAGGATATTGAGGGTTGAAATGCGTATTTTGGTTAGCAATGACGATGGAATCTTCAGCCCGGGCCTGATTGCTCTGGCAGAAGTGGCAGCGCAGTTTGGCGAGGTGGTAATTTTCGCGCCGGATTTTGAACAGTCAGCAGTTGGGCATGCCATCACGATCCGGCGCCCCCTGCAGATTCACCGGGTGAAGATGATTAAGGGCTTCGAAACTTACCGGGTAAATGGGACGCCCGCAGACTGCGTGGCGATGGGCCTGTATCACCTGGGGGGGGCGGACCTGGTGCTCTCGGGCATCAACCTGGGGAGCAACCTGGGCAGTGATGTCTGGCATTCTGGAACGGTAGCCGCCGCCAAGCAAGGGGTGATTCTTGGCGTACAGGCGATTGCCTTTAGCCAGGATGTTAATGGTGAAGAACCTACTTATGAGAAACAGAAACCCTATATCGCGAAGGTGATCGAGATGTTGACGACTGGGGATAAACCCCGGCTCGTCAACGTTAATTTGCCTCAAGACCCGATTGGGATCCGCTGGACGCACCAATCCATCCGCCAGTACAATGGCCAGGTGGTGGAAAGCCAGGACCCGAACGGTCGCCGGCATTACTGGTTTTCGGCCATCCCGCTGACCAACCCGGATCACGACAGCGACCGGTGGGCTGTCGCGCACAATTTTGTCTCGCTGACACCTATCCGGCTGAGCCTGACCGATGAAGAATGGCTCAACCGGCTGTCAAATGTTCCAGAAGGTTTCAGGGCCCTGGATTGATCTGGCTAGATCAAATGGCGAGCAGCCAGGCCGCTGCTTCCTCCCGCGTGGGGAAGACGCGGAACTGGTCTCCGCAGTTGGTCTCGCGGACGAACTCCCCGAAACGCCCGACATTCGCCAGGTCAGATGGAATGACGGCGGCTGCGCGGATTCGGTAATTGCTGAACTTGAGCAGGACAGTCCCTGCCAGCCCGCTGCGCAGATCGTAGAAAGCCGGTGATAAGCAGCCACTGGAGAGCAGCAGACGGTTGGTTTGCGCTTCGCCGCAGGCACCCACCAGTTCAAGGGCATCCTGTTCGCTGGCGAGCAGCCCGCCGCCGGGCAGGCATTCTATGTAGGACTGGTCAATGGTGGCGATACGCGTGTAGTTCATTTTAGAAACACTCCAGCAAGTATTTTATTAACATATGTTAATAATAACATATAATTGAAATATAACAACGCTAATCGTGCAGATAATTTCCGGTGCATCGGTTAAAATCAAGGCATGTCCAGTAAAATCCCGGATGAAACCACTCTGGCAAATCTCCTGGCAGACTGTTTCGATCTCGGCCAGGTCATTCTTGAAGAGCGCCTGGAGACGAAAGGCGAGCGGGCGGCATACAGGGTGCAGGGTTCCCGAGGCCGTTGGGTGGTTAAGGTGACCGAACCGGACCGGGCTGAATCAGCCGTGCAGGCCGATGTAAGCACGCCGTTCTACCTGGCTGAACAGGGCTTTCCTGTTCCGCGCCCGCTGCCAGCCCGTGATGGACGGCTGTATCTGGTCTACGGCGACCGCTTTCTCTACCTCTACGAATATATTGAAGGTCATCAACCACGCCCTGGGATGGATTTCTACCGCCGTCTTGGACATCTGCTGGCGCAGCTGCACCGCATCCCGGTCTCTGCCGCGGTCGCTCGCTCGGGATACCGGCCCGAGGAGATATTGCCTGGCGTGCAGCGCGCGCTGGTCAGGGTCAGCTGCCTTGATTTCAGATCTGTGGTAGATGAACTGCTGGAGATGATTGGGCGTTTCCCTTCCTTTGCGGAGGTTCCGGAGGGAATCCAGCACAGCGATCCATATTTTGTCAATCTTATTGAGGACCCGACGGGAAAACTTCACCTGATCGATTGGGATGATGGCGGAGTGGCTTACCCGCTGCTGGACGTGGCTTACGTCGTGGCGCACATGTGCACGTTTACTGCCCGTGACCGGCAAATCTGGGGTGTACCGGGTCCTGAAGAAGGGCTGGCATGGCGACCTGACTGGGCTAAAGCGTTCCTGGCGGCTTACCAGGCGGTTCGCCCGCTGACCCCAAGCGAGCGCCGGCGACTGCCGGACGCCATCCGGTTGAGCTTTTTGATTTATATTCCCGCGTGGGACGGGAGCGGGTTGATCCTGGACAATTACATGCGGATGAAGATGGTGGATTGGGACCGTCTTGGATAAATAACGAGGCACCACGCATGGATGCAAATCGTAGGCTGTGGAACGAACGCCAGAAGATGCTTATTGAGACATTGAAAAAGAAATACGACCACGCCAGGGCGGTTGAACTGTTTATGGCGCAGCATGCCATGCTACATGCGCCTGACCCTGGAGATGCGGGGGAATGGTCATTTGACGAGGAACTCTGGCGGGACCTTCCAGCGGAGAAAGCGCGCTGGCTGCCCCCGGGTAGGGAACATACCATCGCCTGGATGATCTGGCATATCGCCCGCTGCGAGGACATTACATTCAACCTGCTGGTGGCGCGCAGCCCGCAGGTGATCGATCAGAATGGCTGGTTGGCGAAGGTGCGGTCCAGCGTTTACGATACGGGCAACGCGATGGATACAGCGGCGGTGACACACTTCAGTGCGGTCGTTGATCTGGATGCGCTGCGGGCCTACCGCATGGCGGTTGGGCAGCGAACGCGGGAGATCGTCCGCGGGCTGCCGGCCGGAGACTTCCAGAGGCAGGTCACTCTGAACGATATCCAGCGGATCAGGGATGCCGGCGCGGTTGCCGAAGGGGCCGAATACCTGCTGGACTATTGGGGAAAGCAGAAAGTGGCCGGGCTGCTGCTGATGCCCGCTACCCGGCACCTGCTGGTGCACCTCAATGAAGCGATGCGCGTAAAAGCGAAACGGCGGTAAACATGTTCAATCCCACCTGGAACTCCCTTAAGCAACACCCAACCCCACAGTGGTTCAAAGATGCCAAGTTTGGCATCTATACTCACTGGGGAATCTACTGTGTGCCGGCCAAAGGGCCTAATGCGACCTGGTACCCTTACAACATGTACCGGCCAGGGACTGAGCAGTATGATTATCACCTGCGCAAGTATGGGGGGCCGGTTAAGTTTGGCTACAAAGATTTTATCTCTGCCTTCACTGCTGAACGATTTGATCCTGATGAGTGGGCTGAGCTGTTCCAGCAGTCGGGAGCGCAATACGCCGGACCGGTAGCAGAACATCACGATGGCTTTGCCATGTGGAATACGCGCTATTCGGATTGGAATGCGGCCAAGATGGGACCGCGGCGGGATGTGGTCGGACTGCTAGAAAAGGCGATCAGAAGCCAGGGACTTCGCTTCCTGACAGCCTTCCACCATGCTGAGAACTGGTGGTTCTACCCTCATTGGGTGAAGGAATACGACACCGCAGACCCTTTTTACGCTGGGTTATATGGCGAACCTCATAACTTGACCGGTCCACTCAGACAGGAGGGATTCTTCAACCAGGACCGTCCCAGCCAGGCGTTTCTGGATCGCTGGCAGGCCAAGCTGGTTGAGGTGGTCGACCTTTACGGCCCGGACGTGATCTGGTTTGATTTTGGCTTGCGGGGTGTCCCGGAAGCATATAAACAGGCATTCCTGGCTTATTATTACAACTGGGCCGCTGCCCACAGGGTTGAAGTTGTGGTGACTTATAAGGATGATGACCTGCCACCAGGATCGGGTGTGGTAGACCTGGAATTAGGCCGCATGAGCGAGCTGACCAACTATGAATGGATCACGGACACAACCGTGGATGACGGGCAGGCCTGGGGCTATATCCACGACACTGGTTACAAAACACCTGCCGAAGTGATCCACTACCTGATTGACAACGTCAGCAAGAACGGCCACCTTCTGCTCAACGTTGGCCCGAAGGCCGATGGCACACTGCCTGAAGAGGCCAAGGCGATCCTGCACGGTGTCGGAGCCTGGCTGTCAGTGAACGGTGAGGCAATCTATGGCACAACTCCCTGGGTGATCTATGGTGAAGGCCCTGGAATAATCAGGAAAAGCGGCGCTTTCAATGAACAGGAGGTGCCGGCTTTTAGCGGCCAAGATATACGATTTACGATCAAAGATGACAAATTATATGCAATCTGCCTGGGCTGGCCAGGCCAGAGGTTCACGATTACGGCGCTCAAGACGTTGTGGCCGGGCGAGATCCGCTCTGTGCGAGTGTTAGGAGTGGAACGGGAATTAACCTGGTCGCAGGATGAACGGGGTCTGACGATCGAAATGCCTGAGGAGCAGCGGGGCGAGGTCGCGTATTCCTTCCGCATCCAACGCGGGCATCCATTTGATTGCCTGCCCATTGAATATCAAACACGTCCTCATCAATAAGTTCTTCGGACTTCGTTTGTTTTGTGTGGGCGACGCAGTCGCCTATACA
>CAZBDC010000309.1:0-4518 GCA_964490575.1 uncultured Anaerolineaceae bacterium | reverse complement strand
CTCCAGTTTCGCGGTCTTTCGAAACTGGAGAGGGCCGGGGTGAGGACGTTCTGCGCGGGATCTTCGGCCTACGCGTCTTCGGGGCAGGGCAGCAGGTCCATCTCGACCCGTTCCTTGATCCCCAGCAGCATCTTGCGCTCCATCAGGAAGATGACCGGCTCGAGCCCGGCCGGCGAGGCGATCTTCATCCAGGTCACCTCGGGGTAGTCGGCGCGGAAGCGGGTCACCAGGCGGGTCTGGCAGGGGGCGGGCTGGTCCAGGTAAAAGGTCCAGGTCACGTCGTAGCAGTCGCCATCGAGCGGCTGGTCCAGGTCGGCCGTCTGGCCGGTGCGCGGGTTGATGCGCGCGCGCAGCACCAGCATCCGGTTCGGCTCGACCCGGTCGACGGTGAAGCCGTTGCCGGGGTGGGTGAGGATGCGGTCGCCGGGCGCCAGGGACTGCAACTCGGGGACGATGCGGCGGGCCGAGGTGGTCCCGTCGACGAAGTCGGCCACGTCGGCGGCCTCTTCCAGCCCGTCGTAGCTGTACCAGCCGGCCCGCTGGTAGCCGATCTGCACCAGCCAGGGCCAGACCTGCTCGGGCGGGGCCTGCAGGGTGATGGCGCGCGTGCTGGCCAGCCGGGGCCGCGGGATCAGCTCGTCGCCCGGGCGGCTGGCCTGGACTTCCTCGTCGCTGGCGCCCCAGCGCTGGACGACGCGCGGGCGGATGACAAAGGCATAGGCGGCGGCTGCGCCGGCCAGGCCGAGGAGCGCCGGCAGGGGAGAAGAATGTTTTTTGCCCATTTTTTATCCTTTTTTAAAACTGCGCCTGAATTGCCCGCGCAGCCCAGGCGGGCTGCGTCAGGCTTTGTCTCTCAACTGGATCTGGATCATGACCACCCGCCCGGCCGCTTCGGCGACCTGGGCGGGGTCGGGGATGCCCTGGGAGTCGAGCGTGACGCCGTAGAAACGGGCGTCGCTCGGGACGTGGGCGAGGAAGCGGGCCAGCCCGTCGGCGATGGCGGCCCGGTCGGTGGGGCAGGGAACTGCCCATCCTTCGTATAGCCGGCGCTGGATCAGCGCGCGCACCGGCGCGCCGCCGGACAGGTTGCGCCACCACGGCGCGGCGGTGAAGCAGGTCACCCGGCTGCCCTCGCGGTAGTAGCTGATGGGCGTGTCGAGCGCGCGCCCACTTTTGCGCCCGGTGAAGTACAGGATCATCACCGAGCGGCTGGCGACGCGGTGCAGCGGGGAGGGCAGCACGGCGCGCATGAAGCCGTTGAGCAGGCGGATGGCGAGTGTTTGGGGCATGGTTTCCTCACTTTTTATTGTACGCTTTTCTGGCGTTGAGCGAGCCACCCAATCGGGGCCGGGTGGGTGGGGCGGTTTTTGTTCAGATACACGCAAGGCCCCGTTTTTCTTGTGCGGGCTTGCCTGTATGATATACGTCGCAGGAGCCGAAAAGTTGCAGGCGGGGGACCTATCCCCGCGGAGCAGGGATGGCTCCGCGGGCCGAGAGGGTTCCCGCTTCCCGCCACTCGCGTGGCGCGGGCTTTGCCGGCTGTAGGGCAGGTTTCCGCCCCGCTGCCGGCCTGGGCGCTGGCGGGCGCGGCAGCCCTGCCTGGCAGCCCTCCGGGCGGGCAAATACCTGCCGGCTGTGGGGGTCGCCAGTGGCGGGTCGCCAATTCGTGTATTCGTTTCTTCATTCGTGGATGGCTTTCTTGCGGGAATTTCCCAGGGGCGGTGTCATTGCGAGAGGAGGGGCGAGCGTTCTTCTCGCCCGGGGGGTAGATTGCTTCAGTCGCTGCGTGGTTCCTCAACCCGGGTGGCAGCCGGCCCCGCTCCTTCGCAATGACAGGTGGGTGAAGATTGCCGCGCTCGCTCACTCGGCCCAGCGCGGGGGGTAGAGCAGGGCGTATTCGTCGTCGTCGACCAGCCCGTAGGCGATGGCCCGCACGACGGCCTCCTCCTTGGTGCCCACCCCGAAGCGCTCTTTGATCTCATTCGTGTAGGCGTAGACCGTCCGGCGGCTGATGCCCAGCGCGCGGGCGATCTCGTCGGCCGGCATATACTCGGCCAGCCGGAACAGCACCTCGTAGTGGCGCGGCGAGAGCTCCACCGGCGGCGGTTCGAGCGTCACCGTGACCGCGTTGATGGGCGTGTGCACCATGGCCCGCTGGCGCTGCCCGGCCAGGTCGATCTCGCCCTGGCCCACCACCAGCCGGCGGGTGTTGATGGCCACCATCAGCTCGCGCGGGGTGCGCGGGTCCTCCTGGATGTAGGTGGCGGGGATGTCGGGGAACAATAAGTAGATGCGGGTCATTCCTTTCTCCTGGAAAAACAGCAGTGTCGCGCCTGTTTCAGCAGGATATTTTATAGATTATTTGTTCTATTTTTGCAAGCCCCAGGATGGGGGAGAGGGGCGTTTTGCCCATCCCCCGTGTGGGGGATGGGGGGTATTCTCAAAACGCATACGCGTGCTCAAACTGCATCCGGTACAGCCGCGCGTAGGTCCCGTCCAGCGCCATCAGCTCGGCGTGGCTGCCCTGCTCCTCGATCCCGCGCTCGGTCAGCACCAGGATCCGTTTGGCGTTGCGGATGGTCGACAGGCGGTGGGCGATGACGAAGGTGGTGCGGTCCTGGGCCAGGTCTTCCAGCGCGTCCTGGATCACCCGCTCGCTCTCGCTGTCGAGCGCGCTGGTGGCCTCGTCGAAGATCAGCACGGGCGGGTCCTTGAGGAAGACGCGGGCGATCGACAGGCGCTGCTTCTGCCCGCCCGACAGCCGGACCCCGCGCTGGCCGATGTCGGTGTCGTAGCCGTCGGGCAGGGCCTGGATGAAGGCGTGCGCGTTGGCCTTTTTGGCCGCGGCGACGATCTCGTCCAGCCCGGCCCCCGGTTTGCCGTAGGCGATGTTCTCGCGCACCGTGCCGGCGAACAGGTAGACCTCCTGCTGGACCACGCCCACGTTGCGGCGCAGCGAAGCCAGGCGGACCTGGCGCACGTCCAGCCCGTCCAGCAGCACCTGGCCCTCGCTGGCTTCGTAGAAGCGCGGGATCAGCGAGCACAGGGTGGTCTTGCCGACCCCCGAGGTGCCCACCAGGGCCACCATCTCCCCGGCCCGGGCGCGCAGCGAGATGTTCTTGAGCACGTCCTCCTGGCGGTCTTGGTAGCGGAAGCCAACCGCGCGGAACTCGACTTCGCCGCGCGCGCGCCCCAGCTCGACCGCCCCCGGCGCGTCGGCGATTTCGGGCTCGATTTCGAGGATCTCCATGAAGCGCTCGAAGCCGGTCACGCCTTCCTGGAACTGGGTGGTCATGTGGGCCAGCTTCTGGACCGGCTCGATCAGGTTGCCGATGTAGAGCAGGAAGGTGATCAGGTCGGCCAGGGCGAGCGTGGCGTTGAAGATGCTGGCCCCGCCAAACACCACCACGGTGATGGTGATGAGCTGGGTGATCAGCACGACCCCATCGTAGAGGTAGGCTTCGGCCTTGTAGCCGCCCGCCCGGCTCTCGAGGAAGCGGTCGTTTGCATAGGCGAAGCGGGCCTTTTCGGTCTCTTCGTTGGCGAAGCTCTTCACCACGCGGATGCCGGCCAGGCTGTCTTCCACCTGGGCGTTGATGTCGCCGATGCGCTCCTTGTTGCGTTTGAGCGCGGCGTGCATCTTCTTGCTGAACACCAGCCCGAAGACGGCCAGGAAGGGCAGGAACAGGAACACCGCCAGGGTCAGCTGGAGGTTGATCTGGGCCAGGATCACAAACGCGCCGATGAAGCGGACCGTGTAGATCAGGTAGTCTTCGGGGCCGTGGTGGTACAGCTCGGCCAGCGAGAGCAGGTCGTTGGTGATGCGCGACATGAGCTGGCCGGTCTTCTGGCGGTCGTAAAACCCGAAGGACAGCTTCTGGAAGTGGTCGAACAGCTCGCGGCGCATGTCGCGCTCCATCATGGCGCCCAGGGCGTGACCGCGGTAGTCGACGATGAAGCCGAGCGCGGACTGGGCCAGCGCCAGCGCGAGCATCAGCCCGCCGGCGGCGTAGATCTGCCCCAGCCCGCCCGGCAGCCCGCCCTCCAGCACGGTGCGGGTGATGTAGCGGACCAGCAGCGGGAAGAGCAGCGACAGCCCGGCGGCGACCAGCGCGCAGGCCATGATGCCGGCAAACAGCCCCAGGTAGGGTTTGTAGTAGGAGAGGAATTTTTTGGTTCGGTTGTTCATAGACCTATCACAGCGTGAATTAAGCAAAAACGCCGCGGGTTCGCGCGGCAGGGCAGGGGTTTCCGCTCCGGCTTAGCGGCCGGATCGAAAACAAAAGCCACGGGGCATGAGCGCGCCCGCGGCCAGAGAGTCAGGTCAATCGGAATGGGAAGAGGGACTGCGGCGTGGGAGGCGCTCACATAACAGGGGCTATTCGGTTCCGCTGGACTGTCATGTGATTGGCTCCTCTGCGCAAGATTGGGGAGGGTCGATCGCCCTTCCAGCTTCAAATTTAACGGAAGCCAGATCGGAAGAGCGTCGTGTAGGGAAAGAGTGTAGGATAGGGTGTA
>CAZBDC010000308.1:0-4550 GCA_964490575.1 uncultured Anaerolineaceae bacterium | reverse complement strand
GGATTGTAGGGCGGCGGCATGACCCGGTGTGGGGAAGTATGCGGTATGAGCGCAGTTTGCGGGAGATTTTGGGGAGGGAGGCGGCGAAGAGCTACACGCGGCTGGCGCTAATGGGCCTGGCGAAGGAGCAGCTGAGCGCGGATGATCTGATCAAGGCGGCGGGGCTGGGCACAAGGGCGTTGACGCCGAACGAATTGGAGAGGATCGTTCAGCATGTGGCGGCGGCGGGGTTTGACCCGAATGCATTGGAACGAGCCGGTGGACGACTTGCAGGAACAACCTGGAACGGTGTTGTATTGAAGGGGAACTCGATGATTCCGCCTGGTGTGGCGCATTATCTGAGGCATGTGATTGTCCAGGAGGAGTGGCCGAAAGGGACTTTGATTGATGATTATTATCAAAGCCTAAAATCAATCATTCAAGACGGTAGAAGCAAAATATTAATCAGTAAACTTAATGATGAATGGCAGATAGGTTTCCTGGGCAGTAGTTTACCTGGAACGAAGTATAATTACATATGGATTGATTATCGAGTATCAAGAGGTCATTGGATAACCGGACTGCAATTAGAAGACTTAGATGAATTCTTAAAGGAGTCCAAAAAGGCAAATCTAAAATGGCTGAGATAGATATTGATTACGAACTGGCACATGTCAGCGGAATACTGAGGGACGTGGAAACAATCGATATACCCTGGACAGAGCAAGAAATTGCAGGGTTTGACTGGTTTATGTTTGTCTGGGCTGTGGGTAAATTGAATGACTCTTTGGATAAAATGAATGAATCACAAAAAGAACAATTTAATGCAATTCGAATTCGTATTGATGCTGTGAAAGAAAAACTAGATACTCTCGATTTTACAAATCCATTTGCCGAGTAAGAAAAAGGGCAACCGCCCGGGGGTGGGCCGAGCGGTTGCGGGGTGGATGGAGAGTGGGACTCTCAACCCATTGCCAGTTCAGGCTGGCACCTTCGTAAGCAAATTCATTATAGTGATTTTGAGATGACAAGTCAATGACAGGTATGCCCCCGCCCAGACTTGAACTGAGATTCAAAGCTTACGAAGGCTTGACACGATCCATTTGTGTTACGGGGGTATACAATGATGATTGTAGCAGAGAAAGTATTGATAGTCTTGATAAGCGTGCTATAATCTAAACAGCCTTAGAAAACCCAAACGGGCGGGGCTGCCGATCGGAGCAATCCGAGAGAGCAGACCCGTCTTTTTTTATTTTCAGAGCTGGAGGGAACAATGAGTGCTGAAGAACTTGCGAGCCTGGCGGGGATCGCGCTGTCGCTGATCTTCTCATACACGCCGGGGCTGTCGGTGAAGTTTGCCGCGCTGGAGGGGGTATACAAGCGGCTGATCATGGTGGGGATGCTGGCGCTGACAGCCGGGGCTGTGTATGGGTTGAGCTGTGCCGGATGGCTGGACGCAGTGAGCTGTGACGAGGCCGGAATCCGCGGGCTGGTGATGGCCTTTGTGGCAGCCGTGGTGGCGAACCAGGCAGCATACATGATCACTCCTGAGACGAAAGCGGTCGCGGAAGCAAGAGAGGCCAGAAAGCGCCCGCAGATGTTGATGGCCGATCCTTATGAGACATGGTAACCGAGATGGCTGATACAGGGGGAAGAGTATCCAATATTGTGCTGGCTGAGCGGGTGGTTTTTCAGCAAATCACCAAAGCTGGTTTATGCCACGCCAACCCCAGCCACCATCAACCCACTGGCCATGCCGAGCCAGTTCTTGTAGCCGCGCACAGTACGGGCGCGCATCTTCATTTTGCCAAGCTTGCTCTTTTTTTCAAAACCTACCAGCTTTGGGTCAGTTACGTATTGATTGATTTGATAAGCGTGCTAAAATCTAAACAGCCGGGAATTCATTCGCTACTTTGATACCGGCGGCGGAAGCTTCACCGGCCGTGATAACATTCTAAATATCATCGTGGTTGACCTTATCCATATTTACGCCCTATCCCTGCCGGGCACCCATTTCTTCCAGAACCTGGTCAATTCACTGGGACGTAAACAAGAAGGTCCATAACCTGCATGGAAATCAAAGCATTCTGCTGCCCTCAATGCGGCGCGCCGCTTCCCATGGAACGCGGCGCGAATATCACCATTTGTGAATATTGTTCTTCGCGGGTCAAAATTACATACGATCCCGCAGAGAACCCGGAATCGCCCGGAATTGAACCTGTCCATCTGGTCACGCAGCAAACCATCCTGGACAATTTATTAAAGGAATATCATTCTCTAGAAATTGAGCAGCAGGCCCTCGATCGAAAAATTTCGAATTTTCACGAGATTATCGCAAGCACAAGCCAGGAAAAGAAGAATTTTTGGGGGAAGCCGCAAAAAATCAGCCAGTCGGATTTGCGGTATATCGAGGATATTCAAAAGCAAGTGGCGTTAGCCGAACAGCGCCTGGCATGGCTTGAAAACCAGATGGGGCAGTTACGAACGGAGATCGGCCTTCGCCAGGACCAGGCGCGTCGCTAAGATCCGCCATCATCAAAAAAGGGTGAAACGCTTTCCACCGTCAGCGGATCAGTCGGTAAAATGGACATTTGATGGAAAATGAGTACATCCAGCCTCGCTCGCTGTGCTTACCGCCACATGCTCATCCCCTACGGCTTCGACTACGGCAGCCTCGGTTTTCGGGTGATGATTGCCGCTCCCATCCAGCGCTGATCCTCGGCCTGGTTGGGTTTTTCGCCGCCCCGCTTCAAGTGAGCAAGATAGGATGACTCCTCGAATCTTCATAATCTCCGCCGCCCTCTGCCTCCTCCTGGCGACCCTCCCATCCTGCGAGCGCACCCCCACCATCGCGCGCGAGACCCGCATTCCCCCCGGCGCGGTCAAGATGGCCCCGGATACTGACCCGAACCCGCCCCAGGTGTACTCGGACGAGTACGGGCAGCCCGTCCCCGTACCCGGGCAGGTCAACACCGCCGGCGCGGAAGACAGCCCCTTTGTCACCCCCGACGGCGATACACTTTATTTCTTCTTCACCCCGGATGTGGAAGTGCCCGTCGAGCAGCAGATCCTGGATGGGGTCACCGGCCTGTATGTGTCTCGAAAGACCGCCGGCGGATGGGGCAGTCCCGAGCGGATCATCTTGCAGGACCCCGGCAAACTGGCCCTGGACGGCTGCGAATTCGTCCAGGGCAAGGTCATGTGGTTCTGCTCGGCCCGCGAAGGCTATACCGGCATCCACTGGTTCACGGCCGAATACCAGGATGGGAAGTGGCGGAACTGGAAAGAAGCCGGCTTCCCGGCCGAATACCAGGTCGGCGAGCTGCACCTCTCGCCCGGCGGGCGCGCGCTCTATTTTGGCTCAGCCCTGCCGGGCGGGCAAGGCGGGCTGGACATCTGGGTGTCCGAATGGATCGATGGGGCCTGGCAGGCGCCAACCAACCTGGCCGCGGTCAACACCCCCGCCGATGAAGGCTGGCCGGCGCTGAACCCCGCCGGGGATGAACTGTGGATCACCCGCAACTGGGGCGTCTGGCGCTCGAAACGGGTCAATGGGGAGTGGCAGGCCGCCGAGCTGATCGTGTCGCCGCTGGCCGGGGAAGCCTCCATCGATAATGAAGGGAACCTGTATTTTGTCCACCACTTTTACGTGGATGGCAAAATGATCGAAGCCGACCTGTATGTGGCTTACAAGAAATAAGCGCGGCGGCTTGCATCGTCGACATGCTGGGTCATGCAATGGACCCCTGGATCCATCACGAGCTGATGACCGGCGCAGAACTCGGGCGAGACGGGGACTCCTGTTGATCCAAACAGTAAGCCAGGACGTATTCGAGAAATTTCAGACACTTCTGCTGATACACTTCTTCTATGTATCTCTTTACCGACTCCTCATCGCTCCAGTCACAGCCTGTCAGGGTGAAGCAATCCGTGGCGCCAAACCGCGCAAGAAACCCCTGAAAGAGGCCCTGGACCGACTCAATTGCCCTGGACCGCCTGTCATCCTCAATGCCAGGAACCTGGGCAGCATCCCCGCCATGGAAAAGGCCCAGGAAGACCGTTCCCCCAAAAAGAGTGCCACAAATGGTTTTTTGCTCTTTTATCGCGCCCAGGTACCCCGCGGCAGCCCATTGGCAGAACGGGAGGCTCCGGCCCTTGTGTGCTTGCAGCACCTGCAAGGTGGCTTCCGCTCAGGTATAGCCTTGCGTGAGGAGTTGAATCCCCTCCTGCCAGATTGATTCTAACGGTTCATCCTTCATTTTCCCTCCCCTGGCAGTATGCAATCCTAACAATTCTGCCCGTTTCTTGGCTGAGAAGCTCTACCATATACAGAATAGCACATTCAATGGGGAGCGTCTATGGCTTGCGCCCATCGATCATTGCCATTCGGCGATCTCATCACCAGCCCGGTTTCTTCCGCGGCTTCACGCATAACGGCGTGCTTGCAGGTTCCGCTTTCCCAGATAAGGGTTTTGGAAAACAAAATAGCCTTATAATCAATGTTGGAGACGAAAACCATGAAACTACCCGTAAATCAAATTATTGAAGGCGATTGCATACAGAATCTGAAC
>CAZBDC010000307.1:0-4562 GCA_964490575.1 uncultured Anaerolineaceae bacterium | reverse complement strand
TTTGGGCGGCCTGCTCGCCCGCCAGCCCGTAGGGGATTCCGGTGGGGGTGGGGCGGGCCGGGATGGTTGGGCCGGGCCGGTAGTCGAGCAGTTCGGCTTTGCGGATGCGCATCTGCTGCCCGCGGGTTCCCCGCAGCCCTTCCATCCACAGGACCTTCTGGCCGCCCGGGTGCCAGGACATGGGCGAGTAGTAGACCCATTCCTCCCGCGGATCGTTCAGCACGAGGCCCAGGTAGCCGGGCTCGCTCAGCGAGCGCCGGATGTCGATCAGCACCGGGCCGATGTTGCCCTTGCGGAAGCTGCGCACGCCGGCCACCGCGTACAGGTAGAGGTGCTGGATCAGCCCCTGGGTGGCCAGCCCGCCGCGCGGGCGAGGCAGCAGGCCAAACACGGCCGGGTCGGTTTTGGGCGACCCGCGCGTGCTCATGACGATGCCCAGGCGCTCGTCGGGCGAGAAGATGGTGGTCTCGTCGTAACCGGGGGTTCGGGTGACCTGGGTGGTCTCGCCGCTGGCCAGGTCCTGGACGACGCTGTCGGTGAGGGCCCCGTCTTTGGCGCCGACCATGGAAATGGCCGCGCCGCCGCGCACGAACTGCTTGACTTCGCCGCCCCGGATGGGCTGCGGGAGCAGGTAACCCGGGTGGGCGGGGTCCTCTTCCAGGAAGCGCAGCGTGCTGATGATGTGGGCGTTCTCGATCACGTAGCGGTCCGCCTCGCGCCGCAGGGCGCCCAGCCCGACCGCCGCGCCGATGTCGGTGCGCAGGATGGTCCAGCTCATGGTCTGGTTGTCGGGGGCGATGATGATTTCCGAATAGTGGTTCATGGTGCGCGGGTCGTCTGCGTAATCCCACGGGTAGTGGACGGGGACCAGCGCCGCATGGCGGCAGGAGTCGATATCCGGGTCGCACTCGAGCACGAAATCGCCCAGCAGCACGCGCCGGTTATCGGCGAAGACCATGAAGCGCAGGCCGTTGGCCTTGGGGCGGGCCGGGATGGGGCCGGAGAAGATGACGCGGAACTGGCTGCCGTCGTCTTCAGCGACGGCGATGGTCCAATCGTCCTTCCCGGCGGGCTGCCCGGGGGTTTTGTACGAGATCAGCACCTTGCCGGAAAAGGTATAGGTGGCGGTGAGGTCGTGCGCGTCTTCGGGCGCCGGGACGGTGGTCACTTCCACCCGCCCCAGGCCGCCTTTCTCTTCGAGTAACATTTTCTTGCTCCTGTTTTGATACTTTTATCGTTCTGGGTGGGCGCCGCAGTCGCCCACCCAAAACAAACTGAAATTAGACCTCAGCGCCGGCGGCGCCTTCCAGCGCGGCGGTCCCCAGGCGGTGCTGCTCGATCTCGGCGTAAACCCGGTCGCGCTGCGATTTGCGCAGCATGGGGTAGAAGTACATAGCCCCGACCGCGACCAGCCCGAAGACGGCCGGCAGGGCGAAGTAGACAATGCCCAGGCCCTGGAACAGCGCGGGCGGGATGTTGGTGGCGGTTTCATATAATTTGGCGTCATAGCCAACCGCCCCCAGGACGAAACCAACGAAGGCCGAGCCCAGGGCGGCCTGGAGCTTGCCGATGAAGGCTGCCAGCGCGCCGGCCATGCCCTGCAAGCTCTTGCCCAGCTTGTAGCGGTTATAGTCCATGCACTCCATGTTGATGACCTGGTTGGGGATGTAGGCGGTCGAGTTGCCCAGGTAGAACAGGATCAGCAGCGGCAGGAAGATCGCCAGGCTGGAGATCGGCCCGCCCAGGTTGATCAGCCACAGGATGATCAGGACGGCGCTCGCGGCGCCGTAGGAGACCATGATGGTGACCCCCGGCGTGAGCCATTTCAGCAGCAGCTTCGACAGGAAGGTGGCGGCGATGATGCTGAGGATGGTCACGCCGCCCAGGATGGCGCTCATCCGGCCAAAGTTTTCCACGCCGAAGGCGTACTTGATATAGTACAGGCTGGCGACCTGGGTCAGGTTAAAGACAAAGCCGCCGAAGAACAGCACCAGCAGCGAGATCAGCAGCGGGCGGTTGACCTTGAACATGGCCAGGGCATCCTTCAGGGTCACCTTCTCCTCGTCGGCGCTGGCCGCGCCCTCTTTGACCAGCAGCACGCCCAGCAGCGAGAGCACGGCGACGGGGACGATGAAGAGGACCACCGTCAGGCCGATGTTGGGGGTCACCCCGTCCGGGCCGAGGGCGACGGCGATGGCGATGAAGAAGGACATGAGGATGGAAAAGACCAGGCTGACGATGCGGGGCGCCATGAGCAGCTTGGCGCGCACCTCGGCGTCGCGGGTGAGGGTCTGGATGAGCGGGTTGATGGGGATGAGGGTGAAGACCGTGTCGAAGACGAAATAGAGCAGGTAGACCAGGGCCAGCTTGCCCAGGTCCGACAGCCCGGCGGGGATGTTGAACAGGGCGATGATCAGCAGGCTGGAAACCAGCGTGCCGCCGAACACAAACGGCTTGAACTTGCCCCAGCGGGTGCGCGGGCTGCGGTCGATGATGAAGCCCAGGATGGGGTCATTGATGCCGTCCCACAGGCGGCCGATCAGCAGCATCAGCGCGGTGGCCTGGGCGGCCTTGCCGGCGATGCCGGTGTACAGCCCGGCGTAGTCGGTCAGGTACAGCATGAGGGTGCCCGAGATGAGGCCCAGGGCGATCACCTGCGCCAGGCCCATCACCGAAACGCCGAACATGGTCTTGAAATCTTCGGGGTATTGACTTTTTTCCTTCGCCATTTTGATTCTCCTTGTTGATTTCTGGTTTCTTCGGTCCGAGACTGTGAAAGAATAGCTTCTAGTGGAAAACTGTCAACGGATTTTGGGAGCGGATTGAGCGGATTGTCGACCACCACTACTCCACTGGCCGGAGCCAATCCGGCACAAACAACCACTGCCGGTTCACCTGCGCCATGCAGACCGCCTCGGGAGAAGAATCCGTTCAATCTGCTCCCATAATCCGCTGACAGTTCGTTGCCGGCCCACACCTTCTTTTCCTGGCGGAATCCTGGCTGCATGATCATAATATACCGATCCGCGTTTATCAGCGTCCCATTTTCGCACCCCTGGTACCACCGGTCTCCGGTGGTACCTCTTTGTCGCACTCCTGTGCCTTTGGAGGGGGAGGGACGCAGAGCGTCAAGAAGGGAGGTTACTACGGGGACCGTAGTAACCAGAAGAGAAATGCCACAAAATTTGATTTTCCAGGTATACTTAATCAGCAACCAACTATATTATCTTTCGGAGGGAGCAAAATATGCTTAGCAAACCCGTTTTAGACCTGATGACCGAACAGATCAACCACGAGCTGTACTCGGCTTACTTCTACCTGTCCATGTCGGCGCACTGCGACGCCGAAACCTGGCCCGGCATCGCCCACTGGCTGCGCATGCAGGCGGCGGAGGAGCAGGAGCACGCCCTCAAGTTCTACGATTACATCCTCGAACGCGGCGAGAAGGTGGCCCTCAAGGCCATCGCCCAGCCGCCGGCGGAGTTCGGCTCGCTGGTCTCGATCTTCGAGCAGGTCTACGCCCACGAGCAGAAGGTCACCGCGCTGATCGAGAAGATCTACGCCGCGGCGCTGGAGCAGAAAGACGTCCCCAGCCAGGCCCTGTGCCAGTGGTTCCTGAACGAGCAGGTCGAGGAAGAGAAGAACGCTTCCGAGATCCTCGAGATGCTCAAGCGCGTCGGCTCGAGCGTGGGCGGGATGTACCAGATCGACCACAACCTGGGCAAGCGCTAGGAAGATAAAAAAAAGACAACGTTCTGCCTCCCGCGGAACGACCTCACCCCCGGCCCCTCTCCAAAATCGCGCTTTGGCGATTTTGGAGAGGGGCGTTTTTTTGAAGCAGTTCGGGCTGCCCGGTGGTTTATCCCAAAGAAACCCCTCTCCATTTTTGAAAAAAAATGGAGAGGGGCAGGGGTGAGGTTGTCTTTATTCCCCCTTCGCCGCGATGAGCTGGTTGAGCAGGTCTTTGCCGGGCGGGACGAGGGTGAGCTTGCCCTTGCCTTCCAGGATCTTCTCGGTTTCGAGGATCTCGAACATGGCATTGGCCACCTCGGGGTCGGCCGAGATCTTCTGCAGCGCCTCGCCGACCAGGCGCGGGCGGATGGCCCCGGCCTTGGCGAACTCGATGGCCGCCTGGCGCTCGGCCGTGCTGCGGATGATGTTGACCTGGTTGGCCCCATCCTGCTTGATGGCCGAGGTCACCTGGCGCAGCCGGTTGACCACCTTGGCCTCGATCTGGGCGATCATGCCCGTGTCGCGGAAGTGGACCTTGCGGATGTAGACCGAGCCGAGCTTGTAGCCCCACTCGTGCGAGCGCGGCGAGACCTCTTCGCGCACCATGTGGCTCATGCTGTGGCGGTTGACCAGCATGTTCTCCAGCGGCATGTTGCTGAGCGAGCGCACCACCGCGTTGCTGACGTTGGCCGCCAGCGAGCCGCGCGGGTCGGCGTTTTTGAACAGGTAGGCGACCGGGTCGGAGATGTACATCTCGTACCAGATGCCCACCCCCATCGGCGCGCCTTCCTCCGAGTTGACCGGGTTGCTGCGCAGGTACTGCTGGTCCA
>CAZBDC010000306.1:0-4668 GCA_964490575.1 uncultured Anaerolineaceae bacterium | reverse complement strand
TGAAACTTCCATCATCAGCGGCCAGTTTTTTCTCTTTCTGGGGCTGTTGTTGTGGATGATCTTCCTCGAACGCGAGCGGTCCGGCTGGTTGGCGCTGGCCAGCCTGAGTTGGGGGCTGGCGGCTGGCTCGCGCAATACGATGGTGGTGTCGGTTGCGGTCTACGCCGCTTTTGCTGGGCTGCATTTGTGGCGCGTGAGTGGTTGGAATCTCAGGCGCCTGCCCTGGGGGAAGGCGGCGGCCCTGGCGGCGCCGCTGGCGGTGTGTGCGCTGGCCCTGGCTTCTTACAACTATGCCCGTTTTGGCAGCCCGACCGAAACAGGCGTCACCTACCAGTTATCCCTGGCAGTCAACCCAGAGCATCATTTCTCACCGGCTTATATTCCGACGAACCTGTACATGTGGCTTTTCTACCAGTTTGATCTGGTTGAGACATTCCCTTTTTTCTCGTATGTAATCACTTACCCGAGCAACCTGAATTTCCCGGCCTGGGCGGTTCGCCCGCCGTTCAAGATGTTCGATCGCGAGTTTTATGGCTTGCTGCCCTCCGTCCCGGTTACCTGGCTGCTGGCCCTTGGGCTGCCTCTGGCGGGCAGGGCGATCTGGCGTAAGTGGAAAAGGCCCGCGGCAGGCGCACGGGCGCTGGAAAGCGCTGGCGCCGGCTCATCACAGCCCGACCGCCTGGAAATCAGTGCGATGATCGGGCTGGCTGGCTTTCTGCAGTTTGCCGTCTTGATGGGTTTCTTTTACGCTGCCACCCGTTACGGCGCTGACTTTATCCTGCCGGCTGTACTGCTGGCAGGACTGCTGGCCTGGGACATCGACGCAAAACTTACCCGTTACCCCCGGCTGCGAGCTGCATTGTGGGCTGTGGCGGTCATTTTGTGCCTGGCGACCGCCGTGATCGGCGTTTTTGGGTCATTTTATGTGCCGGAAGGTTTCCTGCGCACGCGCAACACGCCCCTGTATGATGCTGTGGCGCAGCAGTGGGACACGGTTGGCCATTATGTGGCCGGGATCCTCCGCCTGGCAGGAAGAATACTCAGATAGTAAACAGAGGTATCGTTTAATGAAAATCGTAATTATCCTCCCCGCTTACAATGCCGAGAAGACGCTGATGAAAACCCTGGATGAAATCCCGCCCGAGTTCCGCCAGCACATCATCCTGGTTGACGATGCATCCAGGGATCGCACCAGCGAGATTGCCCGGCAGGCGGGGCTAATGGTGTTCCAACACCCGGTCAACCGCGGGTATGGCGGCAACCAGAAAACGTGCTACGAAAAAGCCCTGGCCATCGGCGCGGATATTGTGGTGATGTTGCATCCAGATCACCAGTACGATGCCAAGGTAATTCCAGCCATGGTGCAGCCGATCCTGCAAGGCGAAGCTGACGCGGTGTTTGGCTCGCGCATGTTGGGCGGTAGGCCGATGGACGGCGGTATGCCGTGGTGGAAATATGCCGCCAACGTGATCCTGACGGCTGTCGCGAACCTGGTGTTCGGCCGTTACCTGACCGAAATTCATTCCGGGTTCCGCGCCTACTCACGCAAATACCTGGAAGCCGTGCGCTTTGAAACGAACAGCGACGATTTTGTCTTCGATACTGAGATCATCGCCCAGGGCATGGCCTGCAATATGTTTTTTCGCGAAGTGCCAATTGTCACCCGTTACTTCCCCGAGGCCTCATCGATCAACTTTCGCCGAAGCGTGAAGTACGGCTTCGGGATTCTCGCCGTTCTGATCCGCTACTGGTTCCACCACAAGGGCATTCTCCGCTCTGCCTCGCTTGAGCCAAAGGCAGCCAATGCTGCGGAGTGGGGGGCGGCAGCCGCGAAACACGGGTAGAGACGCGCGACTAGAATATGACTGCTTGTTATCCCCCGCCTTGCAGGACTACAGGCAGGTAGATCCTTTCCGGGCCGGGTGTGTAGCGATAGGATTTGATGATCACTTCGACGGGCTGGCCGTCCGAAGGGAACTGATCTTCCAAAAGCCACAGGTTCAGGTGAATGTTGCCGCCGGGTGGTGGAATGGCGGGCGAGTTTGAATACGCCCAGGTTTGAAGCGGTGTTCCGGCTCTATCCCAGCTATCAAACTGGACTGAGTCAGGCTGCCAGTTGAATTGGTGTAACGAATCGGACTCGCTCAGGTTCAGAAAGAAGCGGTAGCGGTTGCCAGGGACATCCCAGGGCTGGATCACATACTGAGCGTTGGGGGCGTAGGCGTCTCCCCAGCGGCCGAACTCGATATCGATCTCGCGGTAGTTGTACTGCGGCGTGTAATCGTCCCATGTGAAGAACCCAAAAACCACGTTTTTATCCAACAGGTCGACCCGGCTGCCTACCTCGATCGTATGCGTGCCGTACCCGGCGGTGGACAAATTCGTCACCTCGGCGCAGTACCAGGTTCCGTTCCGCTGGACGATCGCCAAATGCAGGTAGCCGCTGCTATCGACCCAGACGTTGCTGGTGTCGTTCGAGAAATAATTATTCCCGGGGCCAGAGCGCAGGGGTGTGTTCCTGACTTCCCAGGTATACCCGGAAAAGCGGATCGTGCGCGGTTCGTCTCGGTTGACGGAGGTGTAGGCAGCCGCGTTGGCGTACAACTCCGCCGGCAAAACGGCCCCGCCGGCCACGAGCGGGGGGCCGTATTCGATCGGGATGAGGAAGGCCGCGATCTTGGTCGCCAGCTGGTCCGAGCCGCCGGTGGTGATGTCAGTTGCCCAACTGCCATCGGGCTGGATCGGGGTCGTGGGTGATTGGAAAGTGGGCTTGGTCCACCAGCCAGAGATATAGATGTATACCGCCACGGCATAATCGGCTGGCGCGGCGCAGTCCACGTGCCCGGTCAGGTTCTGAAAGCTGCCAATAGGCGGGACATAATCAAAGGTAATTGTTGGGAGCCCGCAGTCCGCGGAAGCAGAGGGTGATGCCTGTCTGGGGCACAGCGGCGCCAGCAGAGTGGCCAGGATGATGAGTGGAATAGCGCGGTTCATTTGGTTTGATTCCCATTGCGAACTTTGAAAACAGAAGGTGGTGTCGCTCCATTATATAGTAAAGATTTCGCCACGCAGCCTGGCAAATTGAGAATGGTCATTAACGTCTGGTTCGGCAACAGGGCCCTTATTCTGGGCTAAAATAAGGCCATGGTCAACTATATCTATTTCGCCGATAACCTGCCTGTCCTCCAGTCGCTTCCAGCAGCAAGCGTCGATTTAATCTATATCGATCCACCCTTCAACACCGGTCGGGTCCAGACTCGCACGCAAATCAAGACCGTGCGGGTGGAGCAGGAATCTACTTCTTCTGAAAGCGGTGACCGGACTGGCTTCGGCGGGCGGCGTTACGAGACCATCCGGGTTGGATCGCGGGCTTACACTGACTTGTTTGATGACTACCTGGCCTTTCTTGAGCCGCGCCTGGTTGAGGCTCACCGGGTGCTCAAGCCGCATGGGGCGCTGTACTTCCACATCGACTACCGCGAAGTCCACTACTGCAAAATTCTGCTGGACGGCATTTTTGGGCGCGAGAGTTTTATCAACGAGATCATCTGGGCCTATGACTACGGCGGCAAGCCTAAGACCCGCTGGCCGGCCAAGCACGATAATATTCTCTTCTACGCCAAAGACCCGGGCCGCTACACCTTCAACGTCGATGATATCGAGCGCGAGCCTTACATGGCGCCCGGGCTGGTTGGGCCGGAAAAGGCCGCGCGCGGCAAGCTGCCCACCGACACCTGGTGGCACACCGTGGTGCCCACCAACGGCAGTGAGAAGACCGGCTACCCGACTCAGAAGCCGCTGGGCGTGATCAACCGCATCCTGCGGGCTTCCTCCAACCCCGGCGACCTGGTGCTGGATTTCTTCGCCGGCAGCGGGACGGTCGGGGAGAGCTGCCTCCAGCTAGGGCGGCAGTTCATCCTGGTCGACAGCAACCCCGCGGCGATCGAGGTAATGCGCCGGCGTTTCGCCGGAGTTGATTCGATTGCCTGGATCGAGGCTGGCTTGGACAAAGAGCCGGGTGCGGCATAGTAACGCCTGGGCAGAGTTGTGGTCCTGATCGTCCTTTGTTTATGCGATCCAGCCCAACATCTGGTCAAGGATTTCCCACACTCCACCCGTTTGCTGAAGCAGGAAATATACCCCAATCCCAGTTTTGGATTCACCTGTTGCTTCCAGGTAAACCAGGGCCTGGTCTCTTTGAGCGTTAAATCCCACCCGCGACACCCTCAGGAGGGCCTTGGCCTCGCTGAAGCGCTGCTTGAGACCAACCCAGCCTTCTTTTTCGATTTGCTCCAGGTGGATGAGCGTATAAGAGGTCGAAAGCGGCATGCTTTCACTGAGTGGCACTTCTCCTCCAACCCGGTTGAGCGCCCGGTAATTTTTTAGCGTATCTGCCTGCAGCCGGCCCATGGCCTGTTGGCGCAGGTAGGCAGATCCCCGCGCGTCGACCGGTTTTCCAAATGGCCCGGGGATAGTCGTTGCCTGGAGGAGGACAAAGGTGTCGACTTCACAATGCCGGTCGACGATCAGCCGGTAGATTTCCTCAACATCATTTTCGAGGGCCGCCTCGTCTGCCGCATTTCTGGGAGCAGCGCAGCCGCATGCCAACACAGCCAGCAATACCTTCGCCAATTACGGCGATGAAACCGGCTGTTTTGCCGGGTGAAT
>CAZBDC010000305.1:0-4781 GCA_964490575.1 uncultured Anaerolineaceae bacterium | reverse complement strand
TGGCTGTAGAACACCTCGATCGCCCTGTAGATCGCGCCGCCATTGGCCGCCACCTTGAGCGCCAGCCCCATCTCGACCCCATCCGGGTCGATCGTGCTCAGCTTGAAGTAGGCCTCCTGGTTGGCCCCGTAGCTGGCCCCGTTCCAGTAGATCACCTTGTCGCTGGCGGTCGCTTTCAGCGTCTGCCCATCGATCGCGTACCAACTCGTGTCCCCTGACCAGCTCGCGCCCACGCCCCCATTGGCGCGGTTGAAATCGTCCAGCAGTTCAACCGGTTCATGTTTACATTTTGAAACATTACAACGTGCGTATTGCTCTTGTTCATCTTATTCTGCGTTGAGCGACAAACAAGATGATGAAGGCAAAACGCCTGATGACAGGTAGTGGTGTAGTTATGCTGTTGTTAAGGAGCGAAAATTGATCTCCCGAGCAGTACGCCTTTTGAGTCCTGTGAGCGTAAGTGTATCGCTTTGAGCCAAAGCAAGGACAGAAGGCCAAGAGCAGAGGCGCATCGGATGGCGCTCACCTGGCGCTTGAGTTGCTCTCCAGCAGTTGCTCTACCCTCCGGGTAAGCATGATAATTATAATGGGAGATGGCATCACTTGATAATGGATCCAATTTCTTTCACTTTTTAATCAGGGCTTTAATGATCACCGGTAACCTCAAGACCACCCATAGAATAAAACCAAACACCAAAGGGAAGTAGACAATTGCAAAAACCGTTGCCTTAAAAGAGTTTGGCGTACAGGAAGTCCACTGAGGTACGAGAAAACAAGCTCCGAAAAGTAGCAGTAAAGACAGACCGCCAATGGAAATGATCGACCCTACAAAAAACGCATCGGAGATAAAAAGACTCCCTTCTCCTTTCGTATAAATTCGATTGATCAGAACAAGGATAATTACCCCTCCTGAAATATATAACCCTCTAGGAATGGTCAGCCCAGTAGCGGCAGATAACAGACCGCTAATCAGGATATATGGGAGCAAGGTCTTGATCGAATTAATGCTTTTCATCATTTACTTAGCCCTCGTTCGGTATCGATTTGCACCCTGAGAAATTATTTCCTGACCCCAATCCGCGGTTTCATGCATGAAACCGGCTGCATAACCACCCTTGATAATTGGCCTTTCAGGTTCTCCTGGTAACCGGGCAGGAGTGTTTTGTGGAACTCGGATAGTATTCCCTTCCAGGTCTTTGTATTGATTGTAAAATCGATATTTTGCCGCATTTGACGGCGCAGATAGGTTAGAAAAGGCTTGTCCCCCTGCTCCGAGGATCGCTCCCGATCCAAGGTCCCACATGAAATCATCTGCATTCAGGAATCCCGCATAAAAAGCGTCTGAATAAAACGCATTCTTATCAAACTGTGAGTTCCCAATTTGCCGGACGCCCGCTTCTGCCAAAGCTCCTGCCTGGCCGCCAACTGCATTGCCCAATCCACCTGCCACTGCGGCAACAGGCACCGCAATTAACCCTGTGGTTGCTGCCGTTCCTCCTACGGCCGCGAGAGCGGCTGTTCCTAATCCCAATGTCCCACCCGCAATTCCTCCTGCTACCGCAGCCCCTACAATTTCTGCGCCATCCACATTCAGCAAGGCTTGATCAAAACTTTGACCCGATTGCACATTATCGAAAACCTGCCACCCATAATCTACAGATGCGGCAATCCCAGCCCCAATTAGAGCGGTAACAAGTAATGGACAATGTCCATCCGGATCGTTATAATTTACGGGGTTGTTCCTTGAATAGGAATAACGATCCCAATCCAAGGCGTTGGAGGGATTGGGGATCAAGGAATCCGGCGTCAACCAGCGTCCCAGCCGAGGGTCGAACCAGCGCGCGCCAAAGTAGTAGATCCCCAGATCCTCCTCGGCGTACTGCCCTGTGAACTGGAACTGGGTCGGCGGGCTTCCCTGCGCGGCGCGCGTCTCGCCCCAGGCGGCGTAGCGCTGTGATGCGCTCACACTGGCCCCCGTCACCACCTCGCTCAGGCTGCCCAGGTGGTCGCTCAGCAGGTAGGAGAGCGTATCGCTGGCGCCTTCGTCTTTCACCTCACGCATGGCGATCCGCGCGCTGCCGGTGAAGTAATACTTCCGCCATACTTCTCCGGCCGGCGGAGAGTTGAGCTGCTGCGTTGTGGCGGGACGCAGGCGCAGTTCACCCTGGGCGACATCCAG
Organism: uncultured Anaerolineaceae bacterium; assembly: GCA_964490575.1. Classification (GTDB taxonomy): domain Bacteria; phylum Chloroflexota; class Anaerolineae; order Anaerolineales; family Anaerolineaceae; genus DSYU01. The sequence continues at coordinate 2,602 of CAZBDC010000305.1, read as the reverse complement.
CGAGGCAAACGCCCTTCCGCCCCACAGCCGCACCCACCAGTCCCGCACACCACTCGCGATCCTGTCCCACCCGGTCTTCAACCCGTTCAGGTCCAACCCGGCCAAGCGCGGTTTGGATGGCGCCAGGCTGGTGGGCATCGTCCCCCCGCCGAAGTCGTCCAGCCGCGCGTCCTCGGTGGAGACCATCCACACCCCAATGTACCCCCCGCCCTGGTAGTACGGCCAGCCGCTCACGTCCACCGTGGTCAGCAGGACGCCGTTGCGGTAGACCCGCACCTGCCCGCCCGAGGTGGCCGCCGCGCCTAACTGGTCGCCATTGGCCAGCGTCACCGGGTAGCTCCCGCGCTGCACCCAGCCCTGCCCCCCGCGGGCATAGGTCCACACCTGCACATTCTGCCCGCTCTGGCTGTAGAACACCTCGATGGCGCTGTAGATGGCGCCGCCGCCGGCGTCCACCTTGAGCGCCAGCCCCATCTCGACCCCATCCGGGTCGATCGTGCTCAGCTCGAAGTAGGCCTCCTGGTTGGCCCCATAGCTGGCCCCGTTCCAGTAGATCACCTTGTCGCTGGCGGTCGCCTTCAGCGCCTGCCCGTCAATCGCGTACCAACTCGTGTCGCCCGACCAGCTCGCACCCACGCCCCCGTTGGCGCGGTTGAAATCGTCCAGCACGCTGTTGTAGGGGAAGCTTGTTCCTGTCGCGGTCGCGGTGGGCGTGACGGTAGTGGTCGCGGCAGGCTCAGGCGTGCCGGTCGCTGTCTCGGTTGGCGTTGGGGCGCTCGTCGGCGTCTCGGTTGGCGCGCTCGTTGGCGTGGCGGTGGGTTCGAGTGGTTCAGCCGGAATGAACACCTCGAAGTGGTTGCCCACGTGGAGGGTTGTCCCGCTCCCGGCCACCGTCATTACCCGCTGCCCGTCCCCGTCGTAGACAAACTCCGCCGCAGCCGTCCCACCTACGTAGGAGACCAGGTGGTTCTCCGCGTCGTAGCTCAGCGCGTAGGTCACCCCGCCGGCCGTCCGGCTGGTCAGGTTGCCGTTGGCGTCGTACGCGTAGGTCTCCCCGTTCAGCCCGGTCGCGCGGTGGTTGGCCGGCGCGGCGTAGACCAGGTCGCGCGGATCGGCGGAGGTCCCGTGGAAATCCAGGTTGCCCTGGCTGTCGTAACCCGGGTCATCCACCAGCGCCCCGTCCAGGTAGACCGCGTCCAGCCGGTCGAGGATGTCGTAGGCGAAGCCCAGCGTCTCCGCGCGCGGCTGGTCCTGGATCTGCTGGATGTTCCCATCCCGGTGGTAAGCGTAGGACAGGCCCTGCACCAGGCTCTGCCCCGGCGGGTCCGTCTCCAGCCAGGTCTGCAGCGTGCTCAGCCGCCCGCCGCTGCCGGGGCTGCCGTCCCAGGCGTGGTAGGTATACACGCTCTCCAGGCGCTCGCCCAGCCCGCGCCAGGTCACCCGCCCGGCTTCGTCATAGCGGGTCGCGCTGACGTAGTCCTCGTCCTCGGTGACCGACCGCACCCCGTCCAGCATCTGCTGCGGGTGGTAGTCGAACGCCACCACTTCCCCATCCGGGTAGGTCATGCTGACCGGCAGCCCGGCGGCGTTGTATTCCCAGGCGGTGGCGTAGCTGGCCGCCCCAATCGTCTTCACCTCGCCGGTCAGCTGCCCGCGCAGGTCGTAGGTCCAGGCGGCGTTCCCGGACGGGTCGACCATGGCCGTGCGCTGCCCGGTCCCGCTCTTGACCCGCTCCTCCACGCTGTCCAGGCGCAGCACGCCGGTTGTGGCAGAAGCCCTGAAGGTCCAGTCCAGCCCGCCAAAGGCGGACGCGGACAGGTCCAGGATCCGCTGCGCCATCTCGGAAGGATCGTCGCGCTCCCATACCGCCAGGCTCACCACTCCATCGCCGCCGGTGCGCAGTTCGCCTTCGTACCAGCGGTCGGCCGCCAGCGCCATGAGCGCGTCGCTCGCGCTGGTCGCGCCCTGGTTGTAGCCATAGCGCAACTGCCCGCCGCTAAACTCGACCGCCCAGCGCCGGTAGCTGCTCTGCCCGGGGGTCCCGCTTTCCAGTTGCAGCCCGCCCGCCGCGCTGCTCGAATCGACCTGGAAGGTGAAGTGAATGGCCTGCTCGTCGTCCAGGCTGTGGTTGAGCCGGATGGATGGGACGTTCGCGTTCCCGGCGATGGCCACCACCCCGCCCGCCAGGCTGACCTGCCCGGGCTCGCTCACCAGCCAGCTCGCGCTCAGCCCGGGACCGTCGAACGCGTCTTCCCAGGCCAGGCCGTCGTACTCATATCGGACTGGGGCGTTCTCGCCCAGCCCGGCCGGGCAGCTCGCGTCTGCCCGGTATTCCTTCCCGCTCAGCCGCCCGAGCGCGTCATAGTACAGGCAGGTGAACTGCCCGCGCGCATCGCCCTGGCGCGTCAGCCGCCCGGCGGCGTCGTAGGCGTAGCTCCAGGCCCCCATGCTCGGGTCGTCCATGCCCGTCTTGCGCCCGGCCAGGTCATAGGCCAGGCTGGTCTGCGCGCTGCCATAGGTCGCGCCGGTCAGGCGGCCGAGCGCGTCGTAGGCGTAGATCACCCGCGGCCCCGCGCCATTGGGCGGTTCGACCTTCACCACC
>CAZBDC010000304.1:0-4789 GCA_964490575.1 uncultured Anaerolineaceae bacterium | reverse complement strand
ACCCTATCCTACACTCTTTCCCTACACGACGCTCTTCCGATCTCGGCGCAGTTCGTCGAAACCAGGCAGGGCATCCTCGCCCCCACGCCGGCCGCGCTCCCGGCGGCGACCCTGCGCCCCTCGCCGTCCGCCGCCCAGGCCGCCACCCGCGCCGCGACCGCGTCTCCCACGGACACAGCCCCGCCCGAAGCGCGCACCGGGATTAAGGTACCCGGGCTGCCCGATTTTCTCAGTCTGCCCGCCCTGCCCGACCTGGCTTTCTTGAGAGACTGGGCCCTCGCCAACCCGCTGCGGGCGCTGATCCTCCTGCTGACCTTTTACGTGGGGCTGGTTTCGGTGCAGAAGTTCGGGCCGGGCCGGCTGGTGCTGAACGGCGTCCTGGCGCTGCTGATGGCCGCCGCCACCGTGCTGGTCTGGGACCAGTACCTGGGCCGGGTATTCGTAGAAACCCGGGTGCGGCTGGCGGCCCCGACCCTGGCCGGGCAGCTGGCCGCAGGGCTGGGGGGATACGGGGGCGGGCTCCTGCTGGGCGGGCTGGTCTACCGCCGCCCGAGATCAACCGAACGCGGCGCGGACACGCCCTGCTGCGTGTGCGGGCAGAAGCAGCGCCGCACGCGGATGAAGGTCTGCCCCAACTGCCAACAGCCCTACTGCGACTTTCCCGCCTGGCAGCACACCTCGCTCCGCGCCGCGGTCGACCACATCGCCCTGTGGATCGCCATCCCGCTCGGCTTCATTTTGACGGCCGTCTCCATCGTCGGCGGGATCCTCGTCCTGGCGGTCCTTTCCGTCCCCTACCTGCTGCTGCGCGAACTGCTGCCCGAAAACCGCCAGCCGCCTTACTGGAAAAACTGCGGCAGCCTCGGCTACTGCCGCGCGTGCGCCGTGAAGCTCTTCCCGGCCCCGGCCCCAACCTACCCTCAGTCGAGCAGCAGCAGCGACAGCTCGTGGGGCAGCGACAGCAGCAGCTCCGACGACTGGAGCGACCGCGACACGTCGAGCAGCGACCGGGATGATGATGACGACGACGATAAAAAGGGCGGCAGTTTCTTTGACGGCTGGCTGGTGAAATACCGATAATGTGGATAAGCCTGGGAAGCGGGCACCCCCCGTGTGACTTAAGGCAGGCAGTTCTCACCACCGTTCACTGTTTACCGTTCACCGTCCCCATCCCGGCCTGTGCTATAATTCCTCCCTCCATGGACATCGATATCGCCGAAATCCGCCAGATGTGCGCCGAATGCCAGGTCGAAATTGCCGGGGTCGAATCAGCCACCGGGAGCTTTGACAAGCGGCTGTTTTTTATCAACCGGGAATTCCTCCTGCGCGTGTCAACAACCCCCATGACGGCGGAGCAGGAGAAATTCAGGCGCGTCGCCGGGCTCGCCGGCGTCCCGAAGATCCTTCACGCCGGCGCGCTCCAACGTGAAGGCGGACCCATCCACTACACCCTGCTGACGCTCCTGCCGGGTGACGATTTCGTCAACGCTTACCCGCAGACCACCCCCGCGCAGCAAAAACAGCTCGGCGCGGATGTGGCCCGGTTTTTGGACGCCCTGCACGAAACGGAGGGGCCGCGCCATGACATCGGTCTGTACGTGCCGGCGCTGCCCCAATTTCCGGGAACCTGGCGCGAGGGCCACCAGCAATATTGGGCCCGCCTCGAGCGTGAAGCCGGAGAAATTCCCCTCCAGCCGGGCAGCCGGCGCGCGTTCGAAAGCGCCTTCCGGTTCCTGCGGGCGAGCGCCGCCGCGCTGGATTTTCAGGCCGGCTCCCGGCTGCTGCACAACGATTTCCACCCCAAAAACATCCTGCTCTCCCAGGGGAAATTTTCGGGCGTGATCGATTGGGAGTGCTCGCAGTATGGCGAAGCCGATTTCGAGCTGTGCCACCTGGTCCACTGGTGCCTGTACCCGCCCGAACCTACCATCGACTTCCGCCCGTTCCTGCGCGCCCTGTTCGCGGCCGCCCCCCGCTGCACCCGCGTCCCCCGGCTTGCCCAGCGCCTGGCCATCTACCAGGTCGAGCATGAAATGCAGCAGATCCTGTGGAACCCGCGCGACAACGAACCCTGGCGGGTCCCCCGCCTTGCCCGCTGGCTGGATGGGGAGGATTTGCTGCGGGAGATTGGGATGTAGCAAGCCTGCGCAGAAGGACCACCACCAGCGCCGGAAACTCCGGGCGGTTTTTGAGAGAGTCAAAGAAGAACGATTGATATAAAATAGACTTTGTTCCGTTAATAAACCTGTACGATGATCGCGCGCAGTCTGCATAGATCCCAGGAGGGGGTCATGGATATCAATGTTGGAAATGCCAATCTCACCATCATCGGCCTGTTCGGGCTGTTCTTTTTCCTCATCGGCTGTTTGTTTTTCTTCTCAGGTCTCGGAATTGTCAAATTGCCAGTCGCCGAAGTCCAGCCCGGGAGAAAGAACTGGGTGGCCGGCCTGCTGCTGCTCGCGCTCGGGGTCCTGCTGATCGGGATTGATCTCAGAGCCCAGGAACCAGAAACAGCCGCGCCGGCTCCCGCCCAGCCCACCGCCACCGTCCTTCCATCTGCCACCCTCCCGCCGCCGCCCGCGACGCCCACCACCAGCCCGCCCATCTCCGCCGGCTCCCCGACCTATGCCACCGACTTCCAGATCCTCGACGCGGCGCTGTGGTGCGAAATCCCCGGCGGCGAGCAGGCCGGCGGCGGGTTCCTGGCAGTGGACGCGGACGCGCAGCCGGGCGACTTCCGCTATGAGCTGAAGCCCTGCCGCGCGGATAACCTGGAATGGGTCGAAGTGGCGCTGAAGGTAACCGGCGCAAGCCACGCCGACATGACCAACCACGCCGGGCTGCAGGCCGGGCTGGCGGATGGGCGCTACCTGTATTTCAGCCTGGACGGCAGCGGGGCCGCCTTCATCGAACAGGGCGCCCCCGACCGCCTGCTCGACCCGCCGGTGATCTGGCGCGGCGGGCAGGGCGGGCTGGACCAGGTCCGCTATCTGCGGCTCGAGTGGACCGGGAGCGAGGTGCGGGCCTTCCTCGACGGCAGCCTGGCGGCGGTCATCCCGGCCGAAGGGCTGGGCGAGTGGTTCCTCCTGCACGTCACGGCTTACCAGGGCCGCTCGATGCAGGTTCTTTTCGATGACGCGGCCTGGAAGATGCCGTGATCCGCAACTTCGAAAGGTGAAAAATGAGCAAACAAAAGCGCAATGTTTTTTCGCGCCTGTTCGGGCTGGCGCTGCTGGCCGGGCTGTGGCGGGTGTATGACCGGCGCCAGCGCGAGCGCCTGCCCGGCCACGAGGGCCTGGAAGACCCGCAGGTGACGGCGGGCTTTGCGTGGGTCTCGCGCACCCCGCAGATGGACTGGATGCGCAAGTATGTCGCCGCGCGGGCAGTGGCGCTGCAGGGCCAGGGCCAGGCGGCCGACCTGGGCTGCGGGGCCGGCTACCTGGTGCTGGAGATGGCCCGCCGCGCCCCCGGGCTGCGCGTGACCGGCGTCGACCTTTCGGACCAGCTGCTGGAGGACGGGCGGCAGGCCGCGCGGCAGTCGGGCCTGGGCGAGCGGGTCGATTTCCGCCTGGGCAACGTGGAAGCCCTGCCCTTCCCCGACCACTCGCTCGACCTGGTCGTCAGCACGCTCTCGCTGCACCACTGGTCCGACCCGGTCGCCGTGCTGGACGAGATCGCGCGGGTGCTCAAACCGGGCGGGTCCTATCTCATCTTCGACCTGCGCCGCGACATGCTGCCGCCCTTTTACCTGCTGATCTGGTTCGCCACCCAGTTCGTCGTCCCGGGCGCGCTGCACCTGGCCAACGAGCCAATGAACAGCCGCAACGCCGCCTACACCCCCCACGAGGCAGCCGCGCTGGCCCGCCAGTCACGCCTGAGCGGCGGGCGGGTCACCGCTGGGCCGCTGTGGGTGGTGCTGGAAGGTACCCCAGCGACCGCCACATAGCCAGCTCGGCGGCGTAGCGGTTGAACATCACCTCGCAGCGGGTGTCGATGCGCAGGGAGGGGCGGTCCGCGAGGGTAAAGGCGGGCCATTCCGGCACGCCCTCCGCCGCGGGGATGCCGGTGCGGGCGAAGGTCGTCCACAGCTCGGCCATCTGGCGCGAGGCGGTGAAACGCTCGGGGCGCGCGCCGGAGAAGAACCCGGGCGGGTCGCCGGGCGTCTCGTTGTTGAACTTGAAGGTGATGTCCATCGCGTGCGGCGTGCCGAGCGGGTAATCCGTCCCGGGGACCTTCACCTCCGATTTGTAGCCGAACTGGTACAGGTACACCGGCGCGCCCGCCTGGGCGGCTTTCTTCTCGGCAATCTCGACCGAGCCCAGCCCCATCATGGCGATCGAGGAGACTGCCACGAAGATATCGGCCGGGGTAGCGCCCGGCAGGGCGGCGCGGTAGGCCGCCACGATGGGCCGCGCGTCCGCGCCGTACTGCCCGGCCAGCTTCTCCTCCAGCCCGGCAAAATCCAGCCCAAAGGCGCTGGCGTCCTTGCGCTCCCAGGCGAAGAAGGTGTACTCGTCCTCGTTCCAGCCGGTCATCAGCGGCTTGTTGGCCGAAATGGCCGGGGCGGTTGGGTCGAAGGGGTGGCTGGGCAGCGCGACGCCGTCCACCACCGGCCCAAACCCGATGGCGCTCGCGCCATCCTGCCCGGCGGGGGCCTTGCGGCGGAAAGGCGGCGACGGCGGGATGCTGAACTGGATCCGCAGCAGCTCGGCCGCCGGGATCTCCAGCAGCCGGCGCCAGTCTTTCGGGGCCAGGTCCAGCTCCTTCAGCAACCAGGCGGTGGTCTGCG
>CAZBDC010000303.1:0-4832 GCA_964490575.1 uncultured Anaerolineaceae bacterium | reverse complement strand
AGATAATGAGCGGTGACTGGAGTTCAGACGTGTGCTCTTCCGATCTCAAAACAGAAACTTCGCGTTTGCATGCCATCGCCATAAACCGTAAGCTGTTCGCCGCGTAGCGCCTGCTGGATAAAGTTTGGCACGACCCGGCCGTCGTCCAGGTGCATGCGCGGCCCATAGGTATTGAAAATGCGCACAATGGCGGTATTCAAACCGTGATAGCCATGGTAAGCCATCGTGAGCGCCTCCGCGAAGCGTTTGGCCTCATCGTAAACCGACCGAACGCCAATTGGGTCGACGTGTCCCCAATAACTTTCCTTTTGAGGATGCTCGAGCGGATCGCCATATATTTCGCTGGTCGACGCGAGCAAGTAGCGGGCGCCAAATGCCCGGGCAACGCCCAGGGTGTTGTGGGTTCCCAGCGCTCCGGCTTTCATGGTCTGGATGGGGAGGTTGGTATAGCCATAGGGCGAAGCGGGGTTGGGGCTGGCCGGGGAGGCGAAGTGCAGGACTGCGTCCAGTTTGCCGCCCGGAATAAAGATGAAGTTGGAAACGTCGTGCCTGATGAAAGAAAAATGGGGATGCCCCGCAATATGCGCCAGGTTGTCGGGATGCCCGGTGATGAAATTATCCATTCCGATCACGGAATGGCCCTCGTTTAGAAACCGTTCACACAGATGTGAACCAAGAAAACCTGCTGCGCCAGTTACCAGAATTCTCATTGTATCCTCCCTAAATTTTTACTTCCAGTCAAAATGGGTCAATAACCCATCGCCGGTCACTTGTTCGGTTTCTCCAGTCTCGGCGTCAACCAGCCACAGGTTTCCCTGGTAGTTGAGCGCAATCCAGAAATTTCCGTTTTGCACAGGGTCTGGCGACCAGACGACCTGCTGAGGTTCGAGCCCCAGGTGGTCTTGGGGTGGAAAGACAACCCGGCGGTTTGACCCATCCCGGTCCATCAGGGCCAGCCGGTAACGCTTGCTATCACTTTGTTCTGGGATCGTGGCCTGCAAAAAGGCCACGGAGTATCTTTGGTCTGCCAGCATCGGTGAAGGGACCGGGTAGGCAAACATCCCGGTCTGTGGAATGATGACGATCAGCGGTCCGCTCGGCCCTAAAGGATCGCTGCTGACTGCCAATCCAGAAAGATCGAACCAGGGCGATTCCTCCGGGTTTTCAAACCCGGGTTTTGGCGCATGGGTGGCCAGATACAGCACCCTGTGATCGGGGGACCAGCCTGGTTCGGGGACCCATGCCCAGGCGCTGCCGGTTTGAAAGGGGAGGATATCCACAAATGGAATTAGCTTTTGATTCTCTAAGTCAACCAGCCCAACGCTGTCTGGGCGGCTGAACGCCAGCAGTTCGCCGTCTGAAGACCAGGCGTAAGTCGTTCCCCACCAGCCATAGACACCCCCGGCGTTGGTTCCCAGGATGGTTTCCTGCCTGATTACCGTCCCGGTTGCAGCGAAGGTCAGCATTTGTAGGTCATTGTTCGCCTGCCATCCGGGGGCTGTGGAGCGCGGTTCGACTGTGGAGTACGTGATGGTCAGCCCTTTCCCGGGGACCCAGCCGGCAAAATGGTAAACATTGTCAACTTTTAAGTTCACCGGCCGAGAGTCTGCTTCGGTTAGATCAACAGCCCATAACGAATTGATTTTACCATCACTTGTTTCACCATCCTGGTCGACTTTTCGCTCACTGCGGCTGAAAAGCAGCCAGTCTGCTTTTGGTGACAGGGCAAAAACCCGTCCATCCAGGTCGCCGGTGGTGACAACCGGGCGGCGGTTGCCGGTTGAGATTTCCATCAGCCAGGCGCTTCCGCCAGCCAGGTAAGCCAGCTTGCCCGGGATAGCAACCGGTGTAAATGGCTTCTGGACGCCCACCATGATAATTTCGGGCAGCGGCTCTGCGATGATCTCTGTTTTGAAGACGACGTTTGATACCTCTATGTCATTCTCAAAAACCTGGCGATAGGTGATCCGTTCTGTTCCGTTTACACCGGGTTGGACAAGCAAAGTGCGCCCTTCTGGTAAAGTCTCATTGTTGAGCGTTTTTTGCTCAAATGGGATGGTGGTATCCTCGACCGTAAAAACTTCGCGAACCCGGGTTACCTGAATTTTTTGATCGCTGCTGATGATCTGGTAGCTGGGTGGTTCAACCCGGTCCAGGCTGCCCAGGAATATACCGGCCTGTTCTACGGCATTTTGGATGGTGGTCCCAGGTGGGACCTGCAGTGGAATTTGTTGACCATCCACTTCAATGATGACGGGGATGCTGCTCGAAGCCGTCATCTGTGGATTGCCTGCGCATCCGGTGGACTGCCATAACACGAACAACAGCCCGATCAAGACGAAAACGATCTGGTGGAAATTAGATGACGGAAGTATCCTTGTGAAAAGGTGTTTTTCTTTCATCTGAGGTAAACGATCACAAATCAGGTATAATCAAGCTCACCAGAAGCCGTGGTTATGGCAGAAGTCGTTCAGGCCTGCTTCATCAACCGGTCAGCGTTGTTGTGATGTTCCGGTCACAGTCATTTGGCCTTCGCCAATGGTAATGCTGGTTGCTCTGAAGCGGGTAGTGCCTGTTTCAAGATAACTGATCAGGGTGTTATCAACCATGGTTTCGATCTGGTTTACCAGCGAGTCCGGGGCAGGTAGACCGCCTAAATCGATGGAAACTACATCCAGTTTTGGATCGCCATTGAGATCGACTCGGGCCTGGAACACCATTTTCGTGTTTATAGAAATGCCGTTTTGGGTAAGTTTTCCATAGAATTCGATCTGGTTGTCTGTCAGCACGACGACAGGATCTGAGATGATCTGGTCGCCCTGGCTGGCTAATTGGGAGATCATATAGGCATTGATTTGCTGTTGGGTGATGATGATCGTTACTTCACCGGCTGGATTTTCAAGGGTCGCTTTTAGACTCTCTTCCAGCTGACCGGCTTCCGCTGCACTCATTGGCACAGCAGTAGGGGGGATCACACTGTTGCGGCCTGGGAGGTTGCAAGCAAGGCTGGTGATCACCAAAACCAGTAAGATGGATATCATTTGTAAGAATTTGGCTCTTGCCACACGTTTTCCTTATTCTAATTGCAAGTATTTGGATCCAGTAGGCTCTATTATAGCATGAGTGAACAATCAACGAGCGATCTCTCTTTGAACCTGGAAGCCTGCCTTGAGGCTCTCTTGTTCGTAGCGGCTGCGCCGGTGCCTGTGGCGCAGCTGGCTGAGGCTTTATCCTGCTCACAGCAGGACGTGGAACAAGGTCTGCGCAATTTGGATGAGACTTATCGCCAGGGGCGAGGGTTGAGGATGCAGTGGAACGCTGGGCGGGTTCAGTTGACGACTGCACCAGGCCTGTCTGAACCGGTCGAGAAATTTTTGGGCCTTGAGGCCACTGCGCGTCTCAGTCGAGCAGCCCTGGAAACCCTGGCCATCGTTGCTTACCGGCAGCCAGTGACTCGCCCCGGCATCGACGCCGTGCGTGGGGTCAACAGCGACGGCGTGCTAAAAAGCCTGCTCAGCAAAGGATTGGTTCAGGAAATTGGCCGGGCTGAGGGCCCTGGGCGGCCTATCCTTTATGGAACGACGGCCGAATTTTTGCAGCATTTTGGTCTATCTTCGATAGCGGATTTGCCCCCGTTTGATAAGGTTGACGAGGAAAAAGAATCAGCTGATGATGCACTGTTAAAGGATTAGGCTATGGCAGAAGAACGCGTTCAGAAAATTCTTGCGCGAGCGGGATATGGTTCTCGCAGAGCAAGCGAGGAATTAATCGTTGCCGGGCGGGTCAAGATCAACGGCAAGCAGGCGGTGTTGGGATCGAAGGCAGACCCGCAGCGAGACACGATTGTCGTGGATAATCAACCCATCGCCAGGCAGCAGCCCCCGGTTTATATTGCCTTAAACAAGCCCGAGGGGATCCTTTCTGAGGTGAACCCGGGCGAACCACGCCAGACTGTCCGCGACCTTGTGCCCGTCCCGGGTCACATGTTCATTGTCGGCCGGTTGGATTTGGAGAGCGAAGGATTGATCTTATTGACCAACGATGGTGACCTGGCAAACCTTTTAACCCATCCTCGCTATGGGCATGAAAAAGAATACCGGGTGTTGGTGGGGGCGCGTCCCGATTCGCGCCAGCTGGATGCATGGCGGCATGGTGTTGTTCTGGAAGATGGCTACCGGACGGCCCCTGCCCAGGTCCGAATTGAGAGCCTGTCTGGTAAAGGTGCCTGGCTGAGGGTAATTCTCCGCGAGGGCCGGAAGCGCCAGATTCGCGAGATGGGGAAACTGACCGGGCTCCCGGTGCTTCGAATCCAACGGATTCGCATCGGAACCTTGCTGCTGGACGATCTAAAACCTGGGCAGTGGCGAGAACTTCGCCCGGAGGAAATCCGGGCATTGAAAGTGAACAAGCCATTTCCGAGGCCACGTAAGCCGCGCCCGGCGTAATTTTTCGGTTTCTCCGTCGTATGAAGGCAAATGTGGTGTTTAGGGTGCGCTTCGCGCGCCCTAAACACCACATCTACGTTTCCTGGCCGGGGTTAAGAGAGACTCTCTTCGGGCAGGGCCTCCTGGATCATCCGGACCTGGTCCAGGTCAGCCGGGTTTTCCTTGGCTTTCCGGCGGATGAAGTCCTTCAATTTGTCAACATGCATGGTAGGAAGCGGGGCCTCTTGAACCTGAACGGTGGCTTTTGGGCTGGTGAAGACGATGATGGGCTGGATTGGCGGCAATTCACTCTCAGGCAGCGTTTTTTTCAGGTGCTTCACCAAATCTTGTTGATAAGATTGGGCTTCTAATTCTGGCCGGCCGATCCCCTCTTGCCCGATGATTCTC
>CAZBDC010000302.1:0-4850 GCA_964490575.1 uncultured Anaerolineaceae bacterium | reverse complement strand
GATAATGAGCGGTGACTGGAGTTCAGACGTGTGCTCTTCCGATCTAGCGAGACCATCCGCACCAACCGCGCCCTGGCGAAGGCCCTTCAGGCCGGTCTGCAAGGCACGCCCATCCCCCCTGATGCCATCCAACTCATCGGCGACACCGACCGCCAGCTCGTCTTCGACCTGCTGCAGATGGACAGTTACATCGACATGGTCATCCCACGCGGTGGGGCAGGCCTGCACGCATTCTGCCGCCAGAACAGCCGCATCCCGGTCATCACCGGCGGGATTGGCATCTGCCACCTGTTTATCGATCAAAGCGCCGACCTGCCGCGCGCAGTCGAGGTCGTCCGCAACGCCAAGATCCAGCGCCCCTCGGTCTGCAACGCTCTGGATACCGTCCTGGTTCACCAGGGGGTGGCGGCGGTGTTCCTGCCCGCCCTGGTTGAGCGCCTGTCTGCCGACGGGGTGAGCTTTGTGGCCGAGCAGCGCGCCGGCGCGCTGCTCCCACCCGGCGCGCCGGCCCGCCCGGCCGGGCCAGGCGACTTCGACACCGAATGGCTGTCGCTCGTATTGGGCCTTAAGGTGGTAGACGGGCTGGAGGAGGCGGTCGAGCACATCGCCGCCCATTCCACCCATCACTCAGACGGCATCCTCACCAGCGACCCGGTCAATGCCGCCCGTTTCGTCGCCGCCGTCGACTCGGCCGCCGTGTACGTCAACGCCTCGACCCGCTTCACCGACGGCGCGCAGTTCGGCCTGGGCGCCGAGGTAGCCATCTCAACCCAGCGCCTGCACGCCCGCGGTCCCATGGCTTTGCGGGAGCTGACCACCTATAAATGGGTGGTCGAAGGGGATTATCACGTGCGAGGATAAATAATCGGGTTGGGATTCGTTGCCTTGCAACGGTCCCAACCCAACTTATTCAGGACCACAACCGGTCGTGCGACCAGTCGTCGTTCCACTGGTCGGTGGGCTCCCACAGCCCGGGGAAGTCGGGGTGAAGGTGTTCGGCGATGACCTCATCGTTGAGCGATTCAATCCCCAGCCCTGGCGCGCCGGGAACGGTGATGAAGCCGTTCTGCACCAGCGGTTTGGCGATCCCGTTGGCGATGTCGTTCCACCAGGGCACATCGACCGAGTGGAATTCGAGCGCCAGGAAGTTTTCAGTCGCCGCCGCCGAATGGACCGCCGCCAGGCAGCCGATCGGGCTTTCTGCCATGTGAATGGCCATCGCCACGCCGTGCTCCTGGGCCAGGTCGCCGATCTTTTTGTTCTCAAAGATTCCGCCCGAGGTCAGCACGTCGGGGTGAATGACCGATACCCCGCGCGCCTCCAGCAGCGGCCGGAAGCCTTCCTTGAGGTAAATATCTTCGCCGGTGCAGACCGGGATATCGATCGCCCGGCTCAGGCGCACGTACTGGTCGGTGTACTGCCAGGGAAGCATGTCTTCGACCCAGGCCAGGTTGTACTTCTCCAGCCGCTTGCCCAGGCGGATGCAATCTTCGAGCGCGATATGGCCAAAGTGGTCGGTGGCCAGTGGAACCTGGTAGCCGATCACCGAACGCACATCTGCCACGTACTGCTCCAGCAGGTCGATGCCCTTCTCGGTCAGGTGGATGCCGGTAAAGGGATGGGGAACGTTGAAGGCGTCATAAGCCCGGCTGCGCAGGCGGCGTTCTTGATCGTCTTTACAGTTCGAGCGCCAGCCGTGGCGGCCCAGCTCGCGCATCTCCTCCCACACCCCCAGTGGGTAGCTCAACGCGCCCGGCTCATCGCCGATCAACCCAATGCCAACGTCCATCTTCAGAAAGGTAAAGCCCATCTTCATACGCTCTTTCAGCGCGTGGCCCATCCGGGTGCCATCCGGCCTGCCAGACACGTCCGTATCACAGTAGATGCGGACTTTGTCGCGGAATTTTCCGCCCAGCATCTGGTAAACCGGCACGCCAAAAGCCTTGCCAGCCAGGTCCCATAAGGCCACTTCCACCCCGCTGACCCCGCCGCCCTGGCGCGCCGGCCCGCCGAACTGCTTGATACGGCGGAAAAGTTTATCGACGTTGCACGGGTTCTCACCCAGCAGGATCCGTTTGAGGGTAAGGGCATAAGTCTTAGTGGCAGCATCGCGCACCTCGCCGAAGCCTACCAGGCCCTGGTTGGTGTAAATCTTCATCAGCGTGCAGTGCATTGGCGCGCCGGCGATGTCAGCGAAGCGCATATCGGTGATCCGCAGGTCGGAGGGTTGGGAATGGGTATTGACGTTGTTCAGCGCGTTCTCGTAAGTTTCCGGTGACATTTTATTCTCCAAAGGTATATTCGGGTTCAAAATCGATCAACGCCCTGGCCCGGTCGATACTCACCAGCGACTCGCGGCCCGGCAGGGGTTTCTTGAGCTCCTTTACATCCGGGTAAAACAGGTCGACCAGCACCCGGGTTTCGATCCCGGTCCAGTTGAGCCGGTCGTTGATAAACAGGGCATGGCTGCCGCTGAACGGCGCGGACAGGCCCTTCGCGACCGCCTGGGCCGAGTCGCGCTCGTCCACCATGGTGAAGAAGTTGACCCGGTTAGACATGGCCGCCAGCATTCCGCGCTCCTCTTCCGGCAGGGAGGCGATGTATTCACGCACCGAGCCGCCCTGCTCGTACGGCCGCCCGGACCGGAAGGCATTGTAGGCCTCCCAGGCCGCCGCGAACCAGGCCAGCCTCTCCTGGGGCGCCTGCCTGAGCAAATTCTCGATCACCGGCAGCACCTGGTCCCGGCGCCGGTCGATTGAGGCATGCATCCCGGCCGGCGCCACCCACGGCAGGCGCAAAGCCAGGCTGCTGATGCCCTCCCGGCGCCAGAAATAATCGCCAATCTCCTCGATGATATGCTTGGAAAATGAATATGCGTCGGTGCCAGAAACCGGGTGCGCCTCGTCGATCGGCAGATAGCACAGCGGGGCCGGCTTGACACCGTAGAACTGGCCGGTAGCGTTGATCGAGCTGGCCTGCACCACCCGGCGGACGCCTTCCTCAGCCGCGGCCTGGAAGACATTGAAAGTCCCCTGCGCATTGACCCGGAAAATCTCCTCGGGAGTGCTCATGCCAGGGTTGGGGATGGCCGCCAGGTGGACCACGGCCTGGCATCCGCGGATTACCTCGCGCAGCCGGGGATAATCATTGACGTCGCACTGGCGGTACTCGGCACCGGGCAAAGCGGCTTCCGCCCGCCGCCCGATCACCCGCACCGCATGCCCGCCGCGCACCAGCCGCTCCACCACCGCCAGCCCAACCGACCCCGACCCACCGGTTAGCAAAATCTGCATGAACGCCTCCACAGTAAAGGTTGAAACTGATCTCCACTATTATAAAGTCAATTCATAACTGCTCAGCCCGGGTGATGGAAGGCCTCTTCCTCTTGTGACTGAGCGGTTGCGTCTAATATTTTCCTGATCATACCTTGACAAAATGGATATTTTAGGTATAATGTCGCATTGTAGGATGCTTGTTAGTTCTCGTTGGAATGAATGACAGCGACGGCTCGGGATAAGGTCCTCGGGCCGTTGTTTTTTCAAGACAGGACGATGGGACGTACAGCACCAGAATATCTTTTTTTTATGCAACAAGGAGTTAAGCAACATGTCTGAGCGTATCGTCGGTACGGTAAAGTGGTTCAACGGTGAAAAAGGCTATGGTTTCCTCGCCCGCGAAAACGGTCCGGACGTCTTCGTCCACTACACCGCCATCATGGGCAGCGGCTACCGCACCCTCACCGAGGGTCAGGAAGTCGAATTCACGGTTGAGAAAGGCCCCAAGGGCCTTCAGGCCGCTAACGTCGTCCCTGTTGTCTAGTATCTAGACAGACCTTACGAAACCTGCCCTTTTTGGGGCAGGTTTTTTGTTTAAATCACCCAAAGATCATCTCTTTCAAACCAAAAAGCGAAAAAAATCGATTAAGATTAGAGGGGTAGTTTTCTCAGCCAATGCTGAGGGGGACACGGATCAACTGCAAGCAAATGAAAGCGAGGTTTCTGACATGCTATTGACTGCCAGGCCGCATCTCTACCGGGCTTTTCTCTATCTGTTCTTATTATCTACGCTGCTCTGGATGGCCGCCTGCAGCCCAACGCCGCAAAGCAGCCCAACCCCGGTCGAAGAGAGCGAGACGAGCCAGCCGGCTCCGCAGGCGACCGACCCGGGCAGCCCGCCCGGCCCAACAAGAGCGCCAGAAGAACAGGCGCCGGCGCCCTCACCCGAGCCGGGCGAGGGCGAGATGATCGAGGGGGCAGCCACGCCCCAGGCAGGCCCGGAGGCCAGGCTCGTTTACGATGACGGGCTGGCGGAGGGCTGGTCGAGCTGGTCATGGGATACCCGCCTCGACCTGGCCAGCAGTTCCCCGGTCCAGAGCGGCACCGCCGCCATGGCTGCCAGCATCGATAAGCCCTGGGCCGCCATCTACCTGCATGTTGACCCATTTTTCTATACGGAGGATTACAGCGCAGTCCGCTTCTGGATCCACGGCGGCAGCACAGGCGGGCAGGCAATTGCCTTCAAGGCCATCGACGGCGACAACGGCAACTGGGAAAGCATGTCGGTCATCTATCCCCAGGCCAACACCTGGACTGAGATCACTGTGCCGCTCGAAGATCTCGGCAGCCCACAGCACATCAGCGGGCTGGTCTGGCAGGACAACGCCGGAACGCCCCAACCAACTTTCTCCGTTGACCGGGTCGCGTTGATCGGGCGCAGCGGTCCCTCTGCTGCGGATCTGCCGCCCGTCCCTGGGCCGGAATTGACCGTGGACCTCCAGGCAAAGCGCCGCCCAATCAGCCCATATAGATCGGAAGAGCACACGTCTGAACTCCAGTCACCGCTCATTATCG
>CAZBDC010000301.1:0-4851 GCA_964490575.1 uncultured Anaerolineaceae bacterium | reverse complement strand
CGTATTCACCCGGCAAAACAGCCGGTTTCATCGCCGTAATTGGCGAAGGTATTGAATCTACCAAACGATTCGATAGAGGCGAACATGGCTGAACAAATTCTAAAAGGCAAACTAACCAAACCCGAGATCGATGCTTTTCTGGCATTACCCTCGATGGCCCGCCTGGCCACCGCGGTCCCTTCTAAAGCAGACTCCAATTTCTTCCAGCCGCACAATGTCCCTGTATGGTTTCATTGGGATGGGAACAACCTTTATATCAGTGCTTTTCAGAGCACACGCAAACTTAAAGAAGTTCAACAGAACCCATATATCGCTGTCATCGTTGATTTGCCAGAGGCAATCGACGGGGCGCAGGCAGTCTTGATGGAAGGTAAAGCCGAAGTGGTTCTGTCGTCCCAAACAGTTCAAGATATGAGCCGGGTTATTTATGCGAAGTACATGGGGCCTGAGGGCGTAAAAGCACCTGAGCCCCAATCCTGGATTGTCGATCCTGAAAACGCGATCATTAAGCTAACCCCGGCCCGGATCTACACCTGGTAAAGAATTATGAATACATTCGATGCGATTTTCAATCGCCGGACCATCCGCAGGTACACGGGAGAGCCGGTTCCTCACCCTGTATTGGAGAAAATCACCGAGGCAGCCCGGATGGCCGCTTCAGGAAATAACCGCCAGCCCTGGGAATTTATCGTGGCGACCGAGGTTTCGATTGGCGAGCCAGATGAAAAGCCGGAGAAGGAGAAAAAGAGCTTGCAGCAGGTTCTTTTCTGGCAAAGATATCCACCCAACTCATAATCTGACCTCACATAAGCCCTGCAAGGCCTCCATCATTTACCAGTACTTAATTTCGCCGTGAGGAAACCTTTCTGGGGAAACCAGTCATCCGCTTCACCGCTTCGTTCCAGACTTTCATTTGGGTTGTCTGCCAGCCTTCGCCAAAATTGATCTGGCGGGTCCATTTTTGAATCAAGGGTGACTGATTATGCGCGTTTTCCAGGTGATAGTTCGGAATGCGCGGACTGAGATGATGAATGTGGTGAAAGCCAATATTCCCCGAAAACCACTGCAACACCGCCGGAAGCTTGTAATAAGAAGCGCCCAGCAAAGCTGAAGCGACATAGTTCCACTCTTTATCATGCGACCAATAGGTTTTCTCAAACTGGTGCTGCACATAGAACATCCAGATCCCAACAGCGCCTCCAATCCAGATAACCAATAACTGAAGAACAAGGTACGACTTAAATCCAATGAAAAGGCTCATGGCAGTTGCAATCGCCAGGATTGCCAGGTTGGCCCATACCACGCTCATCGTTTCCTTCTTCCCGTATTTAGGAATAGGCAAGCGGTGCATAATCAGGAACATGTAGATCGGGCCTAATCCAAACATGATCAACGGGTTACGGAACAGGCGATATCCCAGGCGTTTTGACCAGTGAGCTTCGGCGAATTCATCAAGCGTCAACATCTCAACGTCACCCGTTCCGCGTTTATCCAGGTTACCGCTGGTAGCATGGTGGATGGCATGCGAGTGCCACCATTGTTCACCAGGAGTGAATGCCAGGACTCCCAACCAGAACCCGACAATCTTATTTGCCCGCCTGCTTGGGAAAAATGAATTATGGCCGCAGTCATGGAAGAAAATAAAAATCCGGACCAGGAACAGGCCAGCCAGAATTGCAAGAGGCAGGGTGATCCAGAAAGACACCTCCAGGCTAAGGATCATCAGATACCATAATAAGAAATATGGGATCAGCGTATTAACCAACTGCCAGATGCTCCGCCGGGTATCGGCCTTTTGATAAGGAGCGAGAATCCGGTTTAGCTCTGCCATTGTGGGTAGAGGGTCTTGAGAAATAGGCTTGCTATTCATAATAATTTTGTTCCTCTCTGGTCATTTAATTGAGACCGCTCCAAAGATCCAAAAAATGAGGTTTGCTGCCTTCATAAGCCCTACCCTTCGAATTATACAGAACGTCTCCAGTGGGCCATATGTGCCTACTGCTGGTAATGGTCACATTTTTAGGCACATCTAAGTCCGTGACCTCTGCCTGAAGCAGTGAGAGGCTCGGGTATAATTTGTTATAGCTGCCTGCGCAGCGTTTCTCTGTTTGGCGCTTCTTTCACATGAAAGACCAAACAGCCATTTCAGGGTAAACCGAGGTTGGCAATGAATTTCTTAAGACGCCCCAACATCAGCAAAATGGCCGCCGAAAATGACCGCGATGGTCTGTACAACTGCCTTAACCACCAGGATCCGATCATCCGTCTGCAATCAGCTCAAGCACTGGCTGAGATGGGAGACGGTGTCGGATGGCGCTTTCTGACAGACACGGTCCGTCAGGAAAGTGACCCGGGCGCCCAGGAGACCGCCGCCGCAATTCTTGGCGAGTTAGGCGCGCGTAGCCCCGCTGACGCGCGCCGGGCTGTTAAACCTCTGGCAGAAGTGCTAAAAATTGCCAGGGGTGATCTGGCTGATGCCGTACGAGATGCGCTCGAGATGATTGGCGGTCAGGACGCCCTGGAAACCCTTCGCAGAGAGGGTTATGCACCTGTCCCTAACCGAGAAGATGAACCGGTAACAGACTTCGATGCGCATTATATCCGGCCAGTCTTGCCAGGCACGGATCAGATTGAATTCCTGAGCGCCGAACAACATCTAAACAACGCAATCGACTTACGCGAAGCGGAACTTGCCGAGCGTGGGCTGGTGGAATGCAACCTGGCCCTGTGGTTGCAGCCCGAATGGGCCTATGCCTGGTACCTGCGGGGCGTTCTATTGGAAGATCTCGAACGTCCATTTGAGGCCTGGCTGGCTTATCGCCGCGCGGGTGACCTCGACCCAGCCTTATCAGACGCTCGTGAGGCGCTCGAAGAGTTAGATAACGAATATGCGTACGAACAACCTGAACAGAACCTCTTACTCGAAAGTCTAGGCTCTGGCAGTTGGAGAGAACGGCGTGATGCTGCCGCCGGCCTTGGAACCCTGGCCCATGCCGATTCTGGCCTGGTAGTTGAACCCTTATTGGGGCTGCTCGATAACGAGGAACGCGAAGTGCGCCAGGCAGCAATCCAGGCCCTGGGGAAAATTGGCGTCCCAAACGTCGTATCGTCGCTGGTGGCGCTCGAGGAAACCTCATGGCTGTTAAGGTTTACCGTGATAGAGGCGCTCTCAAACCTGGCCTGTGTTGACGGCCTGATGACTGTTCTGCGTAATGAGATGAATCGAATTCAAGAACGGAACCCGGTTTTTAGCAGCCTCAGAGATCCTTTACTCGAGGTCGAATACGATCGTTTGATGGAAATCGGTGTACTGGCCCTGGAACGGACCGGGCGGGTCAATGAACTGCTAACAATCGCAGAGAACAATGCCTGGGAAGAGATCGAATCCAGAGACGATCAATATCCACTTGAGGAGTACGCTGAACCTGGCGCGAATCCGATCATTGAGTGGATGGAAGACGAACAAGATTATTCCGAAGCGGACGAGGACCTCGACTCGTATGTGGACGAAGCAGCCTGGATGGCAATCATGGCGCTGGAGCGTTGCGCAAAAGCCCAGCTAGAACAACTTCCTGACCATATTCTGCACCGTACTGCGGTCGTCCCTGATTTGACCCTGATTGACTTGAGCGAAGATGAGATCGACGCGGCAGAACCGGCCGTCGTTCATGATCTTGGGTCGCTGCGCGACGCTGCCCAGGCTGAACTGGCCCGCCGCGGAGTTCGTCCAATCTCCCCAAACTCTCGCCAGTCTGAAGCGGATTAGCCATATTGTCGGCCTGGCATATGATAATTTCTAAGCGAACACAGCTCTTTGGTATGGGCACCGGAATCCTGCTGCTGGTGCTCTCGTTAAGTTCGTTTTACATGTTATCCGGTGCCAGCGACGCGAACACCTATCTTGTTTACGCTCTGGATGCTACCGACTCCTCCGGCGGCTGGCTGGATGTCCGCCTGACAGTAAAGCCCGGGCCACAGCCGTTTGTTGACCTGTACCTTCGCGATCCAGTCCAAAATGGCCGGCAGCGCATCCAGAATTTACGGGTATCCCGCGCCGGGCGTAATCTGGCGCACTGGCAGAGAATCCCCGGCTTTCAAGATGTGCTGCGGATTTGGAATGGATTCCAATCCGGGCCAATTGTCATCGAGTATTCAATCGACCCACTGTGGTTCGAGGAACCAGAAACACCACGCGGTTACCTGAATGAAAAATTCGGCTTTTTTCCCGGGTCGATAGTGCTATACACCCCCATTAGTCTCAACGACATTCTCAAACGAGATTTCTCCAACCCAGGGATCGATGCAGGGTATGCCGAAATGTCTGTGCAGTTGCCGTCAGGCTGGCAGATGGTCAGCCCCTGGGGCAGCCTGGAAGCTCACACGCCGGCAGCTACGCTTCGCAATGGATACATCGTGCTTGGGCCTTTTTTGATCCAGGACCTTCTTTACGATAACACCCCCCTCTTGATCGGCGTCTATACAGGCCTCGATCCAGTCATTCGCGATGAACTCTCCAAACAAATCCCCGCGCTGTTTGAAACCATGCGGGTACTGGCGGGTTTTGACCCGGCATCTCAAACCTGTTACTGGTCGCTCGCCGTCCTGCCGGGCCAATCGATTCAGGGCAGCGCCTCAGGCATTGGCAGCCTGGTCATCGAGCCCGACCAGACCAGGATTGCGCAGGAAATGTTTTCCTGGTGGAATGGACAGACTCTTACTACGACGAATGATGCCAGATGGCTGACAGAAGGCTTCACAATGTATTATGCAGCCAAAGCACTCTGGAAGGCGGGGGTATGGACAGAAAGATCGGAAGAGCACACGTCTGAACTCCAGTCACGAGATTCCATC
>CAZBDC010000300.1:0-4893 GCA_964490575.1 uncultured Anaerolineaceae bacterium | reverse complement strand
AGAGCGGTGATATTGGAGGGGCGTCGGGGCAGCTCATCCTCACTCCGGTGACCCTCCGAGCGTTCCACCGCCATGTAAGGCTCCCCTCTCCAAAATCGGCTTTGCGATTTTGGAGAGGGGCCGGGGGTGAGGTTCTTCTACCGGCGGCGAGCTTACTTCAGCACTGGCTTTTTCGTAAATGATTTTCCCACGCTGACAAACAGGTTGTACTTGAAGGCGTAGAAAATCGCGTCCAGACCGTCCTTGAAGCCGATCTTCTTGCCCTCCTCGTAGGTGCGCCCGTAGTACGAGATGGGCACCTCGTACACCCGGCACTTCAGCTTGGCCACCTTGGCGGTCACCTCGATCTCAAAGCCAAAGCCCTGCGTCTCGATCACCATGTTGCGGATGATCTCGCCGCGGAAGGCCTTGTAGCCGGTCTCGACGTCGCTCAGGTTCAGGTCGGTCAGCAGGTTGGAGAGGAAGGTCAGCACCTGGTTGGCCAGGTAGTGGCGGAAATACAGCACCCGCGAGGCCCGCCGGGTCATAAAGCGCGAGCCGTATACCACGTCGGCCCGCCCGCGCAGGATCGGCTCGGTCAGGACGGGGATATCGACCGGGTCATATTCCAGGTCCGCGTCCTGGACGATGACGATGTCGCCCGTGCTGGCGGCGAAGCCGGCCCGCAGCGCGGCCGTCTTGCCCTGGTTGCGCGGCTGCTGAAGCACCCGCACCTGGGGATGCCCGCCCGCGAAGGCCTGCGCGACCGCCGCCGTGCGGTCCTTCGAGCCGTCATCGACCACGATGATCTCGTCGGCGCCCGGCACCTCGCGGACCAGCGCCTCGAGCACCTGCCCGATGGTGTTTTCTTCGTTATAGGCCGGTATGATGATCGAAATGCGCATCCGGGATCTCGCTCCTGCCTCGCGCCTGGGATAGGATCGCTTTATTTTACCCGGTTTTTCAACAGTGATTGGCAAGCTGGTATAGAATCTTTGACGATTAGCCGAAAATCGCCTACAATCCATACAGCAGGAGTCGCCTGCTGACCGAAGCACCGATTGGAGAACCAGGTTATGCGCCCGAACCGTTTACTGTTAATTGTCCTGATTGCCTTCTTGTGGCTGGCAAGCTGCGCAGGGCCCGCGCCCACGGCGGCCCCTTCGCTCACCCCGGCGCAGCCTGAAGCGACCCGCACCCCGGCCCCGTCGCGCACGCCTGTGCCGACCGAGAAGTCCCGGCCCACGCTGGCCCCCACCGCCACCGAGACGCCCCTGCCCACCGCCACCCCCCTCCCCACCCCAGACCCGGCCCTGGCCGAGATCAAGCTGATCGGGCTGGGCTGGTACGACGACTACGACCTGCTGCTCTCCTTCCAGTTCCCCGGCCCGGTAGACCCGGGCGCTTACCGGGTGACGCTGGAGGATAAGGAATACCGCTGCGAGGTGATCACCGGCTACCCGGAGCGGCTGTACTGCCGCGGGCAGGGGGCCAAGGTGCTGGGCACGGCCTGGGTGCGTGTCTACCCGGCCGGCAGCGCCCAGCCCGGTTTTGAAAAAGAAGTCTGGGTGCCGTTCTTCGACAATGATTACGCCTCCTTCTACCACTAGCCCGCGCAACCCGGCCTTCGAGCGGGCCCTGGCGCGGCTGGCTCACCCCGCCGTCCTGGCGGCCCTGGGCCTGCTGCTGCTCAACGACCATCTCCTGCGCCGCTGGTGGCCTTCCTGGTGGACCGGCAAGGTGGGGGACCTGGCCTGGCTGCTGATCGCGCCGTTCGCGCTGGCGGCAGTGCTGGCCTGGCTGCTGCCGCTGCGCGAGCCGGCCCGCGAGCGCTGGACCTTCCCGCTGGCCCTCGGGCTGGTGGGTGTGGGCTTCACCGTACTCAAAGTCTCCCCGGCGTTGATGGATTTGGCTATGCGCATTTCGTCCGCCGCCCTGCACACACCCCTCACCCTCCGCGCCGACCCCACCGACCTGCTGGCCCTGCCCGCCCTGGTCCTGGCCGCCTGGCTCTGGCGTCAAGCTCAGCTGAGCCCGCGCCCGCGCCGCGCCGCCGGGCTGGTCGCGCTGCCGCTGGCCGCTTTGCTCACCCTGGCCAACGCCGCCATGCCCGACCCCGGCATCACCTGTCTCGCCCTCCAGGATGGGCAGGTGCTGGCCTCCGCCGCGTACACGACCTTCGCCAGCCAGGACGGCGGGCTGACCTGGACTGTCGCCGAGATGGGCCTCGAGACGCCCTGCGATTTCCATCCCTCGCCCGCCGCGGACTGGCAGGAAGTGGACGGGCCGGATGGCGCCGCCTACCGCTACCGGCCCGGGCAACCCATCCAGGTCGCGAGCGGCCCCGGGCAGGCCTGGCAGAACGCCTTCGACCCCGGCCAGCTCTCCGAAGCCCAGGAGTTTTACATCATCAAATCCCGCCCGGGTAACCCCGAATACGTCGCCGGCCCGCTGCACGCCCTGGCCGACCCCGCCAGCGGCAACCTGCTGTTTGCCATGGGCCAGCAGGGCGTGCTCGTCCACGGCGCGGATGGACGCTGGACCTGGGCGGCGGTCGACGGCTACCACACCCTGCAGCCCTTCCCCACTGCCGACGCCGCCGCGCTCCTGCTGGGCGGGATGCTCTACCTGGCGGGCGGTCTGGTCCTGCTGGTTTATACCAGCCTGGCCGTGCGCCGGTTTTTCCACTGGGCCCGCCTGGCCGCCCTGCTCCTGGCCTGGGCCGCCTGGCTGGCAGTCGTGACTCTCTTTCCGCCCGCAGCCAGTTATGGCTATACGATATCCATCACCACGCTGGGCGTCCTGGCCCTGTTCCTGCTGCTCCTCCCGCTGGCGGTCGAGCTGACCATCCGCCTGGCCCGCCGCGCCCGGCGCCTGGTTCTCCCGCTGGCGGCTTTCGGGCTGCTGGGCGGCCTGCTCTACCTGCTACCCTACCTCCTGTGGCTCTACAGCAGCCTGCCCGGCATCGCCTGGGCAACCGGCTTTGCCCTGGCCATCGCCGCGGCCGTGCTGGCAGCCGGCTTCCTCACCCTCCGCCGCGCCCTCCAGCAGGGCTGACCGTTCCTATTTTTGACTATGCGAAACCAACCCCGCAACCCCTTCCTCCTCCTCCGCAAGGCCGGGGGCATCTTCGCCCGCCGCATCCGCACCCAGGGTCTCCGCACCACCCTCCTCTGGCTGTACGGGCGCGGCCTGCCCCTGCTGACCGGCGTCCCGCTGCTCCAGTTCAGCCAGGTCACCCCCCAGCTCTATGTCGGCCCGCAGTACCGCCGCCGCGGCAAGCGCCTGCTCGAGCGCAGCGGCATCACGGCCGGCGTCAACCTGCGCGTCGAGTACGATGACGCCGCCCACGGGCTGGCCCTGCCGCGCTACCTGCACCTGCCCACCGTCGACGACGCTGCCCCGTCCATCGCCCACCTCAACCAGGGCGTCGAGTTCATCCGCTCGGTCGTCGCGGAGGGCGGCAAGGTCTACATCCACTGCGGGGCCGGGGTCGGGCGCGCCCCCAGCCTGGCTGCCGCCTACCTGGTGGCCGAGGGCCGCAGCCTGGAAGAAGCCCTGGCGATGATCCGCGCCGTGCGCCCCTTCATCACCATCACCCCGCCCCAGATGGAGCAGCTCAAGAACTTCGAGCGCCTGGCCCGCGCCAGCAGGGAAGCCGCATGAACCTCTACCGCCGCCTGGCCCTCCTGTTTGCCCTGCTCCTGCTGCTCATCGTCGCCGCGGCAAACCTGGGCCTGGGTCCGGCCCTGTTTGGCTTCATTATGTTTTCGCTCGTCGATCTTGCCGCCGGCTACGCCGGGATCTTCCTCTTCGGCGAGTCAGGCGCTCACGTAAAACGCGTGATCTTCGGCCGAGGGGTCAAATTGCTTCAGTCGGGCCGGGAAGTGCACCCGGCCCTCCTTCGCAATGACAGAAGAAAGGAGCTCTAACCATGCAGAACATCCACTTCCCCATTCAAGACTACCTGGCCGGGCGCGGGTTGCCGGCCGGCGACGCCTACGACCTGCCCGAGTCGCCCCTGCGCTTCCCCGACGGCGCCCACTACCGCATCGAGATCCCCAGCGTGGAAGGCCCGCGCGTCTTCGAGGCCGTCCTGGAAGAGGCCGCCCGCCTGGGCGTGCCCATCCACCGCATCTCGCAGGGCAGCGGGATCCTGCTGCTGACCGACGCCGAGATCCTGGCCATGGCCCGCCTGGGGCAATCGGCCGGGGTGGAAGTGAGCCTGTTCGTCGGCCCGCGCGCCGCCTGGGACGTGGGCGCGCAGATCCTCTCCAGCGCCGGCAAGAACCTGGGCGCCCGCCTGCGCGGGATGGACCAGCTCGTCTACGCCGCCGAGGACGTGCGCCGCGCCTGCGACCTGGGCATCCGCTCGATCCTGGTGGCCGACGAGGGCCTGCTGTGGCTGGTCGACCAGCTCAAGCGCGACGGCGAGCTGCCCGCCGACCTGGTGATAAAGGTCTCGGTCCAGATGGGCGCCGCCAACCCGCTCGCCATCCGCCTGGTCGAGCAGCTCGGCGCGACCACCTACAACCCGCCCACCGACCTGACCCTCCCGCAAATCGCCGCCATCCGCCAGGCGGTCAGCCTTCCGCTGGACATCTACGTCGAGGCGCCGGACGACTTCGGCGGCTTCATCCGCCACTATGAAGTGCCACAGCTCATCCGCGTGGCCGCGCCGGTGTACGTCAAGCTCGGGCTGCGCAACGCGCCCAACATCTACCCCACCGGCGCGCACATCGAGGCGACCGCCGTGCAGATGGGGCGCGAGCGCGTCCACCGCGCCGCCGTGGCCCTGGATATCATCCGCCGCCACTGCCCCGAGGCAGTCGCCAGCCCTACCCCGCTGCAACCCATCAAATAAATGGGCGGTGATGTTTCTCGTGGGCGGCTGCGCCGCCCACGAGAAACATC
>CAZBDC010000299.1:0-4965 GCA_964490575.1 uncultured Anaerolineaceae bacterium | reverse complement strand
GGTGACTGGAGTTCAGACGTGTGCTCTTCCGATCTTGATTCATTCTGCACTCCGGCAAAAAGCCAGGTTGTACCAGTCATTTGGTGATCGTTTTGGCGGGCAGCCATTAACTTTCCCCGGCTCTATTTTTACATAAAATGTTCCCTTTGTGAGGTTATAAACCATTTTGTCGATACATTGTAAATATGGGCATTCAGACTACCCGGATGGGGATCACCCTTATGACCCGGGCAGGACCGGCTGCCCTGGCAAGGCGCACAGCCTGCCAGGAAATAAAAGCCGCCGCCTGGCTCAGATTAAGCCAGGCGGCAACCCTTCACCTGCCTCTGCTCCCCTCGAGCAGAATGGAATTATTTCCTTCGCCTGGCCTGCGCGTAGCGGCGGGCCTCGCTGCGGGTCATCCTTACGTAGGTCGTGCTGTCATCTTGTGCGGTGTAGGCCTGCCGGCCCCTTTCACCGCGCGCCTGGCGAGTGACCAACATCGCTGCGCCAAACAGGGCCATCCCGATGATCGAGAACAGCGGCCAGGCCAGGCCTTCCTGGTTGATGGTAAAATCCGAGCCGGTCGCATCCTGGGCCTGTTCCTCTGCGGGGCAGTTCCCGCTGACCGGGATTTCCACCAGCCGGGCTTCCAGTTGGGCCGCGCAGGCCTGGCGCTCGTTTGTGACCGTCACAATCTGCGTATTTAAGGCTGCGTTCTCGTTCTGAGCAGCGGCTAACCCACCCTCGCAGACATTCCTGGCCGTGTTTGCCGCTTCCAGGTTTGTGGCCAGGCTGCTGTTCGCCGCGTTGGCTGTTTCCAGTTCCTGGGTTAGCCGCTGGTTATCAGCCCTCAACTGGCCGATTTCTGCAGCCAGCGCGCGGTTCTCGCTTTCCAGTCTCTGGTTTTCGCCTGCCATCTGGATCTCAACCTGCTGGGCGATCTCCTGCTGCCTCTGGTTATCGATTTCCTCGTTGAACAGGAAGCCGGCCCCCAGCACGATGATGACCAGCAGGAAGACAATTGCGAATGCTCCACCACCACCATTGTTCATCGGAGATCCCTCCTTTCACCAGCTTTCATTGGGAATTTCTGGCTGATTTGATCATACCCGGAGGGGCTGCCAGATGCCTGTCAAAAATTTGGCAGGTTGCTTACAAAACATCACGATTTTATGCTTGATTTTTCCGCGGGCTGCTGGCCTGTGCTATACTGGCCTTTGATGGCTACGCACTATCCGCTTGGTTATGGCAATCGCTCAATCGCTGATTTCCTCAACTTACTGAACCATTACGGCGTCGATCTTGTGATCGATGCCCGCTCGGTGCCCTTCTCGCGCTTCCAGGCCAATTTTCGAAAAAAGGCGCTCCAGGAGCACCTGGAAAGGGCCGGCATCGCTTATCTGTACCTGGGCGATGCCCTGGGCGGCAAGTATGTTGACCCGGACTGCCTGGTGGACGGGCAGGTTGACCTGGAACGCGTGTGGGCCAAAGAACCGTTCCGGGCAGCGCTGGGGCAGGTCATGCAGGCAGTGCGCGAAGGCCGGGTTCTGGTTCTCATGTGCGCTGAACTGCGCCCCGAGCAGTGTCACCGGGCCTGGATGCTTGCCCCACCTCTGGAAGCGAGCGGGTTTACCGTGCAGCACATCGACGAGCATGGTGACCTCAAAACAACCGGCGAAGTGCTGGGCTGGTTCCAGTAGGCGTTTTTACAACTCTCTGGTCCCATCGAGGGGGGCGCTGTCACAACCTGCCGCACCTGCGCCATAATGATCAAAATCCTACTTAACGAGGTTCCTGGATGCCTACATCTCCCACCATCATCGATCGCCCGGCCTTTGACGTTATCGGCAAGCAAACCTGGATCGGCGGCCCAGACAACGAAGCCTTCGGACGCTTCTGGCAGTTGTGCGGCGCCGACGGCACGCTCGAGCGGCTGCACCGCATCAGCGCCAATCAACCTGGCCCGCAGACGGGCGGCATGATCATCGGCGTCTCGCGCGTCGAGGCCGACCCCACCAGGCGTGACTTCTTCTTTCTGATCGGCGTCGAACTGCCGCCGGGCAATCCCGCCGGCGACGCCGACGGGCTGGAGCGCATCACCGTCGCCGCCAGCCGCTGGGCGGTCTTCGACGGCAGCGGCGTGATGCCGCTCTCGCTCGTCCAGGCTGAGATGCACGCCTTTATGGAATGGCTCCCGGCCTCGCCTTACGCCCACGCCTTTGCCCCCGAGATGGAGGTCTACCCGCCGGGTGAGCCGGCCCATCCCGGCGAGACGCTGTGCCAGTTCTGGCTGCCGGTGATGGAAAAGCCATGACCCTCGATGAGTTCTTCGCGGGCCAGCCCCTATCGCGCGCCATCTACGAGGCTGTCTACCGCTCCCTTCAGGATCTCGGCCCGCTGGAGCCGCGCATCACGAAAACCCAGGTTGCCTTCAAGCGCCAGCGTGACTTCGCCTGGGTGTGGATGCCCGAGAAGTACCTGCGCCGCAAAGCCGCCCCGCTGGTGCTCTCGCTGGCTTTCCGCGCGCGCGACCCCTCGCCGCGTTGGAAAGAGATCGTTGAGCCGCGCCCTGGCCGCTACATGCACCACCTGGAACTGTACGACCCCGCTGATGTGGATGACGAGGTGCGCGCCTGGATCAAGAAGAGCAGCGACCTGGCGGGAATGGTGGGTTAGCCGGCCCGCGCAATTTCCCGGGCTGTCGTTTATAATCGTGAGATGAACTTTTTATGGAGAGAAGATGGCCAGTAAGCCCGCAAAACCCAGGCGTTCGCTGAAGAACAGGCCGGGTTCGAACCGGCCAGAAGCCCCGGATGCAAAGCGGAAAGCGTCCGGCGGGAAGCCCGCGGCTGCGCAGCCGGGGGAGAAAAAGCCGGCCGAAACCCTTCGGACGACTACGGATGACTGCGAGCGCCCGGCGCCTTTCCAGCCCCAACCGCCGCGCCAGGAAGCGCCTGTGCACGAGGTGGACCTGCTGACCCTGGTCTACGGCGGGGACGCGATGGGCCGCCTGCCGGATGGCCGGGCGGTGTTCGTGCCCTGCGGGCTGCCCGGCGAGCGCGTGCGCCTGTGGCTGGTCGAGGAGAAACGCGGCTTTGCCCGGGCGGAGCTGCTCGAGGTGCTGCGCCCTTCGCCCGAGCGAATTCTGCCGGGCTGCCCGGCGGCCAGCTGCGGCGGCTGCCATTACATGCACATGACCTACCCGGCCCAGCTCGCCGCCAAGACGGCCATCCTGCGCGACCAGCTCCAGCGCATCACCGGCCTGGCCGAGCCGCCGGTGGCGCCGATTGTGCCTTCTCCCCAGCAGTGGCACTATCGCAACGCAGCCCAGTTCCACCTGGGGCCTGATGGCCGCCTGGGCTTCCAGGCGCCGGGCTCGCACCGGGTGGTCCCGGGCGAAGACTGCCGCCTGTGCCACCCGGCCATCGCCGAGATCCTGCTCATGCTCGATTTTGGCGCGGACGCCGGCATCGAGCGGGTCCAGGTGCGGGTTGGGATGGAGGATGAGATCCTGCTCGTACTCGAGTCGAACGACCCGCTCCCGCCCGAGCTGACCATCGACCTGCCGGTCTCAGTCGCGTTTGCCGGGTCGGGCGGGCCGGGCGGGCCGGCAGGGAATCCCCCGCTGGTCCTGGCCGGCGACGACCACCTGCTGATCGAAGCTGCGGGCCGCCCGTTCCGCGTTTCAGCCGGCTCCTTTTTCCAGGTCAACCTGCCCCAGGCTGAGAACATGCTGGGCTATTTGCTCGAAAACCTGCCACTGGAGCCCCAGGCGCTGCTGCTGGAAGTGTACGCCGGGGTGGGGCTATTCTCGGCCTTCCTGGCCCCGCGGGTCGGGCAGCTGGCAGCGGTCGAATCGGCCCCTTCCGCCATCGACGATTTCGCCGCCAACCTGGACGAATTTGACAACGTGGCGTTGTATGATGGCCCGGCCGAGGAGGTCCTGCCGGCGCTCGACCTGCGCCCCGATATTATCCTGGTCGACCCGCCGCGGGCCGGCCTGGCGCTGCCGGCGCTGGACGCGCTGCTCGCCATGGAAGCCCCTTTCCTGGCCTACATCTCCTGCGACCCGGCCACCCTGGCCCGCGACGCGAAGCGCCTCCTGGCGGGCGGCTACCGGCTGCAAAGCGTCCAGCCTTTCGATATGTTCCCGCAGACGTATCACATCGAAAGCATCAGCTTTTTCGCCCGCTAAGGGTTGCCAGGCTGGCAGTATTATCCATCCCGGCCTGGCTATATGTGCTTCACAACCTGCTGCTCGCGCGGTTCTGTGCCAGGCAAGAGCCGGCGAAATAAAAGTGCGTGATGGTAAAATGACAATATATGAGGACTGCAGGTTGGAATCAATGGATCCGAGACTTATATAGCGAAGATGTTGACCGTGCTGTTCGGGCCTGTGAAGAGATTTCCCAAACAGCCGATGAGACGAACATCTCCGATCTGTATTCGTTGTTAGAGGATGACAATTTCTTCATTCGCGAAGCAGCTGCATATCCCATTGCCAGGTTGGAAGGTGTTAGGGCTTTACCCGCCCTATTTCGGGCCTATACCCGGGGCATACAGGATGGGCACGATAACGATGGAATGAGTGAGGCAATTGGCGATTTGTTGGAAAAGAATCAGAAAGCGGCCTTACCTTTATTGGAAAATATGTTGCTGGATGACGGCAAAGATGTACGAGCTAACGCGGCATGGGCACTGGGATTTGTTGCTGAACAAATTGCTCCTGCTATCCTTATGAATCTGCTAGAGAAAGAAAATGATCTGGACGTACGGTTGGCCGCAATCGGCTCGTTGGGTAGTTTCGATGGGTATCCTGAGGTGGTGGACATACTCATAAGCCTATTGGATGATAGCAACGAACAAGTTCTGGTAAGTGCGATTTTCTCCCTCAGTTATATGGGTGATAAAAGAGCCATCGCTCCTTTGAATTCGAGTTTAGACAAACGTCAGTAACCTGACTTTTGGGTCAGGCTGAAACAG
>CAZBDC010000298.1:0-4987 GCA_964490575.1 uncultured Anaerolineaceae bacterium | reverse complement strand
AGATGGAATCTCGTGACTGGAGTTCAGACGTGTGCTCTTCCGATCTGCCCTGGGTAGCGCAGTAAAAGTAGAAGATTGTGGTCCAGCCGACCTGCCGGGCATCAGTGAACCGGTGAAGATATATTCAGTCAGTGGAAGATCAGATTCCGGCCTCTCCGCACACCAAACCTGATCGGCGCGGCCTTACTGCACCACCACAGTCACCTCGAAA
This sequence comes from uncultured Anaerolineaceae bacterium, assembly GCA_964490575.1. Taxonomy (GTDB): domain Bacteria; phylum Chloroflexota; class Anaerolineae; order Anaerolineales; family Anaerolineaceae; genus DSYU01. Next base: position 4,776 of record CAZBDC010000298.1, on the reverse strand, counting down.
CTTTTCTCTGGTTCAACGTCAGTTTCCCACGGACGTCTATAGTCGAGATGCAAGACGGTTTGCCCCTGGGCAACGGCTTTGAACTGCAATGCAATCTGGCCAGGCGCGCCGAGCCGGTCACTTTCAGGCACGGCTTCGGGATCACCAAGCTGGTTGAGCAGGACAGGATCCTGCGGAGCAGGGATCCAATTGAAGCCGGTGGTAGGATTGCCCTCGAGTTCAATGATGAGAGTATCCCCGCTCGTCAAAGTGATGGTCTTACCTGCGTCTTGCTCACCGATTTTGACTGGCTTGCCGGTCGATTGACAGGCCGTGAGGCTTCCCGCCAGCAGGCCCAGGATCATCAAGGCAGAAAAGATGGTCTTCATAGCTTTTGGTCTCCCTATATTTTAAACGCTGAGAAAACCGTGAAGTTCCCTGCCCTTTTTTTCAGGAGAAGCCCATTGCCATGCCAAAAGATGCAACCGCAAGAAGCATCGTCATCCAATCACGTGCCTGCCAGGCTTTAAGTTCCTCGGCTCCTGGCCCTCCAGGTCCAGCACAAACGGCACCGGCGAATCGACGATCACTTTATCTTTGCTGGCCTCGACTGTGATCAGCCCGAATGGGGTTGGAACCTTGCCTTTCGCCCATTCCAGGTCACCCAGGCGCGGAGCAATCTTCGCCGCGCGGTAGCCCGGCTCGGCCGGCATCACACCCAGCACGTAAAAAACCAGGTCCTTGGTCGGCGTGCAGCTCCAGCCGTGCACGTGCGTGCCATGCTTCCAATCTTCGCCGATCGTGTCGTACCCGCCGGTCAAGAACTGGCCCCAGCGGCGGCACAGACCGGGTAACCGCCCGGCCAGCCCCGCCTCAGCCACTGCGTCGTGCACGGTATAGCTCATAAACGGCTCTGCCATCACGATCTGGGTATGGATATCCCAGGTGAAGCGCCGCGGCGCGGAGGGATCCGGAGGGCCGGAGGCGTCATCCTCACTGAACATCCAGGTGCGAATGACGACTTTGTCCGGGTCAGTTATCGTGTCGATGATCCGCTGCCAGCGCTCCTGGGGCGCCAGCCCGGAGACGATTGCCAGCGCCCCGGCTAACTGGCTCATTTCTGCGCGTACCTCGCCGTCAACGATATGGTCGATGTAAGAGCTGCGCTCCTCATCCCAGAACATCTCGAACCCGGCCCTGGCTTTCTCATACAGTTCCTCAGCCCAGGCCTGGCTGGCGTACTCACCCAGCCAGCCGGCCATCTCGGCAAATTCGCGCAACCCGCGCGCCCACAGCGCCGTATAGAGCGCAGTCTGCCCGCTTACCGATACAGCCGACCAGTCGATCAGATCCCACTCGATCAGATCCTGGATGACACCGTGTGAATTCTGGAAAGGCTCAAACCAGCGCAGCACCCGCGCCACGCTCGGCATAAAGCGCGTGATCATCGCTGCATCTCCGGCGAAGCGGTACAGGTTATAGACTCCATGCACCCAGTGCAGCGACCAGTCCGGGATGGTCATCCCTCCACTTGCCTCAGAAGGTCCCACCACCGTCATCGGCAGGATGCCGTCATAGCGCGGTGAGTCAGACAGGGTCAGGTACTGCCAGGCCAGGCGCCAGTCGGTATTGGAGACCAGGTGAACCATCTGGTGGACCACGCTGTCGCCCACCCAGGCCTGCTGCTCTCGGGTCGGGCAGTCAGTGAAAGCATCACGCGAATTGAGCGCTACAGTGCGGATGCCAGCCTGGAAAATTTTGTTCAAGGCTTCATCGCTGCACGAGAATTCCGCCCCCGGCTGCCAGGGATAGAGGTCCTCCTGCACGGCGAAGCTGCGCAGCGTCACCTTGCCGGGCTCACCGTGGAAAAGCAGGTTGGCATAGCGAAAGCCCAGCGCATCGTAAACGCTGAAGATGTCATCCGCGCCGCGCGCCGTGTAGCGAGTGCCCGAGTGCATCCCGCCAAAGCCGAGCTTTGGTGGCGCCAGCGGTTCTTCGGTGTAGGAAAGGTCGAGCACCGCGCCAGCCGGCGCGTCAAGCGCGAACTGCACCTGGCCCATCACGATCCCACCCATGTCGAGCGTCACCCGCACGGAGCCGTCCTCCCGTACTTCCAGATCGAGCGGCAGCCCCGCGGGTAGAATGGCTTCGCCCGCCTCCAGGTTGAGCGAAGCCTGCAGGCGTTTGACCGGGTCGCCAATCTTCTCCTCAACCCGTCCAGCCAGCGTCTCGACTCGCGCCGTCAACGGTGCGCGTCTATCGCCGCCTAATTTAGCAATCGGGCGCGGGTGAAGCGGACCGTAAGGCGCTGAGGGGGGGCGCGGATCGTTTGATCCGCCCATCCCACGGCCAACAATTACGCTGGCGTTGCCCCAGGCACTATCGTCAAAGCCAGGTTGTTCCCAGCCATACGGGAACTGGCGAGCGTCGAACACCTCAACCGGGATGCCCTCTTCCAGAAACCACAGATTAGCCCCAATCTTCCAATCCTCCGTCCAGGCGCTGCTTTTATGCGCTTTCCAGGTCGCATCGGAAATCAGCCAGCCATCGCCAAGGCGGGCCTCGAAGACCATCAGCCCGCTCTTGCCCATTGCCCCGCTGGGTGGGGCCGGCATCCAGAAGGCCTTGGGCGAGCCGTAATACTTGACATACACCGCCAGGACGTTCTCACCTGGTTTCAAGTACGGCGCCAGGTCGAACAAATCGTAAAACATCCGCCGCGGTTGGCTGCGGATCGGCCCCCGAAACACCTCGTGCCCGTTGGCAAACAGCAGATAGCGCGAGTCGGCCGTGATGCGGGCTGGGACGCGTTCGGGAACTTCGACCAGGTTAAAGGTCTTGCGGAGCAAGGCATGGGCCTCCGGACGGTCTGTGCCGGCAAACTCATGCCCGCTGAAACGCTGGCCCGCTTTGGGTGGATCGCACCAGATCCAACTGCCGTACCAGCGGATCTCAGGAAAGTCAGCAGCGGTCACTGTTGCGGTGGTATGAGAAGAGAGAGTAGACATATTTTGCATCCTTTGGTCTTCAATCTGTTTGTCAGCTTTCCAGGCGGTCAAAATAGCCCATAATCATCGCTTCGAATACTCGTAAGTGTTCCTCCAGCGGAATAGCCTGGTCGCTCCAGGTCAGTTCGCCGCGCAAGGCGAGCTTTTCCAGGAACCAAATCACCGTATTCATGATGACCGGGATCTGGCTGTCGGGCAAGGACGAAACCTGTGCTCGCTGCCCGCCGCCAGCGCTCTGCACGCCGTAACCCATCGATACCAGCCGCTCTTTGGTCCACCGGGTCAGCACTGCATCTGGCGCATCGTCCAGGTAGATTTTATCGAACATGCCTACGTAGCGGTACGCGTCGCGCAATCGAGTGAAATTGCGAATCATCGCCCGCGCGCGCCGGCGCTGGTCCGCCACACCAGACTCTGGCCCGGCCGGATCACCCTCCTCCGGATCGATCATGCTCGAGATTTTGTTGAGCATGCGCACGTGAATCTCCAGAGCGATCTCATCCCGGTTGGAAAAGTAGCGGTAGAGAGTTACCTTTGTGATGCCGGCCTGCCGGGCGATCTCGATCATGTTCGTGTTTTCCAGGCCATTCTTCAAAAACAGGGTTTCAGCCGCATCCAGGATGCTGTCGCGCTGCTCCTTTACCTGGTGCTTGCCGGTCAGGCGATTCTGCGCAGATTTTGAAGTAGATGTATCCATATAAGCTATTCGCAATTCATTTTCTATGAAGTGAATAAAAAAATTCAGGGTGGATACGCTGGTATCCACCCTGAATGTTACAGAAAGTTACATAAAATGTCAACTGAAAGCACATCCTGCTTTTCTGGTTCTAACAAGGCGGAAACAGAGGATGCGTTTACTGCCCCGCCCGCTCGGTCAGCACTTTAATTACTTCCTCAAACAGGAACGTTCGGGTAAGCCGCCCGCTCCCCTGCCCGGCCGTCCCGCTTTCCTCCATCGCTGCCCGGGTAGCCTGCCTGGCTTCTGGCGACAGGTTCTTCATCTGGCCTGGCACTCGAGTCACGCCAGGGGCTGGGGTTGGCATTGCGATTCCCCTTTCTTCATAAAAGGCGGTCAGCACAGCATTCGTAGTCTTCAGATCCGCAATCGCCTGGATCTGTTCCGCTGTCATCGCTTCGATAATCTGGGTTTGCACTGCACTGAGCTCTTCGGGAACCGACTCGCCGTCTCCACCCAGCACCAACACAGCCTGCCAAAGCGGCAGCAGCGCGCGGGCCTGTTCCGGTGTAATCGCCTGGCCGGTCTCATCCAGCTTAAGGGTGCCATATGCAAGCTGGTTGCGCAGGTTGGCGGCATCTTCATAATCCGTCATGATGATATCTTCAGCGACACGCACCCTGGCCGGGTCGGCAGCAGCCTGGTCGCCTCCAGCGGGTGCGGGCGTAGCAGATGCTGTTAAGACTTGGACAGCCGGCGTACTCGCCGGGAGAGCAGCCTCTGCCGTCGGGGCCGAAGAGCAGCCCGCCAGGACAAAGATGAGCACAAATAAAATTAGCAAGTGTTTCATAATTTCCTCGAGAAGTAAGGTTTTGTCATTATCAAGCGCTCTTCAAAAGCAATCGCTTCCTTTATTCGTGGCGCAGCGCCGCGATCGGGTCAAGTTGGGCCGCACGGGTGGCAGGGTAATAGCCGAAGAATATTCCTACTGCCGCCGCCGCACCGAACGCCAGGGGGATCGATCCCACGACAATTTCAGTGCGCATGCCGCCGAACGCGCCAAACAGAGATCGGAAGAGCACACGTCTGAACTCCAGTCACCGCTCATTATCT
>CAZBDC010000297.1:2865-5005 GCA_964490575.1 uncultured Anaerolineaceae bacterium | reverse complement strand
TTCATAGATACCCATTCCCTTGATGTTTCACACCCAAAAACTTGCCAAGTGTATTGCAGGTGAAACTATTATATACGAATATTCTAAGTAAGGTCCAATTTCGTCATACGTTCGGTAGTTTTTCATTTCCGGATACATCTGAAAATTACAAAACAGGGGGCCCGGCCAGCCAGCTTGTGTAAAAAAACAAACAGCCCGGCGGCAGATCGCCTGCCCCGGGCTGTTCGAGCGTTAATAACGATTAACCTTTCAGAAAAGCTTCCAGTGCTTCCCGGCTGATCCGGTAAGCGCTGCCAATCTTGCGCGCCTTCAGGTCGCCAGCCTGGATCGCCGCGACCACATCTTCTTCAGAAACCCGCAGGATAGTCGCCGCCTCAGAAGGAGTCATCACATCTGGAATAGCGCCAGACGGCGCAGCAGAACCGCCCTGGGCCGCCTGGCCCTGCCCGACGCCCTGGAGAGACTGCGACAGCACGTTGCCAATGCCCATACCGGCCCCAATCCCGGCAGTGAGGCCTGCGCCCCCGCTGGGATTCTGGGCAGCATCTCGCAGCGCATCCGCCGCCTGGAGTTGGGTATAAGTCTGCATATCGAGCATGCCCATTGCCCGCAGCTCTTCTGCTGACTTCTCGTAAGGTTTCAGATTCGCGATGTAGAAAGCCTTTAGCACCAGGCCAATCGCGGCGAAGTCATCCTGCGCTTTGGCGCGAACACCCGCGCCCAATTCCTCAGTCAGGCCAATCAGTTCAACCACGCTGCTTTTCGCCGTCGTCTCACCCAACAGGTCCTGCAGCTTGGAAAGCAGCATGGAACGAAGCCGGTTTTCGATATCCGCAGTCCGGTACATCCCCTGAGTGCCGACAATTTGGGTGACGAACTGCTGCGGGTCATTCACCTGGAAGCTGTAAGATCCAAAGCCCTGCAGTAGCGCTACACCCAGGCCCATCCCAGGGTTGCGCACGATAATCGGCTGAGGAGTACCCCACTTCCGGTCCGCAAATTCCCGCATGGAAACGTAGTAGACTTCAGCAGTAAACGGCGTGCGGTCATTAAAAGGCTTGCTGATCAGATCCACCAGGAAGGGAATGTTTGCGGTGGTAATTGTGTGGCGGCCTGGGCCTAAAACATCCAACGCGCGCCCATCCCGAAAGAAAACTGCTCGCTGCGATTCTCGCACGATCACCTGTGAACCCAGGCGAAGATCGGCCACCCCGGCTTCTGGAAATCGATGGACGATCTCATCCACCATCTCGCTGGGGTATTCAACAACGTCAAAAATTCTGGCCATAGTTTAATTCCTTTTTTTCTGGAATCTGTAACTGCAGAGGCTTACTGAGCCGCCTGTGAACCGGCGCCACCCAGAATAACTTCTGCCCGTTTGTTATAAGCCTCGACGCTTTCCTGGGCCAGTCTGGTCAGGTGACGAATTGACGCCGGCAGGCCATCGGTCCCAATCGAAGACTCCACATTATCAACCGCCCTACCGATTTCATCAATCAGCGTGAGCAGCCAAAGATCATACTGGTAGAGACTCTCAAGCTCCTCCGACTGGATCTTAACTGCGTCGAAAAAGCCAGCGTAACCATACGAAGCAGTCTTAATTCGATCCACGAACTGGCGCAGCTTGATCGCAGCTGCTTCCAGGTCATCGACATACGCCAGTCCGCCCTGGCTAATTAAGTCGCGCTGCAGGCTGGAAACCCGGCGCCACTGTTCTTCGTAACGCGCCGCTACAGTCTCGCGTAGCAGCTTATCGGCGGAGCGGCGTTGTTCACGATCAAAATATCCGTTAAACCCGGGAATTTTGCCCAATAGCTTCCCAAAGATATCCTGTTCTTCTCGGATCCGGCCCAAAATATCGCTCATTGTATCTCCTTGTGATCTGTCCAACCCTAAGATGCTGTCAATTAACAGGTCAAAGTAAATTATAGCCCGAAATAACTTTCAAAACAATACAAGCACACCTGAGCGAGCGCGATCCCAAACCCAATCTCCGGCTGCTACCCCAAAAGATCTACATCTTCAAAAAAAGTAGTTTACAGTAATGATAATTGTAATTATTCCTGTTATGGTTATAATAAAAATGGTTCGGAAAGAAACGAACACTCTATGGCGAGAAGGGAGGTGAAAAACATGTTGT
>CAZBDC010000297.1:0-2765 GCA_964490575.1 uncultured Anaerolineaceae bacterium | reverse complement strand
TCGCTCCGAAAGAAAAAGGCCAGGGTTTGGTAGAGTACGCTTTGATCCTTGTTTTGGTAGCCGTTGTTGTGATTGTTATTTTGGCCCTGCTCGGCCCGGCCATCGGTAATATCTTCTCCAATATCATGAACAGCATCTAGCCTGATCGATCCACAAAGGCGCCAGCTGGCGCCGGGTTCAATCTCAAAAATCCAACCCAAAAGTGACTGCCGCCACCAAGCGGCAGTCACTTTTGGTTATTCTTTTATATCCTTTTGGTTATTTTACTGTAAGGCCGCTGTAAGGCCAGGCATATTGCAGTTTCAGGCAATATCCCTATAATATTCATTAGCTTCAAGTGAACGCCAGATACAAGATTACAGCGAGAGAGGAGGTGAAAAACATGTTATTCGCTCCGAAAGAAAAAGGCCAGGGTTTGGTAGAGTACGCTTTGATCCTTGTTTTAGTAGCTGTTGTTGTGATTGTTATTTTGGCCCTGCTCGGCCCAGCCATCGGCAATATCTTCTCCAATATCATGAACAGCATCTAACTCGTCTCCGGACATCCGAAACCATTGATCCATAAATAGAGGCCTGCTTTCACAGGCCTCTTTTATTTCTTTTTTGATACTTGTATCGTTTTATGAGGGCGACTGCGTCGCTCCCATAAACCAAACGAAGTCCGAAAAACTATTCGAGTAATGTTTGAAGGGTTCTTACGTTTACTTTACAAAAGTGTTTATCGTTCGTATCCACTTTACTTTTTTAATTTTAGCGTATAATTTAATGACTGCACAATTACTTTTCCATTTTCAGGAGGCATACATGGCCACGGGTCGCCGTCGCGGAAGGGTTATTATCTATATTGCCTTGATCCTGATTCTGCTCCTGGTTCTGGTATTTGCCCTTACCAGATTTCCTGGGGGAATCTTGAACATTGGCCAGGAATCGGCTCAGCCTGAAGCAGGCCCCGTTCCTCAGCCTACAGTCGCAGCACAACCTGTAGATACCATCGATATCGTAGTCACCACCCAGCAAATTCGCCGGGGACAAGACATTTCCGAGGGGCTGGTCCAGGTGGTGCCGATTCCCCGGGAGGATTACACGGAAGGTGTCTTCTTCAACACGGTCGACGAAGTGATTGGCGGGCGGGCAAAGAGCGATCTTGAACCGCATACCCCCCTCACAAACGCATTGGTCGTTCCCCAGGGGTCCGCAGGGTCGATTCCTTCTTTTGACATCCCCAAGGGAATGGTGGCCATTTCGGTCCCGATCAGCAAACTGTCTTCCGTCGCTTATGGGCTGCAGAAGGGCGACCATGTGAATGTGATCGCCAGCATAATGCTGGTCGACCTGGACACAAATTTCCAATCCAGGTTGCCCAACCGGACAGGGATCATCATTGCGCCAGGGCCGATCAATGAGGATGAGCAGACGACCATCACAGCAATACACGAGAGTCCACCAGAATACACTGTCGCAGGTGACCCAGTTTTGTCCTATATGGGCCGCATTGAAATTGACCCAACGACGAATAACCCGGTGTTTGTTTTGCCCGGTGAAGAACAGCGCCCGCGCCTTGTCAGCCAGACACTGATTCAAGATGTGGTAGTTCTGCAGATGGGTTACTTCCCCTTGGAAGGAACCCCGGTCGCTGACGCCGAGACAGAACCGACCGCTCAGGCCGAGGGTGAAGAAGAAACCGGGCCAGTTGCCCCTGAGGTCATCACGTTGATCGTCAGCCCCCAGGATGCCATCACCTTAAACTACCTGATGCTGGCGAATGCGAACTTGAACCTGGTTATGCGCAGCGCGGGAGACGATCAGCGGATTGATACGGAAGCCGTAACGCTTCAATTCATCCTGGATCAATATCGCATCCCCAACCCGGCCAAGCTGCCTTATGGTCTTGAACCGCGTATGGATCGTTCACCTGAGTTCATTCCGCCTTTCCCGGACCCAGGCCTGAACACCGAAACGACCAACCCATAAATCAATAACCTGGAATATGCCTTATCGCTAATGGTGTACCCCAGCGCCTGCCAGCATTTTCCTGGCGCGCAGACTGCCAGATTACGTAGTTGTTGGAGAGGGTATGTCCGTCCAAGAAAAAATTCGGGTTTTAATTGTAGATGACATAGCTGAGACACGCGAAAATGTTCGCCGGATGCTGCAGTTTGACAGCACCATCGAAGTGGTGGGAACTGCTCGAACGGGTCGAGAAGCGATGCAGCTTTCGCAGCAGACAAAACCCGATGTGATCGTGATGGACATAAACATGCCTGACATGGATGGCATTACGGCCACACAGGAAATTAAGAAAAAGTCGCCGTACATCCAGGTGGTCATCCTCTCCGTTCAAAGCGATCCAAGCTACATGCGCAAAGCAATGCTGGCAGGCGCTCGGGATTTCTTAACCAAGCCCCCAATGATCGACGAGCTAACCGATGCCGTCCGGCGAGCCGGGGTGTTGGCGCAAGACGAACGAAGAAAGATCGACCAGGCGCTCGCTGCCATCCCAACCGACGGCTCAAAAGCCGCGGGGGGAGCAGCCGGGTCCATGGGAAAAGTAATCGTTGTCTACAGTCCAAAAGGCGGCACGGGACGCACAACCATCGCCACCAATCTTTCCATTGCCCTCCAGAACGAAGATAGCAAAGTAGCCCTGATCGACGCCAACCTGCAGTTTGGCGATGTGGCAGTTTTCCTCAACGAACAGGGCAAGAATACGATACTTGACCTGGCCCCGCACGTTGATGAATTAGACCCCGAATTCGTCCAGGGCGT
>CAZBDC010000296.1:0-5043 GCA_964490575.1 uncultured Anaerolineaceae bacterium | reverse complement strand
TATTCACCCGGCAAAACAGCCGGTTTCATCGCCGTAATTGGCGAAGGTATTGTTAAAAACGAAATTGGTACCTGGCAAAGGAAAATTGAGGAATTGAAGAACCTACTCAACCAACTGGAGGAGTGAATAAATTATGGATATTAAAGTTTCAGATTTACGGAAGATCAGTGAAAGGCTTTTTCGACATTTAGAAGAGAATGGGATCTCTTCTGTGGAAATCAATGCTGACTATTATTGGAATATTCCAATAGATCAAGTATATGATCCTTACAAAGAACCCGATCAATTAGATATGGGACAATTATCCGATGATTGGGGTGATTTGGAGAAAGTTCTTTCAAATGAAATGGAACCTATATCATACAATTTGGTTGATCTTTCAGCAATTTTACGTGCGATAGGAGAGAAACTAGTGACCTAAATTGAAGGCTTGAAGATAATGTCATAACTTAACAAGATCTCCATGGGAAAAATATCGAATGGGGATGATACGTTTTGGTTTATTGGAAAAATAAAAATGGCAAGTAGCAATGCAAAAAACAGTGAAAAGATTAAGACGCCTTTTTTGCCAACCTTGCTTGTGTTATAATAGGCGAAACAATGAAAGACCAGCCCGGGTCCAAGTAACCGGACGGCCTCGCAGAGAGCCAGCGGATGGTGCGAGCTGGCAGGCCTGAATGGTGAAATCCAACCCGGCTGCCCAGGCAAATGGGCAGGTTGTCCCTGGAGGGCGAAGCTGCGCGTCAGCGCAGCTTCGCGTAAGAGGACCGGCAGCGACCGTTATCCGCGCCGAAAGAGGCTGTGCAAGCCGGGCTTGCATGGCAAAAGCAGGTGGCACCACGAGTACCGGCCCCCCTCGTCCTGCGGGATGGAGGGGGTATACATTTAATTCGGAGGTGCCTGATGTTTGATATCACATTGATCCGCGAACAACCCGAGCTGGTCCGCGAGGCGCTGCGCCTGCGCCAGAACGACCCCGGGGTGGTCGACCAGGTGCTGGCGCTTGACGTGGAGCGCCGCGCACTGCTCGGCCAGGTGGAAACGCTCAAAGCCGAGCGCAACGCCGTCTCGAAGGAGATTGGGCGGATGAAAGACGCCGCCGCGCGGCAGGCCAAGATCGAGCAGATGCGCGAGGTCGGCGACCAGATCGCCGCGCTGGACAACCGCGTGCGCGAGGTGGACGAGGCGCTGCAGGCACAGGTGGCGACCATCCCCAACCTGCCGCTGCCCGACACGCCGGCCGGCAAAGACGACAGCGAGAACGTGGTGCTGCGCACGGTGGGCGAGCCACGCGCGTACGATTTCACCCCCCTGCCGCACTGGGACCTGGGCCCCGCGCTGGGGATCCTGAACTTTGAGCAGGGCGTGAAGATCACCGGCTCGCGCTTCTACGTGCTGAGCGGGGCCGGCGCGCGGCTCCAGCGCGCGCTGATCGCCTGGATGCTCGACCTGCACGCCCGCCAGGGTTACTACGAGCAGTACCTGCCCTTCATGGTCAAGCAGGAGACCATGTTCGCCTCGGGCCAGCTGCCCAAGTTCTTCGACAACCTCTACCGCGACGCGGAAGAGGATTACTGGATGGTGCCGACGGCCGAGGTGCCGCTGACCGGGATCCACATCGGCGACATCCTCGAAGAAGCCGCCCTGCCCCTGCGCTACACCGCCTACACGCCCTGCTTCCGGCGCGAGAAGATGAGCGCCGGGCGCGACGTGCGCGGGATCAAGCGCGGGCACCAGTTCGACAAGGTCGAGATGTATATCTACGCCCGGCCCGAAGAGTCGATGAATGAGCTGGACAAGATGCTGGCCGACGCGGAAGAGACCTGCCGGCTGCTGGGCCTGGCCTACCGCGTGCTGCGGCTGTGCAGCGGCGACCTGGGCTTCAACGCGCGCGTCACCTACGACATCGAAGTCTGGTCGCCGGGGGTAGGCGAGTGGCTGGAGGTCTCGTCGGTCTCGAACGTGGGCGATTTCCAGGCCCGGCGGGCCAACATCAAATACCGCCCGGCGGAAGGCGGGCGGGCCCGGCTGGTGCACACGCTCAACGGCTCGGGGCTGGGCATGCCGCGCACGCTGATCGCCGTGTTGGAGAACTACCAGCAGGCGGATGGTTCGGTGGTGGTGCCTGAGGTGCTGCGGCCGTGGATGGGTGGGGTCGAAGTGATCCGGCCCCAGCAGGCAGTGGAAAAAGGGTAAGCGATATGGACCTCGAAGGCGCTGGACGGATTACCCTGCACCTGGTCGTGCTGGGCATCATGCTGTTCGGGCTGCTCGGGCTGATCATCCCGGTCCTGCCCGGGCTGGTGATCATCTGGGTGCCGGCCCTGGTCTACGGCATCCTGACCGGGTTCAACCTGACCAGCGGGCTGCTCTTCGCCGGGATGACCGTGCTGATGATCGCCGGCAACCTGGTCGATAACCTGGTCATGGGCGCCAAGGCCCGCCAGCAGGGCGCCAGCTGGCTGGCGATCGGGGTCGCCCTGGCGGCCGGGATCGCCGGCAGCCTGGCCTTCCCGCCCTTTGGCGGGCTGGTCGCGGCCCTGATCGGGCTCTTCGCGGTCGAGTACTTCCGGCTGAAAGACATGCAGCGCGCGCTCGAATCGACCCGCAGCATGGCCATCGGCTGCGGCTGGGCGGCCGTGATCCGCTTCGGGATCGGTATCATCATGATCGCGCTGTGGGGGGCGTGGGTCTTCTTCGCCTGAACATAATCATGGATTTATTGGCGCGCGCGCCAATAAATCCATGATTATGACGAGCGCTTTTGCCGGTCAGATAAAGCCTTGTAGAGGACGATCGAGCCGGCCACGGCCGCGTTGAGCGACTCGATCTGGCCGAGCATGGGCAGGCTGACCAGCAGGTCGCAGGTGCGGCGGACCAGGTCGCGCATGCCCTCGCCCTCGCTGCCGACCACCAGCGCCAGCGGCCCATCCAGGCGGGCGCTGTCATAGGGCTGGGCGCCAGGGCTGCCTTCCAGCCCCATCACCCACACTCCGGCCTCTTTCTTGAGCGTTTCCAGCACCTGGACCAGGTTGGCCTGGGCGACCAGCAGGTGCTCGCTGGCCCCGGCCGAGGCGTGCACGACCGCCGGGGTGACCCCGGCCGCGCGGCGGGGCGGGATGAAGATGCCGTGCACCCCGACCGCCTCGGCCGTGCGGAACAGCGTGCCCAGGTTCTGCGGGTTCTGGAGCAGGTCGAGCGCCAGCAGGAAAGGCGGCTCGCGGCGCTCTTCGGCCCGCTGGAGGATCTCGAGCAGGCTGCTGTAGGGATACTCGCTGGCTTCGATGGCCACGCCCTGGTGGCCTTCGCCCAGCCCGTCGAGCGCCTGGCGGTTCACGCGGGTGACCGGCACCTTGCGGGCCTGGGCCAACCCGAGGATCTCGCTCAGGCGGCCTTTTTCTTCCACCCCCACAGCCACCTGGAGGCGGAAGAAATTCCGCCGCCGGGCGCGCAGCACTTCATAGACCGGGTTGCGGCCGACAATCCACTCTTTCATCGGCGCCGCCCGGGCCACGAACCCGCATAAAGGATAGCAGGCACGGCCGCGCTCATTCGTAGCGCCAGGTCGAGCCTTCTTTGCTGTCTTCGATCACAACGCCCAGCTCCTTCAGGCGGTTGCGGACGACGTCTGAGAGCGCCCACAGCTTCTGCTTGCGCATCTCGCCGCGCACTTCAACCAGCAGGTCGATGAACGGGTCAGCCGCCTGGCGCTCCTGAGGGGCCGCTTCCAGGCGCAGCCCGAGCACGCCGGTCAGTTCAAGCAGCAGGTCCTGGGCCGGGCGCAGGGTCTCGTTATCGGCGCCGTCCGCGCGGGCCTGGTTGATGGCCCGCACCAGGTCAAACAGGTGCCCGAGCGCGCCGGCCGAGTTGAAGTCATCGTCCATGGCGTTGATAAAGCCATCTTTGGTGGCCTGGCGCTGGGCCTCGAGCGCGCCGCGGGCGGCTTCGCCGAGCCCGGCCAAGCCAGGCAGGGCCGGACGCAGCGCGGAGCGCAGCCGGTCGAGCGCGTTTTCAGCCTGCCGGACCACCTCGTCGGTGTAGGTCAGCGGGCCGCGGTAGCTGGAATTGAGGATCAGGAAGCGGAAGGCGTCCGCGCCGTGCGTCTCGAGCAGCTCGTCGATCGTGATCAGGTTGCCAAGCGACTTGGACATCTTCTCGCCGCCCAGCTGTAACATGCCGTTGTGGACCCAGTAGCGGGCGAACTGCTTGCCGGTCAGGCTCTCAGTCTGGGCGATCTCATTTTCGTGGTGGGGGAAGATCAGGTCGTTGCCGCCGCCGTGAATGTCGATCTGCTCGCCCAGGTGATGGAGGTTCATGGCCGAGCACTCGATGTGCCAGCCGGGCCGCCCGCGCCCCCACGGGCTCTCCCAGAACGGCTCGCCCGGCTTGGCGGCCTTCCACAGCGCAAAGTCGAGCGGGTCCCGCTTCTTCTCGCCGATCTCGATCCGCGCGCCGGCCTGCATATCCTCCGGGCGGCGGTTGGACAGGCGGCCGTAGTCATCATCCCTGCGGACGTTGAAATAGACGTCGCCGTTGTCGGCCGGGTAGGCGTAGCCCTTGTCGATCAGGCCCTGGATCATCTCGATAATGCTGCCGATTTCCTGGGTGGCGCGCGGTTGGTGGGTGGCGGGCAGGATGTTGAGCTGTTCGAGCTGGCGGCGGAACTCGATGATGTAGCGCTCGGCAAGTTCAAACGGATCGACGCCTTCACGGTTGGCGCGGTTGATGATCTTATCGTCCACGTCAGTGAAGTTCATCGCGTGCGCGACCTGGTAGCCGCGGTACTCGAGGTAGCGGCGGATGATGTCGAACACCAGGGCCGACATGGCGTGGCCGATGTGGGCCTGGCTGTAAACCGTGGGGCCGCACACGTACATGCGGACCTTGCCGGGTTCGATGGTTTCGAGCGGTTCTTTCTTTCTGGAAAGGGTCGAGTAAATCTTGATCCCCATGAAATCCCTCCTGAAGCGTGCGATATTATTTCATATTCTCGGTTTGTCCGGTACACCCCGGAAACCTATTCCGGGCGGGCAAAGATCATCC
>CAZBDC010000295.1:1146-5057 GCA_964490575.1 uncultured Anaerolineaceae bacterium | reverse complement strand
CACCCTATCCTACACTCTTTCCCTACACGACGCTCTTCCGATCTGGCCATCGCGAATGAGGCCGGGCTGGAATATCCCCTGGAGCGGATCAATGCAGTGGCAGATCGTGTACCGCACTTATGCAAGGTCTCGCCAGCCGGCAAATGGCACATCGAGGATGTCCACCGGGCTGGCGGAGTTCCAGCAATCTTGCAGGAAGTCCAGCGCGCCACCGGCAGCCTGCATCTTGATCGGATAACTGTCTCATGCCGGACACTGGCAGATTCGATTTCCGGGGTACACATCCACGACGCGGATGTCATTCATCCGGCAGAAAAAGCCTATTCGCCCCATGGCGGACTGGCTATTCTGTTCGGCAACCTGGCGCCAAAAGGCGCTGTGGTGAAAACCGGCGGCGTTAACCCTGGCATGGTGCATTTCCGCGGTCCGGCCCGAATTTTCGAGTCGCAGGAGGCCGCCATGCGCGGCATTATGAGCGGTCAGGTTACTGCGGGCGATGTAGTCGTCATCCGATACGAAGGCCCGCGCGGCGGCCCAGGTATGCAAGAAATGCTCTCACCAACCAGCGCACTGATGGGAATGGGCTTGGGCGACAAAGTAGCCTTGATAACCGATGGACGCTTCTCCGGAGGCACGCGCGGCGCCTGCATTGGTCATGTTTCACCGGAAGCGGCCGCTCACGGTCCAATAGCCGCCCTACGCCAGGGAGATATTATCGAGATCGACCTGCACACCCGCCAGTTAAACGTGTCTCTTTCAGCCGATGAAATCAATCGCCGGTTAGCGACCCTGCCGCCTTTTGAGCCACGTACGACCAGCAAGTGGCTCAGGCGTTACACCCACTTTGTAACCAGCGCCGATACAGGCGCAGTCTTGTCGGTCTGATTCCGTTTATCCATTCCCGGCCTTGCTTCTGCGAGCCAGACGCAGTAAGTCTCGGAAACACTTACCAGCAGAAAAGGAGAAAAGAAGATGAAGTATACCGGTGCCCAAATCCTGATGGAAAGCCTTATTCGTGAAGGCGTCAAAGTAATTTTTGGCTATCCTGGGGGAGCAAACCTGCCCATTTATGATGCAATGGTTCAATATCCCATCCGCCACGTACTTGGCCGGCATGAACAAGGGTTGACCCATATGGCAGACGGTTTTGCACGGGCTGGCGGAGAAGTGGGCGTCGTGATGACGACCTCAGGCCCGGGTGCCACGAATATGGTAACCGGCATTGCCACAGCCATGATGGATTCATCTCCGCTGGTGTGCATCACGGGGCAGGTCGCCAGCCATTACATTGGCTACGACGCCTTTCAGGAAACAGACATTACCGGCATTACGCTCCCGATCACCAAACACAATTACCTGATCACCGATGCGCGTGATATCTGATACACTGTGCGCGAGGCCTTTTATATCGCCCGCACCGGGCGGCCCGGACCGGTCCTGATTGACATCGCCAAGGATGCTCAACAGGTCGCCATCGATTGGAGTTATGACGACCAGCCAATCCGGCTGCCCGGTTACCGGCCTGATCTCAGCCCGCTCCCGGCCGACCTACAGCGGGCGGTCGAACTGATCCAGGCTGCAAAACGCCCGGTCATCCTGGCAGGTCGGGGTGTGATGATGAGCAATGCAATGGCCGAGGTGCTGGCGTTTGCGGAGAAAACCCAGACACCGGTGGCTATGACGCTGTTGGGGCTGGGCAGCTTCCCGGCCAGCCACGATCTATCGCTGGGGATGATGGGCATGCACGGCGAATCCTGGACCAACCGTGCGATTCAAGAAGCTGACCTGCTACTGGCCTTCGGGATGCGTTTTGACGACCGGGTCACTGGCAATGTCAAGAATTATGCTCCCGGCGCGCAAAAGATCCAAATTGACATCGACCCTTCGGAGATTAATAAAAACATCAAGGTTGATGTCCCATTAATCGGCGATCTGCGCGAAACCATCCATCAAATCCTGCCTCACGTTTGCGATTGCGACCATCAGGAATGGATCGATCACATCAAGCAAATGAAAGCCGAAGTTCGCCTGCGGGATATTCAAAACCTGCCCGACGTTGGAAAACTCTACGCCGCGCATGTCATCAACGACCTGTGGCGGTTCACAAAAGGAGAGGCGCTGATCGTGACCGATGTTGGTCAGCACCAGATGTGGACGGCCCAATACTATGGATTTGACCGCCCCCACCACCTGATCACCTCTGGCGGACTGGGCACAATGGGATTTGGTTTGCCAGCCGCGATCGGAGCAAAGATTGCCAGGCCTGACGCGAATGTTTGGATCATTTGTGGCGACGGCGGCTTCCAGATGACCAACGCTGAATTATCCACAGCAGCCCAGGAAGGGATAAAGGTCAACGTCGCCGTGATCAACAATGGGTATCTTGGGATGGTCCGCCAGTGGCAGGAGTTCTTCTACGATCGGCGGTACAGCGGCACCCCCATGCGCAGCCCTGACTTTGTAAAGCTCGCCGAGGCGCACGGCGTCACCGGGATGCGAGTGACCAGCCGGGGTGAGGTAGAAAATGCGATCCGCAGCGCTGAAGAGACCGAAGGCACCGTGGTGATTGACTTCCGGGTCGAACCTGAAGACTCGGTTTATCCGATGGTTCCCGCTGGCGCGGCGCTGGATGCCATGATCCGCCGGCCGCAGCCCACTGTGCCCGAAATGGAATTTGACGAGATCTAGAGGAGATTTATCATGCAACACACCCTGATTGCCCTTGTTGAAGATCGACCCGGTGTATTAAACCGGGTGGCCTCCCTTTTTCGCCGGCGGGCTTTCAATATCGAATCACTGACGGTTGGCCACACGGAACAGCCGGGCATTTCCCGCATGACCATTGTGGTGGATAGCGATAATGTCAGCGTTGAACGGGTAACTGCTTATCTGTACAAACTGGTCAATGTGATCCAGGTCGAAGACGTGACACACCGGCCTGCCGTCAGCCGGGACCTGGCAATGGTAAAGGTATCCGTTAACCAAACCAACCGCACTGAGATCATCCAGCTGGTCGACGTTTTTCGCGCTCGCATCGTAGATGTAGCAAACGAGTCAATGATTATTGAAATTACCGGGGACGAGGAAAAAATTGATGGCTTTGTTGAAATTCTGCGCCCCTACGGCATCATTGAAATGGTGCGCACAGGGTTGGTCTCAATGCTTCGCGGCCCAGTCTCCGGAAATAGCCAACCCATTGCCCTAAATGGTAACGGTAAGATGGTCAAAATGTACAGTGGTGTTTAGAGGTAGAAAATGGCAAAGATCAACTTTGGTGGTACGGTAGAAGACGTCGTCACGCGCGAAGAATTTCCCCTGGATAAAGCCCGGGATGTATTAAAGAATGAGACCGTCGCAGTTCTCGGGTACGGCGTGCAAGGGCCCGCCCAGGCGCTGAACATGCGCGACAATGGCATTCGGGTCATCGTCGGCCAAAAGCAGGGAAGCGACAGTTATGAGAAAGCCCTGGCTGACGGCTGGGTGCCTGGCCAGACTCTCTTTTCCCTGGAAGAAGCCACCGAGCGGGGTACAATGATCCAATATCTGGTTTCTGACGCCGGGCAGGTAGCAATGTGGCCAAAAGTTAGCAAGCGTCTTAAACCCGGAGACGCGCTGTACTTTTCCCACGGTTTCGGCATAGTATACCGCGAACAGACCGGTATTGTTCCTCCTGGGGACGTAGATGTCATTCTCGTTGCTCCCAAGGGATCAGGAACCAGTGTCCGAGCCAACTTCCTGGCAGGTAGCGGCATCAACAGCTCGTATGCCGTCCATCAGGATGCGACCGGCCGCGCTCGCGAGCGCGCCCTGGCTGCCGGGATCGCAATCGGCTCGGGCTACCTGTTCCCCACCACGTTTGAAATGGAAGTTTATTCGGATCTGACCGGCGAACGAGGTATTCTGATGGGTGC
>CAZBDC010000295.1:0-1136 GCA_964490575.1 uncultured Anaerolineaceae bacterium | reverse complement strand
GGAGTAATGGAAGCCCAATACAACACCCTGCGCGCCCATGGTCACTCTCCATCCGAAGCCTTCAACGAGACTGTCGAGGAGTTAACCCAATCTCTCATCCGGCTGGTGGCCCAAAACGGAATGGACTGGATGTACGCCAACTGCTCAACAACAGCCCAGCGCGGCGCTTTGGACTGGAAAGGACGCTTCCGTGATGCAGTGGCGCCTGTATTTGAAAACCTGTACCAGAGTGTAATCAGCGGAGAAGAAACCCGGATTGTTCTGGCTGCAAACTCCGCGGCGGATTACAAAGAAAAATTGGGAGCGGAGCTCAAAGAATTGCGGGAATCAGAAATGTGGCAGGCTGGCGCTGCCGTACGATCACTGCGGCCAGAGAACTGGAACAAAGATGAATAATTACGTCCGTATTTTCGACACTACCCTGCGGGATGGCGAACAGTCGCCAGGTGCGACCCTGACATCAGCCGAAAAGCTGGAAATTGCGCGCGCCCTGGTCCGGATGGGCGTCGACGTAATTGAGGCCGGATTTCCAGCAGCCTCTCCGGACGATCTGGAAGCCGTCCGGCGCATCGCTATTGAAGTTGGGCAGCCCGATGATGGCAGTGAGCAGGTTCACAGCTCTCCGCCGATCATTTGTGGGCTGGCGCGCGCGACGAAAAATGATATCGATAAAGCCTGGGAAGCAGTCCGCCATGCACGCCGAGCCCGCATCCATACCTTCATCGCCACATCGCCAATTCACATGAAATACAAGCTAAAGATGGACCCCGAGCAGGTTATTGAACGGGCAGTCGAGATGGTAGCATACGCGCGTGCTTTATGCAGCCAGCATCCCGATGCGGATGTCGAATTCAGCCCAGAAGACGCTGGGCGTTCTGATCCCGAGTTCTTGCACCTGGTTCTGGGTGAGGTCATTAAAGCCGGGGCCACCACACTGAACATCCCCGATACAGTCGGTTACACCACTCCAGACGAATTTGGCGCGTTGATCGCCGGGATTATGCGCCATACCCCGGGCATTGAGAACGCGATAGTATCCGTCCATTGTCACAATGATCTCGGCCTGGCCACAGCCAACACCCTGGCCGGCCTGAGATCGGAAGAGCACACGTCTGAACTCCAGTCACCGCTCATTA
>CAZBDC010000294.1:0-5113 GCA_964490575.1 uncultured Anaerolineaceae bacterium | reverse complement strand
CTACACCCTATCCTACACTCTTTCCCTACACGACGCTCTTCCGATCTATGCGTTTGGCGTCTCCGGCAGCCAGGGCGTTCAGACGGCTGAGGAACTGGCGGAGGCGGGCTATCCACTGGTGGGCGACTATCCGTATTCGTGCATGTGGGCGGCGCGCGGCGTGATGATGCCGCCGGCGGCGGAAGGCGAGGCCAGCCGTTTCGTCTGGTTCAAGCCCGAACGCTTGAGCTCGGGTGTGCGCAGCGCCAACCGGCCTGAAACGGTGTGCGTGAAAGGCGCCGGCTGCGTGGTCACCTGGCAGGAAGATCCGGAAGGTATCCGGCCCGGCGAGGGCGATGGCCCGGGCGAGGGCTGGAGCGGCGCGGTGGCTTACCACGAGACCGACACCTGGTATTCCTACATTGACTGGGAAGACTTCGACGTCGTCAGCGCGGACGGCACCTACGGGACTTTCCTGGGTGATGCGACGGTCATCGGTGACAGCCTGACAGCCTGGATGGCGGAAAACCTGGATGGCGGCAGCCCGCAGGCTGGCGTGCCGATGTCTATCCCGATCCGGCTGACCGACAATGCCATGTGCACGGCGGATGACAGCAAGCCCTACTGCTTTGTCGATTACGATGGCAGCGGCACGGCGGATTTGTGCGCCACCACTGTCCAGGTCACGATTGAGACCCCCGAGGGCCCGACCCAGGACGTAGACATGTGTATCACCGAGGATGGGCGCCTGATGCGCGGCAACACCGCCGCGACGCGCGCGCGCCTCAGCCTGCATGGTTACTCGTCGGTGTGCGCGTTCGATAAGACCGACCCGGATAAGTGCCCGATCGACAGCGCCTGGTTTGGGGTGCTGTATGAGGAGAACAAAGGGCTGGGCGATGAGGGCGAGGACGAGGACGTTCCAGAGGACCTGATCGACAAGGTCGATATGGGCAAGAACGTGTGGTACCACACGTTTGATATGTTCAAGCCCGAGCTGGTCTCGCAGGGGTTGGTATTGAACCAGCCGGCGGTTTACCAGGACGATTTCGCCAACCCCGAGGGCTTCCTGACCGCCTACGGCGGTCTGGGGTACAACTTCTACCAGATTGATCCCGACCCGGTGTACGAGACTCTGGCCGGGTTGGAGACCACTTTGCTGCAGTCCGAGATCGCGCGGCGGCCGAGCACCCTTTCGCAGGACTGGTACGACGCCGGCCCGAGCGGGCTGGTGGCCATGCATGTCTGGAAGCAGGGCATCATCCGCCGCGGCGGCCCGGCCGACATCATGGCCCGCCGCTGGGTGATCCCGGATGAGTTCGACGCAACCGTTGACAACCCGTACGACTACGCAAACATTGAATGCTTGAACGCCGACGGCTCGTCCGGCTGGGCCTTCACCGACGGGACTAACCCGCGCTATGTCAAAGGCCTGTGCGCGGCCCCGGCGATTAACCTCTCGGGCAACACGATCCTCACGGCTGAAACCTGCGCGGACGCCACAGCCTGCCTGGACGCCTTCCCCTTCAACGACTACTTTGACGACCTGGAGGGAGGCCTGCCGATCTCGAAGATTTACGAGTGGGCGCAGTACGGCCCGGGCTATGGTGAGACGCCGCCCGATGACAGCAACCTGGACGACCAATCGTGGGAGAACCCGTACGATATGGCCAAGGGCCACCGCGGCTTCATCGCGGGTGACATGGTGATGGCGATGTACGCCTGGACGCCCAACTGGAGCGCGCTGACCTCAGCCAACGACATCGTCAACCTGTACATCCGGCGTTCCTTCGATGGCGGGGTAACCTGGAGCACGCTGCCGGCCTCCTTCACTCACACCAACGGTATCACCTACAGCGGCGATGGCACCACTACCTGCGAGTGGATGGACCCGGCGGATGTCGAGACGGCGGTCTGCACGACCTACGCCGCGGGCGAGTTTGAGCAGGCCCGCAACGTGAGCCAGCTGCTCGGCACGCAGGTGACTGTGCTTGACCCGCGCTACTCGCCTACCACCCGGACGATCAACGAGGCATGGGTAACCACATCCTCGCTGCCGGCGGGCTTTGTGGCCCCGTTGTATTTGGACGACACGCGCGACCCATCACGCTACTTCATGGTCTACGAGACGGGCATGAGCAGCGCGTATGACTCTGGCGAGGCGCCGCCGCTCGACCTGTTCTACAGCCGCGCGGTGGACTGGGGCGACGACTACCTGGTCTGGCAGGATGAGGCAGATACCTCCGCCTGCCTGCCTTCAGCGGAAAATACTGACCTGGCTGGCTTCTGCAACGAGTTCGACGCGCTGGAAGGCAGCAAGCTTTCCGAGTCCGGCGAAGCATCGGTGACCGCCAGCCCGGGCGGGCAGTTCTTCTTTGCAATCTGGAACCAGTGGGACTTCACCAAGACGGGCAGGCTAATCGGGGCGGATGCCTGGTTCCGCCGGGTTTTGTTCCTGGATGACTATGTCCCAACGGACGATGGTGGCGGAACACCCGTGGAGCCCCCGAGGCCTGGCAGGCCGTAAATTGTAACCAACTTCATTCGGCTCTAGAATCACCGGCCGGCCTTTCTCGGAGAGGCCGGCCGGGTAATTTATCCTGGATTATGGTGCATAAAGGATGGACCCCTCTTCTGTAGGGCCAGGTATCTGGCTTAACAGGTTGCCCGGTTTATGATTATGTTTAATTGAAAAGATGTAAAATGCAATCTGTGGCTTATAATCCCGCTTTCAGGCAGCCGTGATCCCGATTGGAACCGGAAGCTGACACTGCACAACTCTATAAACTGCTGGCTTTCAGGTGGATCGATTTTCGAAATGAAGAAAGCCAGGGGAACATCTGCGGGATATCCCCGGCCTGGGGTCTGCGCCGCGGGAAAACTGTGAGACGATGGAGGAGAGCATGGTGGAACTGGAGCGCCTGTTCAAAATGGCCGACGAGACGGCCCGCGAGGGAATCGATTTGCTGGCGGAACTGATCCGCTTCGAGACGGTGAACACGGGGGTTATGCCAACCGGCAACGAGCTGCCCCTGTGCCAGCGCCTGCGTGATATTCTGGCGCGCGAGGGAATCGACTCGCAGGTGTTGGTGTCAGGCGAGAACCGGGGCAACCTGGTGGCGCGGCTGCCAGGCAGCCAGGGAAGCCCGCGCCTGCTGTACATGGGGCACATCGACGTCGTGCCGGTGGAAGATCCGGGCGAGTGGCGCTACCCGCCCTTCTCAGCGACGGTGGCGGATGGGCGCATGTGGGGGCGCGGCGCATCCGACATGAAGGATATGGTTGCAGCGGAGTTGATGGCGCTGGTGCTCCTGCGGCGGGCCAACGTGCCCCTGCGCGGCGACCTGATCGTGGTGGCCGCCGCCGACGAGGAGACCGGCGGGCAGTACGGCTTCGGCTGGCTTACCGAAAACGCGCCGGAGACGATCCGGGCGGATTATGCAATCAACGAAGGCGGGGGCGGGCCGATCCCCACGCCGGGCGGGCTGGCTTACTCGGTCGCAGTTGGGGAGAAAGGGCGGCTGGAGCTGCGCATCACGCTGCACGGGAAATCGACCCACGCGGCTTCACCCTGGCAGGGCGACAATGTGTCTTTCAAGCTGGGTGAAGTGCTGCGCCGGCTGGCCGGTTGGAAACCAGAAATTGATGTGTCGGGTGAGTTTTTCACCGCCCTCGCGGCGCTGCTTGACCGCCGCGAGCCAATCACAGCCGAAAACGTAGATGCGCTGGCGGAGGAATTGTCAAAGGTTAGCCGCGGGCTTGGTTCGGCGGTGCGCGGGATTTCACGGATGACCCTGACCCCAACCATGTTCTCGGGCGGGGTGAAATCCAACAGCATCCCGGCAGCCTGCCAGCTGGTCTGCGACGTTCGCACGCTGCCCTGGCAGGATGAACATTATGTCCGTGGGCAGGTCGATGGGCTGCTGGCAGGGATGGAAGGCGTTGAGTATGAACTGGTCTACACGGCTGTCACAAACGCCTCTCCGTACGATACTCGCTTGAGCGCTGCCATCCGGTCGGCCACCGCGGCTGCCAGCGGCAGGAAGGACCTGAAATGGCTGCCCAGCCTGACCACAGGGTTCACTGACTCGCGCCTGGTAAGGCCGCTGGGGACGATCGTTTATGGCTTTGGGCCGGGACACCCCGAAACAAACCTGTCCCATCCCAGCGGCGTGCACGGGGTGAACGAATCGAGCGAACTGGCCGACCTGTTGTTTATGACAAAGGTATACCTGGCCCTGGCGCTTGAATTGCTTGGCTGAGCCGGAATTTTAGCCCGGCGGATAACTACCCGGCGCGCGCAGCGGTAGCTGTGTTGAGCGAGCTGGCTCGCGAGGCCTTAAGCGAAGCCCTGACTCTGGCGGAGGCCTTCGCGCCTCAGGCGGCGGTGAGCCATTCGCTCTCCCCCAGGGAACTGGAAGTTCTGGGTCTGGTTGCGCATGGGATGACCAACAAAGAGATTGCCTATCGACTGAGGATCAGCGAGCGGACCGTCCAGTTCCACATGAATGCCATCTTCAACAAGACGGGCGTTTCCACCCGGACAGAGGCCGTCGCGCTGGCGATCCGCGGCCGCTGGATTGACCCGAGAGAAAAATGAGCTGGCATTACGCACCTGTCTATTCCCACAGGTGCGACCTGTGGGATTGGCGGATGCAGACAACCTTTCAAGTTGGTATCCTGCAAGGTAGTTTATAAGACTTCGTTTGTTTTGTGAAGGCAATCCAGTTGCTCTCACAAAACGATACAAGGATCAAAATGGGAGTATGAAATGGTTACCAGGGCTGCTAAAGTTTTAAGTGCCCTCGGCCCGCTGGCCGAACTATACGCAGATCCGGATGTGTTGGAAATGATGGTCGATGCGCCCGACCGGGTGCTGGTCGAGCGGCGTGGTCGACTTGTGGATGCGGGAGTAACATTCGAGTCTCAGGAAGCGATCCGGAAAGTCATCGATGCTCTCCTGGCTTTAAACGATGAGGCCGCCAGTCCAGGAGACACGATTCTGCAAATCCACTTCCCGGAAGGTGCGGCGCGCGGGGTGGCGGTCCTGCCACCCACGGCGCTCCAGGGACCTTGCCTGGTAATTCGCAAGCTGATGAACATTGGCTGGATCAGTTGAGATCGGAAGAGCGTC
>CAZBDC010000293.1:0-5156 GCA_964490575.1 uncultured Anaerolineaceae bacterium | reverse complement strand
TTCGGAATTCGTTCGTTTTGTGTGGGCGATGCAGTCGCCCACACAAAACGATAAAAGGATCAAAAAAAGAGAGAGATCGATAAAAATCTTTATCCGTAGCACATCTTACTAATAACAAAAATACCTGTAATAACCCAAATAGGCAACCAATTAAAGACACAGTTAAAGTCCGCGGATTGGCAAAATAATATTTATTGCTAAAAGGCTATTAAATTGACTTCTTACGGGGCTTATCTTAGAATAAAACCAGTATACACTCTTCACTATAAACACGTAAGAAGATTCTTTCAAGGCCAAAATTTGGACAAATTAAGGACAGGCTTGCTCATGCCCAAACCGACCTTTGAGGTTTTTGAAGTTGAGCTTCAAAACCTGCTTTACAATCTTTCTGATCCTGCTTATGCCCCGGAGCCTTGTATATATCAGGTGATGGAAATTCCGCCGGATGCAGGCATGCAAGAGATTCGGCAGCGGGTAATTGAAGCGATTGATTTGGGCGTGGGTGGCGGTGCGGCATCTGAAACGGCCAAGATCACTTTCCTATACCGGGTTCTCCAACAGCGATTCGTTTTCTCTCGCTCGCAGGAAAAGGCGGCTGAGGCACTGGACCTCAGCGCCCGCCACCTGCGTCGCAAACAAAGCGAGGCCATTCGCGCCCTGGCGGCTTATCTATGGAACCAGACCCAACTGGTTGAAGAGCCTGCTCGTGATGCTGTAAAGCCAGATAGCGCTGTTCAGCCGTCATGGAGTGAGATGCTGCGGCATGAGATTGAAGTTTTAAATATCCGTTCTCAAGGGGTCACGGTCGACCCGGCCCGTGTCATCCACCGTACGATTGAAATGGCCGGCCATCTCAATCCAAAAGCGACCTTTTCGCTCGATGTGGCCGATATTCCGGCCAACCTGGAAATTCCCATCCATCCTAATGTTCTTCGGCAGGTTATTCTCTATATCATCCGGCAGATATCTCACTCGCAGTATGCCGGGGTAGTGCGGATTCGGGTGGAAAAACGAACCGAAGCTACGGTAATTTCCTTCGTTACCTGTTCTGATCCAGGGGGTGCTGTGCCTGAAATTCCCCAGATCCAGGAATTAGTTAAGGTGTTGGGCGGAAAAGTTGCCATCCAACAGGTGGCAGATCTGTGCTCACTCGAACTGGTCTTCCCTCTATCTCCGCGTAAGAGTGTCATGGTCATTGATGATAATTACGAAACGGCCCAGCTTCTTCATCGCTATACGCTCAATACACACTATGATATTCTTCACCTGGCCAGTGGCTCAAACCTGCTCGAACAGATCCACAATACAGCCCCTGATCTGCTTGTGATTGACGTTTTATTACCCGGCCAGGATGGTTGGGATCTGCTCATGCAACTGCGCCAGGATCCTGAAACTGCCCAGTTGCCTATTATTGTGAGCTCTGTCATTGGCGATCCTGAGATCGCCCGGTCCCTGGGTGCAGATGCATACCTGCCCAAGCCAGTTAGCCAGAAGGATTTTCTCCAGGCGCTGGGGCGGTTTTTATGACGGCAGCTCGAGGCCCCCTGTTACCAACCTGAGGAATTTCTCCATCGATATTCCATCCACATCCATCAAGATGACCATTTTGGAACGCGCTGGCGATTCATATAAATCATGGGCCGAGACCAGGATAACCGGGATGTCACTCAACTCAGCCTCTTTTCGCAGGCAGGACAGGAATTGCCAACCGTCCATTTGAGGCAGCGCCAGGTCTAGCAAGATCAGGTCCGGCTTTTTACGTCGGGCGATTTCCAGCGCCTGCTGGCCGTTTTCGGCCAGCAGGTACTGGGTTGTTTCGCTTTGCATAGTTAGCACCCGTACGATGAGCCGCTGTACCTCGACATTGTCGTCGACGATCAGGATCCGGCGTGGATATGGCCTGATCTGCGCAACGGCCTGGCGCAGCCTTTGGTTGCTGAACGGTTTTTGAACATAGTCAATTGCCCCTGCTTTGGCCACCTGTTCGCGGAGTGAAGAAAAAAGGCAGCCGATGATGGGCGTATCCTTGATATGCGCGGATGTTTCCTGTAGTTTTGGCCCCAGTTCTTCCAGGTTTTGCGCATTAACGACAATCAGGTGGGCAGGGGTTCGCTCGACTTCCTCGACCAGTTCGGCTATGGTTTCTACTGCTTTAACCTCGATTCGTTCACCAAGCTCATTTTTAGCGCCACCTAATAACCCGCCGGGCCCACAGACCAAAACACGCTTCTTGTGTGGCGTCTGGAAGTTAAATGCCTGCTCGCGCCTGCGTTCGACCCACACCCATTGCTCATTGATGAAACGCACCGGTGAGCGCCCTGCATCGCTTCCCATTGTTACCGGCAGGTTAAAAGCAAAAGTGGCGCCTTCATTGGGGCGGCTCTCCAGCCATACTTTGCCCCCATGCAACTCAACCAACTGCCGGCATACGCTCAGCCCCAGTCCGGTTCCAATGTTTTCCTGTGAGGTGCTGGTCATTCCCCTGTAAAATGGCTCGAAGATCCGCTCGGAGTCGTCCGGATCGATGCCTGGACCAGTGTCTCTAACCTGGATGGTCAGCCACTTTTCGTCAGCACTGGCCCATACGGTTACCTGACCTTGTTCCGTGTACCGGACGGCATTCGACAGAAGATTCAGCACGACCTGCCGGATACGCGTCCGGTCGCAAAAGATTTGCGGTAGGGGCGTGTTCGATTCAAACCGCATGTCGAGTTGCTTTTTCCTGGCCAAAGACAACACGATTTCGAGTGATTTTTCAATCTCGTCGCTGATGTCGACCCATTCCTTGCGCAAGATCAACCGGCTGGCGTCTGCTCTGGTCAGGTCGAGTACATCGTTCACCAGCGATAGCAGGTGTTCTGAGTTGCGCCGGATGACCCGGATGTCATCGACCAGATCCAGCGGTAGCTCGTCTTCATATTCCTCGTGATTTTCGATGATGCTCTCTGTAATCCCCAGGATCATATTGAGCGGCGTGCGAATTTCATGGCTGACTCGTGCGATGTAGGTGGTTTTGGCCTCAGTGGCTTCTTCGGCCATTCTGCGCAACGAGATGTTCTTGTCGTATAGTAAAGATAGCTGGCGATTGGCATGCTCCAAATCTTCCAGGGTTTCAAAAAGCCTTTGCTGATGACCGCGCGACTCGACCAGTAAGGCCTGCATCCGGTCGTAATCGTGGGTGGCTTGCCCGAGCGCCCGCTCGACGTAGAAATATCCGCCGCCGGTTATCAGTGCGGCGAACCAGATCAACAGGATCGCGATGGACTGTTCTGAACCGGATAGTGGAAGACCAGCCGTGCCAGATAGCAATAGAGCCGTCAGCACTCCGGCAGTCAGGATCGCTGTTGGCCAGTTCACCAGCACCGCAGCCAGGATGACCGGAAAAGCCAGGAGATTTAACATGGCCGGGTCTTGCCAGATGGATGCGAGCGCAAAAACTAACACAATTGTTAAAACACTGGTAGACCAACGTGCAAGTCCAGGGCTTAACCAGTGCACAAACAAGATACCGGCGGCACAGGCTGCTGTGGCCAGCGTCGAGTAACGCATTAACTCTTCGATAGCCGCCCCGCTGATAAGATAGAAAATGAATCCAACTGCGACAAGCAGGCCGCTCACCACATAGGCTGGGGGAGATATTGTCTGGAAGTTGGGATACTCGCGTATTGAAAAGATAGACAGCAGGCGTTTTAGGAAAGGCATTCTTTATTATAATTGTTCTGGCGATCGGGATGGTGGGACGAGCGGCTTTTGTCGGGTGTTTTTGGAGTTTTCTCGAATGATGAAAATGCATTTGTTGTTCATTTTTTTGGTCATATCGTTGCTTCTGACCGCTTGTGGTTTGAGTGGACCGGCCAAAATTGAAATCATTGGTGCGAAAGTGCTCGAGGCAAAAGTTTCTCCGGTGACTGCTGGCGATCTCAACTTTGCTTGCATCTGCGACACCCGCTCTGGTGATACGACTTCTCCAGTCTTTTTAACCATCCGCAACCGCGGTGGTGAAGCTGATAGGCTGCTGAAAGTTGAGACGGAAGGAACCGTGCAGGTAGTCTTGCGTGAGACCAGCGATGCCCAGGACCTCATCAGCTCATTCCCGATCGAAACAGTGGAGATCCCGCCGTGTGCCAGGGTGGAATTTGGCCAGCGCCAGTACGCCATGCTCCTGACCGGGCTGCGAGATGATCTGGTAACGGGCCAGACTCTCCGGCTGACCCTGTACTTTGAAAAGAGCGGCCCGGTGATCGTCGACGCCGCTATCATTCCTCGAAAGTAGGAGTATCGATGCGCCTGTATTTCACCCGCCACGGCGAATCCGAAGCCAACGTGATCCGCGAAATATCCAACCGCGGCTACCGGCACGGGTTGACCGAAAAGGGCCGCTGGCAGGCGGCTGAGCTGGCTGAAAAGATCCGCAGCGCTGGCGCCGCCCGGATCTACACTTCGCCGCTCCAGCGGGCGGTGGAAACGGCTCAGATCCTTTCGGAAGCGCTGGGCATTCCCTACCAGGCGACCGATGCGCTGCGGGAGTTTGACTGCGGCATTGCCGAGGGCCGCGCGGATGCGGAGGCCTGGGCGTTGTGGAAGTCGGACTGGGTGGAGTGGTTTGAGCGGGGCAACTTCGCTTACCGCATTACGGGCGGCGAAAGCTATCTCGACATCCAGGCCCGCTTTGTGCCTTTTATCGAGGGATTGGTGGCTGAAAAAGGCCAGAGCAACGAGAACCTGGTCTTGATCGGCCATGGCGGAACCTATGCCTGCATGCTTAAAAATCTGCTGGTGATCTCCCGCTTGGCGGAGCTGCCGGTCGAACTGCCTTTTCCCAACACCGGCTACGTCCTGGCTGAGATCCGCCCGGAAGGTCTGGTCTGCCTGGAGTGGTGTGGGATCAAGACAATCTAGCGGAGCGGCATCGCCGCTCCGCTAGTTGAAAGACTACGCCAGACCTCTCGCCCAGTGAGCGAAAGCCGGGAAGGCTTCTTCTGGCTCGGCCAGCTCGGGGTGCCAGACTTTTTCGTGCTCGAACACGAACCAGCCGCCATAGCCGTGTTCTTGCAGCAGGCGGACTGCCTCGGCCAGCGGAAGCTGGCCTTGTCCTGGGAACACGTAGCGCCAGATCGGAAGAGCACACGTCTGAACTCCAGTCACCGCTCATTATC
>CAZBDC010000292.1:0-5196 GCA_964490575.1 uncultured Anaerolineaceae bacterium | reverse complement strand
GTATTCACCCGGCAAAACAGCCGGTTTCATCGCCGTAATTGGCGAAGGTATTGGGCATTGAAAGGGTTTTCCCATCATCGATCTGTCCCTCATCGAGATGTATAATCATATTAAAGGACGGCGCGCTCGTTTACCCCGTCTCCTGAGGCTTCCGCCATGTCGCATCCTTCCTCCCCGATGGACCTGCTCAACACCCGGCTGCGCCCTCCACCCGTTCGTGAGCAACAGGTGGTTCGTATCCGCCTGCTCGAAAGACTCGCTGCCGCGCTCCACCAGCGCTTGACCCTGGTCTGTGCTCCGGCTTGTATTTTATAAAATAAAATCGATTGACAAATACACAGTTTACACGTTATAACCCAATTATATTGAAAGGTCTTGTTTTCTATACGGCATTGCCGTATAATATTATCGTGGAGTTCATCGAAGCCTCATTCTTTACGAAATATGTGTATTCTTACCTGACGGAGGATGAGTACCTGGGCTTGCAAGGGTTTTTGCTCAAGTATCCCGAAGCAGGTCAGGTTGTTCCTGGATCCGGCGGCGTGCGAAAAACTTCGCTGGGGGATGGCTGGGTCAGGAAAACAAGGTGGGGTGCGGGTCATCTATTACTTCAAAAAGCGTGAGGATGAAATATGGCTCCTCACCATTTACAGTAAAAGCGAAGTAGAGAACATCCCCGCTCACATCTTGCGGCAAATCGCGGAGGAGATCAAAAATGGCTGAACGAGATATTGGCCAGGAAATCCTGGATGGCATTCGCGAGATTAAGGCGCACAAGGCGGGGAAAGAGAACTTGCGAACGCATCAATTGAAAGAACCCCCGCCACCTCAAATCATACGCCAGCGGTTGAAGCTGTCACAGGCCGCCTTCGCCGGCTTGATGGGCGTGAGCCTGCGTACCGTCCAAGATTGGGAGCAGGGGCGGCGCAAGCCCAGCGGCCCAGCGGAAGCATTGCTGCGGATTGCAGACCAACGCCCGGATGTTTTCTTAAAACTTTTATAAGAGCATCAGGCTGTGTACGGAAGGCTTACTTCGGAACGATAACGAGGAAAGCCTTCTGATTTTTAGCCCATAAACTGACATATTGGCGAAAAGTTGACCAGATTTCATTCATAATCTTATCTGATGATGTGTCTTTGGAAATGCCCCAACCGATGGCAATAGATGCCTGGAATCGGTTATCATACAGATTATCAACCCACCAGTTTTCCATCCTTCGCCAAGTCATACCTCCCCTCAAACTCCCCGACCCACGGGTCCCAGCCGCTGGCCTTGATTACCGGCGCAACTGCCTGGATCCTCGCCTGATACTCCTCCCGGGCAAATCCCTTCAGCAGCGGCATCAAACCCCCGCATTCACCTTGTCTCAACCACGCATCAATTGGGCCGGTGAACAATGACCATGCATGAAAGTATAACGGGGCCAACTCGTTCGCCGGTATGATCCAGGCCAGTGGTGACGAAAGAAAATCGGTGACACGGCCACCCGCCTGCGGATGGCGATCGATTTGTCCACCAGAGGGATGTATAATCATATCAAAGGACGGCTCGCGCGTTTACCCCGTCTCCTGAGGCTTCCGCCATGTCTCATCCTTCCTCCCGGATGGACTTGCTCTACACCCGGCTGCGCCCGCCACCCGTTCGCGAAAAACAGGTGGTTCGTTTCCGCCTGCTCGAAAGGCTCGCCGCCGCGCTCCGCCAGCGCCTGACCCTGGTCTGCGCTCCGGCCGGCTATGGCAAGACCACCCTGCTCAGCCAGTGGGTCGAGCGTCTTCCCGGGCCGGCCGGCTGGGTTTCACTCGACCGCGGCGATAACGACCTGGCCCAATTCCTGCGCTACCTCCTGGCCGCGATCCAGCGGATCGACCCGGGCGTTGGGGCATTGATCCCGCGGATGCTGCAGCCCCCGCGCCCGCTGTCGATCTCGGCCGCCTGGATTGTCCTGATCAACGACCTGGCCGCCTCGCACAAGGAATTCATCCTCATCCTGGATGACTACCAGGAAATCGAAAATCCGGCTGTCCACCAGGCGCTCGAGTACCTCATCGAGCATACGCCCGCCAACCTGCATTGGATCGTCGCCGCCCGCTCCGACCCGCCCATCAACCTGCCGCAGCTGCGCGCCCGGGGCCAGCTGCTCGAATTACGCGCCGCTGAGCTGTGCTTCACCGGTGAGGATGCCCGCTTATTTTTTCAGGATCGGATGGGAATGCCGCTCACGGAAAGGGAGGTGGCCGCGCTGGTCCAGAAAGCCGAGGGCTGGGCGGCCGGGTTGCAAATCGCCGCCATCCTGCTCCAAAACCAGCCCGATCTCCCAGGGGCCGTGCAGGCCTTCACCGGCAGCCACCGCTATATCCTGGATTATTTCGCCAGGGAAGTCATCGAGCGCCTGCCGGGCTCCACCCAGGAATTCCTCTGCCAGACCGCCATCCTCGATCACCTGGAGGCTTCCTTGTGCGATGCCGTGACGGGGCGCAGCGACAGCCGCCAGATCCTCGAGCAGTTAGATCGGGAAGATTACTTCATCGTCCCGCTCGACGCCGGCCGGCGCTGGTACCGCTGCCACCGCCTGATGGTCGAGGCCTTCCGGCGCAAGACGGAAGGTCTCGAGCCAGCCCAGCTGGCCGGGCTCCACCAGCGCGCCGGCGCCTGGTACGCGGCGCAGGGCATGATCGACGCGGCCATCGAGCATGCTTTCAAAGCCGGCGATCTCGATCGCGCTGCCGAATGGATCGAGGCCGGCGCTGAAACGATCCTGAAACGGAGCCAGGTGGCCAAACTGCTGGAGTGGCTTGAGAGCCTATCCGAAGAACAGATTCGCCGGCGCCCGCGTTTGAACACCGCCTATGCCTGGGCCCTGCTGCTCAAGGGAGGCTCGCCGCGGGCCGTCCAGGCCAGGCTGGAAGCTTCCGCCGGCCTGGCAGCGGACGCGGGGGCGGGCGCGGACGCGGAGGCGGGCGCGGGGGCGGAAGAGACAGTCATCCGCGCCCTGATCGCGACGTTATCCGGGGATGTCCGCCAGGGCTTTGCCTGTTCCCAGCGTGCTCTGGCCGAGCTGCCCGCCGCTCAAATCTTCCTGCGCAGTGTCGCCTACGAAAACCTCGGGATGGGGTACGTCATCCAGGGGGATATCCAATCGGCCATCCAGGCCTTCAAAGAGAGCATCGCCCTGGCGCGCGATTCGGGCAACACCATGTTCGCGGTGGCCTCCTTAAGCAACCTGGGCGGGCTTTACCTCATCCAGGGCCAGCTGAAATTTGCGGAGGCGGTGTATCGCCAGGCCCTGGAACTGGCCACCACCCAATTTGGCCGGCGGCTGCCGGTGGCCTGCCGGGCGTTGTTGGGTCTGAGCGAGATTGCCCGCGAATGGAACAACCTGGCCCAGGCGCGCGAGCTGCTGGAGGAGGCGGTCCAGCTTTCACAGCAGTATAGCGAGACCGGCGAGCTGGTCATGGTGCTCAGCCTGGCCCGCGTGCTGCAAGAACAGGGGCATGTGGAAGAGGCGCTCACCCTGCTGCAGAAGGCGCAGGCCAGCGCGATTCAGCGCACCGCCACGCCAATCAACGACCGGTTGGTCGAAGCCGCGCTGGCCAGGCTGTGGCTGCGGCAGGGCAACCTGACGGCCGCGGCAGAATGGGCTGCCAGGCGGGGGTTCGACCCGGATTTATCCGCCCAGGCGCTGCCCCTGCCGGACGCCCGCGCCATCCCGTACGATTTGCGCGCAGGGGAATGGCTGCTGTACGCGCGTCTGCAGCTTGCGCAGAACCGGCCGGAGGCGGCTTTGAACACGCTCGCGGCGCCGTTGAGCGAGGCGACCCAACAAGGCCGCACCCGCCGGCTTCACGAAATCCTCGTCCTGATGGCGCTCGCGTATCAACTGGCAGGGTCCGTGGACCGCGCCCTGGATGCCCTGGAACGATCGTTAAAGCTGGCCGAGCCGGAGGGCTATGCGCGGGTCTACATCGATGAGGGCCCCCCCATGATCGGGCTGCTGCGGGAGGCCGCGCGCCGGGGCATCCAGAAAGCGTACTGCCACAGGCTGCTCAGCGCCTTTCCACCGGAGGATCGCGGCCCGCAGCGCGCTTCAGGCGCGGGCCAGGCGGGGTTGGTGGAGCCGCTCAGCGAGCGCGAATTGGAGGTCCTGCGGCTGCTGGCCGAGGGCTGCACCAATCGCGAGGTCGGCGAGCGCCTGGTTATCTCCCTGAGCACCGTCAAAGGGCACATTTCGAACATCATCGGAAAATTGGATGCCCGGAACCGCACGGAAGCCGTCGCCAGGGCCAGGCAGTTGGGGATCCTGCCAGGGGATTGACGATCGCGCGAAAACCATACCTGCAACCCTACTTTTGACCGGTCACAGCCATACCCTTCTTTTGCGATACTCATGGCAGCGAAGGAATGAGATATCGATCGAAAGGCAGGGCTGTCCGTGTCAGAAAATAAGCCCCAACGACCCACACAAAGCATCCCCCTGAGCGCCCAACGGCGTTATTTCCGCATCGCGGTGCGCGGCCTGGTCGACGCGGGATGGATGGCTACCTTCGATCCGATCTCGTTTTCCAGCGCGGATACAGACACGCTGATTGAAGTGCTGGCCGACCAGGCTGCCTTGCGCGGCATTTTGAACCGCTTATGGGACCTCAACCTGGACATCTTTTCCGTGGTCGAAATCGCCCGGCCGGCCGGTCGAAATGGAGGTAAATGAAATGCAAAAGTTCGTCTTCCCGTTTGAGGAACTATCGTCCGATTTACAACCCCTGGCTGGCGGCAAGGGTGGCTCGCTGGCGAAACTCTACCAGGCCGGCTTCCCGGTTCCAGCGGGTTTCGTCATCCCTTCATCCGCGTTTAGAGAGGACCAGCTGCTGCCGGAAGCCTGGCGGCAGGTCCGCGACCAGTTGGCTGGTCAGCGCGCGCAGGATGGCCGGCCGGCCTTCGCGGTCCGGTCTTCCGCGCTCAGCGAAGACTCGCGGCAGGCTTCGTTTGCGGGTGAATTCGAGACGCGCCTAAATCTCTCCAGCGACGAAGAGATCTTAGACGCCATCCATCAGGTCTACCGGTCGCGCTATAGTGAGAAAGTCCAGGCCTACAGCCGCGCGAAGGGCACGACCACGGCCCATGAAGTCGCCGTGGTCGTGCAAAGGCTGGTGGCAGCCGACCGGTCCGGGGTGTGCTTTACCGCCAATCCCACCAACGGG
>CAZBDC010000291.1:0-5322 GCA_964490575.1 uncultured Anaerolineaceae bacterium | reverse complement strand
CCCGATACGCTCGACTGGCTGCAGTTCCGCATCGACAACGCCTACGGCTACATGCGCTGGCGGGCCGAGCTGATCCGCGGCATCGACCCCGACTGCGCCATCACCGCCCACGGCATCGCCGCCAGCCTGGGCAACCTGGCCCCCGGCGGCTCAGACGACTGGCGCGCCGCGGCGGAAGTGGAAAGCTACGGGACCACCTGGGGCTCCAGCCGCCACGGCGACGAGCCCTGGAAGCAGGTGCACGCCTTCGACCTGGTGCGCGCCAGCTCGCGCGGCAAGCCCTTCTGGCACGCCGAGCACTACGGCGGCCCGCTGTGGATGCAGCCGCAGGTGATCAACAAACCCCGCAACGAAGGCCGCATCGCCACCGTCGAAGATATCCGCTACTGGAGCATGATCAGCTTCATGGCGGGCGCCACCGGCGTGATGTACCTGCGCTGGCGCCCGCTGCTGGACGGGCCCCTGTTCGGCGCGTTCGGCCCCTACGGCATGGACGGCTCGCGCACCGAGCGCTCGCACATGGTCAGCCAGGTGGGCCGCTGGGCCCAGGCCCCCGAGCAGGAAAAGCTGTGGAAGTCGCGCCCGGTGAAAGGCGAGATCGGCATCGTCTTCGCGCCGGAGACCCAGCTCTTCACTTATGCACAGCAGGGCAGCACCCAGCTCTACACCCAGTCCATGCAGGGCGCCTACCGCGCCTTCTTCGACAGCAACGTCCAGGCCGACTGGGTCCACATCGACGACATCGACTCGTACAAAGCCCTCTACCTGCCCTTCCCGGTCGCCCTCAGCGCCGCCACGGCCGAAAAGCTGCGCCGGTGGGTGGCGGACGGCGGCACGCTGATCTCGGAAGGCTGCCCGGCTTACTTTGACAGCCGCGGGCACGTGGGCGTCAAACAGCCCAACCTGGGCCTGGACGAAGTCTTCGGCGCGCAGGAGTCCTACGTGGAGTTCACCCCCGACCTGCTCGGCGACCTGCGCCTGCGCGTGGACGGCGCCCCGCTGTGGGGCGGCATCTTCATGCAGGCCTACCGGCCCACCACCGGCACCCCGGTCGGCTGGTACGATGACGGGCGCGTGGCCGCGGTGGACCACACCTACGGCAAAGGCCGCACCCGCCTGGTCGGCACCATGCTGGGCGCGGGCTACGGCGCGCACACCGGCGCCTACGAGCCGGTGCCCCCCACCCGCTTCTTCGCGGACCTGCTCGGCTATGCCGGGCAGGAACAGATGGCCGCCAGCAGCGACGCGCGCGTCAAAGCCCGCCTGCACGCCGGCGAAGGCGGCGTGTACCTGTGGGTCACCAACCCCACCCGCCAGCCCCTGCCGGCGCGCATCACGCTCGGCGCGCAGTGGGGCCCATTCCACCAGGCGACCCCGCTGTGGGGCGCGGAGGCCAGCCTGCAGGGCGCGACCCTGGCGCTGACCGTCCCGGCCCGCGACGTGACCGTCCTGGCGCTGGAATAAATCTCTTCTGTTGTGGGAGGGCGACTTCGTCGCCCTCCCACAACAAAAAAGTATCAAATCAGGAGAATCCCTTCATGGCAACCCCTCAACCCCCGGCCGGCGCGACGATTGAAGAAGGCGACTGGTTCGACCGCCCCATGCGCTGGGCGCAGCTGACCCTGGCCGAGAACGACCCCGTCCAGTACGACGTGAATTTCTGGCTGGATTTCTTCGAACGCGCCAAGTGCGACGCCGCCTGCCTGAGCGCGGGCGGCTGCGTGGCCTACTACCCCTCCAGGATCCCCTATCACTTCGTCACGCCCTTCATGAAAGACCGCGACTGCTTCGGCGAGCTCTACAACGGCTGCCGCGACCTGGGCATGACCGTCATCGCGCGCACCGACCCGCACGCCGTCCACCAGGACGCCTACGAAGCCCACCCCGAATGGATCGCGCGCGGGCCCAACGGCGAGCCTTACAAGCACTGGGCCGACCCCGACCTGTGGGTCACCTGCGCGCTCGGGCCGTACAACTTCGAGTTCATGACCGAAGTGCACCGCGAGATCGTCTCGCTGTACCCGGTCGACGGGATCTTCAGCAACCGCTGGCAGGGCCACGGCATCTGCTACTGCGACGCCTGCCGCAAGAACTTCAAAGACGCCACCGGGCTGGAACTGCCCGCCGGCATCTCCGCCAGCATCCCGGGCCATTTCAAAGGCTGGCGGGTCGACCCGAACGACCCCAACTACCGGGCCTACAACGCCTGGCAGCAGGAGCGCCTGTTCGCCCTGTGGCAGACCTGGGACTCTGCCATCCGCGCCATCAACCCGCGCGCCCGCTACATCCCCAACTCGGGCGGCGGCGCGCTGAGCGGCCTGAACATGCGCAGGATCGGCCAGATGGCCGATACCCTCTTCGCCGACCGGCAGGCCCGCCGCGGGCTGAATTCCATCTGGACCAACGGCAAGAACGGCAAAGAGTTCCGCGCCGCGCTGGGCAACAAGCCCATCGGCGGAATCTTCAGCATGGGCGTCGAAGAACCCTACCGCTGGAAGGACTCGGTCCAGAACAACGCCGAGATCCGCGCGTGGGTGGCCGACGGGGTCGCCAACGGCCTGCGCCCCTGGTTCACCAAGTTCTGCGGGATGGTCTACGACCGGCGCTGGGTCGACGAAGTGGCCCAGATGTACCGCATGTACGCCGGCTGGGAGCCCTACCTGCGCAGCGAGCGCCCCATCGCCAGCGTGGCGGTGGCCTATTCGCAGCAGACGGCCCACCACTACGGCCTCGACCAGGCCCGCCAGAAGGTGGACGACCCGATCAACGGCTGGTACCAGGCACTGATCGAAGCCCGCATCCCCTTTGAGATGGTCCACGACGAGCTGATGGACGGCGAGCACCTCAAGCCGTTCAACACCCTCATCCTGCCCAACATCGCCGCCCTGTCTGACGCGCAGTGCCAGCAGGTCCGCGAGTACGTCCAGAACGGCGGCAACCTGATCGCCACCTTCGAGACCTCGCTCTACGACGAGGAAGGCCGCCCGCGGGACGACTTTGGCCTGGGCGACCTGTTCGGCGTGCGCTACGACGGCGGCCTCGAAGGGCCCATGCAGAACTCTTACCTGAACCTGGAGCGCGACCCGCACACCGGGCAGTTCCACCCGCTGCTGAACGGCCTGGAAGACGCCGGGCGGATCATCAACGGCGTGAAGCGGGTCCTGGTGCAGCCCACCCAGCCCTACGAAAACCCGCCCCTCACCCTGGTCCCCTCCTACCCCGACCTGCCCATGGAGATGGTGTGGGTGCGCGTGCCCAAGACCGACATCCCCGGCGTGTTCGTGCGCTCGTTCGGCCAGGGCAAGGTCATCTACTTCCCCTGGGATATCGACCGGACCTTCTGGGAAGTGCTGTGCACCGACCACGGCGCGCTGCTGCAGAACGCGGTCGCCTATCTTTCTGGCCCGCAGCCGGTGACCGTCACCGGGCAGGGCGTGCTCGACGTGACGCTCTGGCAGCAGAAAGACTCGCTCACCGTCCACCTGGTCAACCTGACCAACCCGATGATGATGAAAGGCCCGATCCGCGAGCTCATGCCGGTCGGCGAGCAGGTGGTGCGGGTGAAGCTGCCGGCAGGCCGCGCGGTGAAGAAGGTTCACCTCCTGCGCAGCGGGCTGGTGCTGAAAGTTTCCACCGCCGGCGGCTACCTCGTCGCGCGGGTCCCATCGGTGCTGGACCACGAGGTCGTAGCCATCGACTTGCAGTAGAATTAAGCTGGGCTCGGGCGCGCGCCGCCGGCGGCATGCGCCCGGCCCGGTTGAAAGTCTCGAATCGGCAATTATTTTGTTGAGGAGATGCGATGCTCAAGTACATTCTCCACCGTGTCCTGATGATGATCCCCACCCTGGTTGTGATCTCGGTCATCAGTTTCGCGATCATTCAGCTGCCCCCCGGCGATTTTCTCACTTCCTACGTGGCCAACCTGGAGGCGCAGGGCGAGCGCATCGACGAGTCGACCCTCATCTCGCTGAGGAACGCCTACGGGTTAGGCGAGCCGATGTACGTGCAGTATTTCAAGTGGATGCGCGGCATTTTCCAGGGCGATTTTGGCATGTCCTTCACCTGGAAAGTGCCCGTTTCGCAGCTGATTTGGGAGCGGTTGGGGCTGACGGTGCTGTTAACCTTTCTTACCCTGATTTTTACCTGGATCATCGCCTTTCCGGTCGGCATTTATTCGGCCGTGAAGCAGTATTCGGTCGGCGATTACATCTTCACTTTCCTGGGGTTCATCGGCGTGGCCACCCCCGGCTTCCTGCTGGCGCTGGTGCTGATGGTAGGCTCGTATTATTACCTGGACAAGAGCGTGACCGGCCTGTTTTCGCCGGCTTTTGAGGGCGCGCCCTGGTCGTGGGCCAAGGTGAAGGATATGCTCGACCATATCTGGATCCCCATGATCGTGCTGGGGCTGGGCGGCACCGCCGGGCTGATCCGCATCATGCGGGCCAACCTGCTCGACGAGCTGGAAAAGCCCTACGTGACCACCGCGCGCGCCAAGGGCCAGGCCGAGATGAAACTGCTCCTGCGCTACCCCGTCCGCGCGGCGCTCAACCCGTTTGTCTCGACCATCGGTTGGACGCTGCCGCAGCTGGTTTCCGGCTCGACCATCGTGGCGGTGGTGCTGAACCTGCCCATGATCGGCCCGATGATGCTCACCGCGCTGGTCTCGCAGGATATGTACCTGGCGGGGTCGTTCATCCTCCTCATCAGCGTCCTGACCGTGATCGGCACGCTGGTCTCGGATATCCTGCTGGCGTGGCTCGACCCCCGCATTCGCCTGTCGCTGCGCTGAGAAAGGGAAGCAGAAAATGAGCACTTTACCGGACGTACCCATTTCGGCGGGCAAGGCCCCGGCCGGCAAACCGGCCCGCAAATCCCGGGCCGAAACCGAAGCCCAGATCTTTGTCGCCTCGCAGTGGCAGCTCATGTGGTGGCGCTTCAGGCGCCACAAAGTGGCCGTCGCCAGCGCGGTGGTCGTCCTCCTGATCTACATGATCGCCCTGTTCGCCGAGTTCCTGGCGCCCTTCAACCCCGAGGTGCCCCAGGCGCGCTACCTGTATGCCCCGCCCCAGGCCCTTTACCTGTTCGACTCGGCCGCCGGGCGCTTCGACCCGCACGTGTACGGCTTCACCTCGGTGGTCGACAGCGCCTCCAACCGGCGGGTCTTCACCGTCGACTACACCCAGAAGATCCCCGTGCGCCTGTTCGTGGAAGGCGA
Organism: uncultured Anaerolineaceae bacterium; assembly: GCA_964490575.1. GTDB lineage: Bacteria > Chloroflexota > Anaerolineae > Anaerolineales > Anaerolineaceae > DSYU01. Next base: position 107 of record CAZBDC010000291.1, on the reverse strand, counting down.
GCCGCGCAAGCTGGCCGGGCTCATCCCGATCACCAAACGCCTGGTCGGGCCGAGCGACCCCAAGCAGCCCATGTTCCTGCTGGGCGCCGACCGCCTGGGGCGCGACC
>CAZBDC010000290.1:0-5368 GCA_964490575.1 uncultured Anaerolineaceae bacterium | reverse complement strand
ACTTTACTACAAAAGCCCTATCTGCTTAAGCCATTTTTGGCGAAGGTATTGTTATAGGTAATTATATTTATTACCAATGAAAAACCACCTTACAGTGTGCTGTCAACTAATCTGTCAATATTTAGGTGATATTTGGAAATAAAACCTAATATTTGTGACGTTATTAATTATACGATGCTGATGTAACGATCAAAATTACAAAATTGTTTGTATCACAATTCCTGGCGTGGAAGTAACGTCGAAGAGTTATTTGCAGGGTATCTCTATCTATCAAATTAGGATTGACGCCCGTAAGAAAAAGGATTAATATTCATTCATGATTGCCAACTGCCTCTCCTCTAACATTCGCATGGTTATGGCCATGCCTGGCGCCGCGGTGATGAATCGCGGCGAACTGCGTTTGGGGAGGTAGCTTCGGCCTTAGCCGGACCACGCCTGTTGTGCATGCCATCCGCCTCCCCATAAGGAGGCGGTTTTATTTTATCAATCCTGGAGCGCCATGTTTTACGTAACCACCCCAATTTACTATGTCAATGATGAACCGCACCTTGGCCATGCCTACACCACGATCCTGGCCGATGTGCTGGCCCGATATAACCGCCTGAAAGGCGAATCAGTCTTTTTCTTAACCGGCGTCGATGAACATGGGCAAAAGGTCTATAACGCCGTGCGCAGCCACCAGATCGCTGATCCACAGGCGTATGTCGACGCGATGGCCGTCCGTTTCCAGCAGACCTGGGCAGGGCTGGGCATTACGCCAGATGATTTTATCCGTACGACTGAGCAACGCCATGTCCGGGTGGTTCAACATATCCTCCAGCAGTTGTGGGAGGCGGGCGAGATCTACCGCGGCGAATACGAGGGCTGGTACTGCGTCCCGGACGAGCGCTTTTGGACGGAAAAAGATCTGCAAACCGGGGCGGATGGTGCCCTGGTCTGTCCCGACTGTGGCCGCCCGGTTGAGCGCATTGTCGAAGCCAATTACTTTTTCCGAATGAGCCGCTACCAGGATTGGCTGGTCGACTACATCAACGAGCATCCCGAGTTCATCCAGCCTGTTGCCCGCCGCAACGAGGTGCTGGGTTTTCTGCGCCAACCGCTGGGCGACCTGTGCATCTCGCGCCCGGTAGCACGCTTTGATTGGGGCATCCGCCTGCCCTTCGACCCAGATTACGTCACTTATGTCTGGTTTGATGCGCTGCTCAACTATGTCACTGCTGCTGGATACCTGGCTGACGGGGAGCGCTTCGCGCGCCAGTGGCCGAAGGCCCTGCACCTGATCGGCAAGGACATCCTGACCACCCATTCTGTTTACTGGCCTACCATGCTCAAGGCCGCCGGCCTGCCCATGCCCCGCACGATCTTTGCCCATGGCTGGTGGGTGATTGGGGGGACCAAAATGGGCAAGTCGCTTGGCAATGCCGTTCGGCCGCTTGACCTGGTCGAGAACTACGGCGTGGATGCATTTCGCTACTTCCTCATGCGCGACATGGCGCTTGGGCAGGACGCTGACTTCGATCCCGAGCGGGTTGCTGCCCGGTATACCACCGACCTGGCCAATAACCTGGGCAACCTGCTCCAGCGCGTCACCAGTATGACGGCCCGCTACCTGGGCGGAACGGTGGGCGAACCTTCTGCGCCAGGTGAGGACGAGCGTGCGCTGCGAGAGCAACTCACCAGCCTGCCGGATGCCGTCCTGGCCCAGGTGGAAAATTTTGCCGTCCACAACGGGCTTGCCCAGGCCATGGATGCGTTGGGGGCAGTCAACGGATACCTGGAGCGCAGCGCGCCCTGGCTGAAGGCCAAAGCGGGCGATGCAGTCCGGGTGGCGGATATCCTCTATAACGCCGCTGAAGCCCTGCGCCTGGTCTCCGTCCTGCTCTCGCCGGTCATGCCAGGCAAGGCGGGCGAGATCTGGCGGCGGTTAGGTTGGCAGCCGCCCGAAGACCTGCGGGCCGGCCTGGCCTGGGGCGGGCTGCAGCCGGGTAACCGGGTAGAAAGCGGGGAGCCGCTGTTTCCACGGGTAGCATCATGATCCTGGCGCGGACCCCCGCGCCAGGATCATTACCTTCGGAACACCGGGAATTTCACCGGCATGCTGCCCAGGGCGACTGACTGCTCGGAGAGCGGGCCGGGGGCGCTCCATTCGGCCGCATCATACACGTCGCTGTCGGGTGGCAGGCCTTCGCGCAAGAGTTGGGCCAGGCGGTAGTTCATGATGAAGTCCATCCCACCGTGGCCGCCCTGCTTGCGGGCCTGCTCGCCGTACACTTTCCACAAGGGGTCTTCCCATTCTTCGCGGTAGTCGTCAAGCGGCTGCCAGACTTCAGGCTCGCCTACACCATCCAGGTACAGGCGGGGTGGATAATCACGGAAGATCCCACGCGTACCTGCGATGAGAAAATTGCGGTCATATGGGCGCGGGCTGACCACATTGTGTTGGAGAACGATCGTCCGGCCCAGTTTTGTGCGGATCAGGCTGGTGTTCATATCCCCACAGGTGTAAACCTCACTGCGCCGGGGGTCGTCCGCTGGCAGGTGTTCATCACGATATTCGGCCAGTGCGGCCGGCAGGCTGCTCATCGAGACCAGGGTATCAAAGGCGTCCACGCTGCCAATGCCCAGGATCTGCGCCACGGGGCCCAGGCCGTGAGTGGGGTAATGGTTGCCGTTGCGGGTGATGTGAGGCTCACGCCGCCACAAGCCCAGTCCCTGAGGTATGAGCAGCGGCGCGCGCAGATCGTGGATGTAGGCGCACTCGGCGTGGGTGATCGTCCCCAGCAGCCCGGCTGCCACCATGCGCTTGACCAGCGTCTCCCAGTAGTCGTAGCAGCAGTTCTCCAGCATCACACAGTGGCGGCGGGTGCGCTCCGAAGTTTCCACCAGTTGCCAGCACTCCTCAACTGTCTGGGCAGCCGGCACCTCGACTCCTACGTGCTTGCCCGCCTCCATGGCTGCCGCAGCATAAAGGGCGTGGGTATTCCAGGATGTGGTGATGTAAACCAGGTCGAGGTCCAACGCCAGCAGGCGCTGCCAGGCGTCTGGGCCAGAAAATACCTGAGGGGCACGCTTGCCAGACGCTCGGACATGCGCTGCGGCTTGCTCTACCGCGTCGGGTTGGATATCAGCCACGGCGATGACCTCGACGCCCGGGCAGGCCATCATTTCCTGCATCTGATAGCGACCGCGCGAGCCGGCCCCAACTAATCCAAAGCGGATGGTTTTATGTTTTTCAAAAGGGACTCCAAGCATGGTGGTCATGAAGTGCTCCAGGGAAGGAATTGAATGCATTCCTATCAGTTTAGCGCAGCTCGCAGATTTCCGCCAACTTCTTCGTGGTCCCCAGGATGGTATTTGCAGAGTGCCCGGGATTGTATAATAAGCATCAGACCTGCATGAACAACCTGAACCGTTTCATCTTGCATCCCTTTCTTTTCGCTTTGTTCCCGGTCCTTTTCCTTTACAGCCGCAACAGCGCAGAGATTCCGTTTGCCCAGGTTTACCGTCCGGTTGTACTGCTGATGGGCGCGACGCTGACCGCGTTGCTCTTTCTGCGCCTGGCGCTGCGAAGCTGGCAGCGGGCCGGGCTGTTGCTGACGCTCGGGTTGGCGCTTTTTTTTAGCTTTGGCCATGCGGACGGCTTTCTGAGCAGCGCGATGGGCACGGCCCGCCCGGCGCGGAATTGGGGCCTGGCTGCGCTTTGGCTGGGTCTGCTGGCGCTCGGAGCCTGGTGGGTGGGTTGGAAAGTACGCCGCCCGGGCCGGCTGACGCAGGCGTTCAACCTGGCTGGATTAGTCCTGGTTGCCTGGAACGGCGTTGGCGCGCTGGGTGGGCTGTTCAGCCAGCCCGCATCCCGGCCGATCTGGTGGGAGGAGAGCCCGGCTGTCTACCATCCGCTGGCGGACGAACTTCCGCGGGCTGGCGCGGTGAGCAGCAAGCCCGACATCTACTACATTATTCTGGACGGCTATGCCCAGGGCAGTGTCCTTGCGGATATTTATGGCCTGGACAACGGGGCATTCTATGAATTTCTGCGCGGGTCTGGCTTTACGATCGCGGAAAACAGCCATGCCAATTATCCCCAGACGATCCTCTCGCTGACCTCGTCACTTAATTTTGCTTACCTGGATGACCTGCTCAGTGCCGATGCACGCCAGTACAGCCGCGCACCGCTGATGCCGCTGTTGAACGAGCCACGCCTGGTGCGCTTCCTGCGCGGGCAGGGCTACCGGATCGTGGCGCTTGAGACCGGCTACGAGAGCACTGACCTGCGCGCCGCCGACATCTTCGTATCCTCGCCTTTCAAGCTCAGCCCGCTCGAAAACCAGCTTCTCAGCACCAGCGCAGCTCGATTTGGGGTGTTTGAACTGCAGACCGAGATCCACCGTCGCGAGATCGTCGAGCGCTTTCGCGCCGCGGCAAATCTGGCCAGCCTCGAAGGCCCGAAATTTGTCTTTCTCCACCTGGTTGTGCCGCACCCCCCGTTCGTCTTCGATGCGCAGGGCGGGCGGGTGCTGCCAGACGACCTGACGATCAGCGATGGCTCCCATTATAGCCAGCCGGGGGCAGTCTACGCGGCGCGCTACAAGGAACAGCTTCTGTATGTCAATACCCTGACCGAGGCGTTGCTGCGCAGCATCCTGGCCGGGTCCGCCGCGCCGCCGGTCATTTTGCTGCAGGCCGATCACGGCCCAGGCGCCTACCTGGACTGGGAGTCGCTTGAGAATACCTGCCTGCGAGAGCGCCTGTCAATCCTCAACGCCTACTACTTGCCAGGGGCCAGCGTGGATGTTCCGACGGCTATCACCCCGGTCAACTCCTTCCGCCTGATCCTGGACGCTTACTTCGACACCCGCCTGGGTGTGCTGCCCGACCGCTCGTATTTTGCCACCTGGCCGCACCCGTTCGACTACCAGGACGTGACGGACCGGCTGGACACCTGCGCGCCGTTGGAGGCGGCAGGGAGGTGAGTGGCCAATTGATAATTAAAAATTATGGAGATGCCCTAGCGAGTTTTGATGGTACCGCACGCGCTGGAGATGGCGTTGAGGTGGGCATCTCGCAATTCCATTACCAGCAAAGCCTTCCACCACTGGGCGGAGCGAGGGCGAGAGGAATCGCGCGAAGGCCACCTGTCCCTGGGCCTCGTTCAGCGTCATCAGGTTGGCCAGCACATCCTCTGGACCGTTCCGGCAGGCTGCCCGGTGGTAGTTTTCCAGCGCCAGGAAGCTGCTCTGGCGCTCGACCAGCCTCTAACGCCTGCTACCGGGCGGGCGTAGGCCCAGGTCCCGTAGTCCGGGATCAGGATATTCATTCCAGTCAGTTCGTATTTCAGGACCCATCTGCTCAAGGCTGGCTTTTTTAGTAC
>CAZBDC010000289.1:0-5466 GCA_964490575.1 uncultured Anaerolineaceae bacterium | reverse complement strand
CACCACCCTATCCTACACTCTTTCCCTACACGACGCTCTTCCGATCTAACTGCCCGTGCCTGGTAGCCTGATTCCTCTTCAATCTCCCGGGTGACGGCCTGGCTGGGTGAATCGGTCAGGTCGGCCCATCCGCCGGGGAGAGTCCAGCGGCCCTGGTCGATCAGCTCGCTGACGAGCAGAATCGTATCTTCCCGAAAGACAGCTCCGCGCACGTCGATTTTCGGCGTCGCGTATCCTTCTTGGGCCGTGAACAGCGCTTCCAGCGGTTCCGGATCGATGTTGGTGCCGGACGCCAGAATTTCAACCGCAATCCGCCGAACGGATTCAAAACGCTCGATATCAAAAGGGTTTTTACAATAAGCCAGGCCGTTCTGGGCAATGGTTTGCAGCGCCCGGCCCCATTCCAACCACTTGGGTTCCATAGCTTCAAAGCCTTGGTAGTGCGATTGACTGCTGTTTCTGGTACTTGCCTTTTTTATCCGCGTAGGAGATCTCGCATTCTTCGTCTGCTTCGAAGAACAGCACCTGAGCAATGCCCTCGTTGGCATAGATCTTGGCCGGCAAGGGGGTTGTGTTGGAGATTTCGAGCGTCACATAGCCTTCCCACTCAGGTTCGAAGGGAGTCACATTGACGATTAATCCACAGCGCGCGTAAGAGGATTTCCCCAGGCAGACGGTCAATACTTTCCTGGGAATCCGGAAGTATTCAATGGTGCGAGTCAATACGAAGGAGTTAGGGGGAATGATGCAGGTATCCCCTTTGAAGTCGACCATCGAGCGCGGGTCGAAATCTTTGGGATCGACGATGGCTGAATAGACGTTGGTGAAGATTTTAAACTCATCGGCTACGCGGATATCATAACCATACGAGGAAACGCCGTAGGAAATGACGCCGTTGCGCACCTGATGGTCGACGAACGGGTCGATCATTCCATGTTCCAGGGCCATTTTGCGGATCCAGTGGTCGGGTTTCAGTCCCATGCGGTTCTCCTTCGATTGATGCGTGCTTTGTTTTGAGGGATAGGCAAAGCTTGGTTAACCTGAAACTATTGTACAGCGAGAACGAAGTTCCAGGGAAATTTTTGGCTGCCGGCGCCGGGCCGTTTATGGAGAGCCAGGGTCCCATCCGCTGGCCTCGAAGATTGTTTGCAGAAGCGCCTGGCGCTCTGTGGGGGTCATCGGGCGGGCGCGGGCCCAGTTGACAAAATAGATCGTCAGCAGCTCAGTGCTGACGTGCCGGCCATTGTAAAAAACATGCCGGTCGATAAAGGCCGTCCGGGGCGGTTCGCCCTGGTTGGTCTGGTCAAAAAATAGATTGCCGAGGCCATAGTGCAGCAGTGCATCATTTTTAAATTCCAACGCGTGAGGTTGGTGCGCCTGGCTGCCGGAGACGATGACGGCCCCGGCCTCCGCCATCAAAGCGAAATCTTTCTGCAGGATTGGGTGTGCGGTGTAACTGTAGTATTCCAGGTGCTGGAAAGTTACAATCGGCAGGTACCCATCCTTTTTTAACCGGCGAACCTGATCTACCATCTGATCGAAATCGCAGTGAACGGCGCCTGGGGTAGTTTCGCTGGCGCCAGAGTACCCCGGGGGTTTGGCGTTACAGCCGGTGAAGGCGATGCGGTTGCCGTTATGTTCAAAGAGCACCGGCTGCATGGCATCGGCGGCGTTTCGCCCGCCGCCGTAATATGGCCAGCCGCGTCCTTCGTACAAGTCGATTGTGTAAAGCGTGGCTTCCGGGCCCCAGTCTTGAAAATGGTCGCCGCTCAATTCCACAACGTCTGTGCCGATGCTCTCAAGCAGCTCAATATAATCGGGCTGGGAGCAGAATACCAGGCCTTCCCAGTCGAACGGCTGCGGGCAGTTGCTGGCAAAGGGGACTTCGTTGTTAATGTGGAGGATGTCGGCTTCCCGCAGCCAGTCCCCGATATCCTGGGCGGGATAGGTCATCCCCCGGCTTTCCATCAGGGTAGCGGTGCCGCGAACTAACGCGGTAACCCCGGTGAGCACCACTGTTGTGAGCCGGTCAGGCTGGTAGTTGCCGGACAACTGGATTTGATCCACGGCATCGGACGGCGCCTGGCCTTCCAGGCCGAAATAGACGGTCAGTCCATACGCATTTGGATCGAAGGTCTTATGGATCGGGGATTGGCCATCGACCGCCACGACTTTCCAGCGGGGTTCAAGCTGTTCGAAGGGGATGATCGCCCAGGTCGATCTTTCTTTCCAGGCTGCATCGAGCAGCCCAGAAGCCGGTAATGTCCGGACGGCGCTGGATGCCGGTCCCCATAGGATTTCAAAGATGGCGCGGGTCGAACGGTCGACCAGCAGTTTTTGCAGCTTTGCCTCTTCCCCAGGGCCTTTGCGCCAGGTATCTCGAAGATCATTCAGGCTGAATTCATCTTCTACCGTCGGGAATGGGGCGACCAGCGCATAAACCCAGGGTGCATATTTGGATCCCTGCCGGGCATTGTCCAGGACAACCAGACTAAGGTTGGCGGCGCTTTCCTGCCGGGTGATGGATAGGCCGGGGGGAAGCTCGATTGAGCGGGAAAGCTCGCCAGGTAAGTAGCCCGGCAGCCAGAGTTGGAAGGTTGGCTCGGTTGGGCTCGTGGTAATTGCAGGCGTGCCGGCAATGGATTCTTTTTCCGCCGGGGCCGTCGCCAGGGTGGCAGCAGACGCCGCTTCAGGCGTAGCCGGATCCGTTAATTTTGCGGCAGCGGCTGGCTGGCAGGCGGTTGCCAACAGGCAGGCGACCAGACACGCCAGCATGATCGGGGAGAATAAAGCTGCCTTTAAGAATCGCATCGATGCTCCGTTTCCTGCTGCCTGCTCGCCTAGAAGGCCAGGCGGCCGCGTTCAGCAAGAGTTTGGCGGAGTTTGTCTTCCAATGCCCCGGCTTCGCTTTCTAACTGGCGAATCTGTTCCAGGTAGGCGCTTGTAGCGGATTGATCGGCCAGGTTTGGACAGTTGATCCGTACGTTCAGGCTGGAAGCAGTCAATGCGGCCCGTGCCAGGGCGGCTCCACTGGCTGCATCTGAAATTGCATTGACGTTTCCGGTCTGGGCGACTTCGAGCGCCAGGCGGAGAACATCCACAGCTTGCTTAGAGACGCCCAGTGGGACCTGGATGGTTTCCTGAGTCGCCTGTTCCAGGGCTGTGGCGCGGATGGCCTGCTGTTCATCGGTTTCTTTGGGCAGGCGAATCGCAGCAATGTAGGCCTCAAAGGCAGCTGAATCACGCGCCACTGCGCCGGTCAGATCATGGCGCAATCCTTCAGCGGCTTCAACGATCTCCCACATACGTCCTTCTACCCCGGCGTATTTTTTCTTGCCTGTGGTCAAGCGGGCAACCATGGCGACCAGCGCGGCGGCAGCGGCCCCAGCATGGGCGGCTGCCGAACCGCCGCCAGGCGTCGGCGTGCCTTTTGCCAGGGCGTCCAGAAATCTGGCCTCGACTGTTTCGGGCAGCTGGCTGCCCTGCGATTGCGATTCGACCAGCCGGTGTTCGAGGATCTGCCTGGGCTCGAACATATCGAGCTGCAGGTGCCACACTGCCGCGTCAACCAATGCCTCCTGGGGGACCAGACCGACCAGTTCGGTGTGATGGATACCTTCCCCATAACGCTCTGCTTCGCGCCGGATCATCTCGACAACTCGCGCGATGGGCGTCTGGCGGTAGTTGGTCAGATTCATGGATACCTGGGCGCGCCCTTCCACCAGAAGGCCCAGAGCTTTGACATAGCGCAAACCGCCAGATGAAAAGCGCACTGCCCGGGCGATTTTTTTTGCAATTTCAACATCGCTGGTGGTCAGGTAGATGTTGAAGGCGATCAAGGGCTCGCGGGCGCCGATGATGGTGGCCCCTGCCGGGGAAACCCGCGCCGGGCCAAAGTCGGGCTTCCGTTCAGGGCGCAGGCTGATTTCTTCTTTCAAGGTTTCGTACTCGCCGCGCCGCACATCTTCCAGGTTCTTGCGCTCTGGGCGAGTAGCGGCCTCTTCATAAAGGTAAACCGGGATTGCCAGTTCTTCACCGACCCGCCGTCCCAACCGGCGGGCCATCTCAACACACTCCTGCATGCTGATCTCGCGAATCGGCACGAACGGAACCACATCGGTGGCCCCCAGGCGGGGATGTTCGCCGGTGTGATGGTCCAGGTCGATCAACTGCGCGGCGGTTTTGATCGCCTGAAAGGCTGCTTCTTCCACCGCCGCGGGGTCTCCCAGGTATGAAACCACGGTCCGGTTGTGGTCCAGGTCGGAATGACGGTCGAGCAGGGCAACCCCGGTCACCGCGGCGATTGATTGAATGATGGCCTCGACCACTTCGGGCCGGCGCGCTTCTGAAAAGTTAGGTATACACTCCACCAGGGGTTTTGACATGCTCCCGCCTCATATTACTGATATTCCATTCGGAATTGATCACCGTAGTCGCTGAAGATGCTTTCAGTGTGCTGTGGCTTTTATGACTAGCAAATTATATCACCGGGAAAGCCCAAATTCCCCGGTTGACTCTTCCTCCACAATCCGTCATAATAGTACAGGGGTTCTATAGCGTTTCTGGCAGGAGTTCATCCTGGCGGCTATAGACAAATGAGGAGGGCCCATATGTGCGGCCGATACACAATTACAATTGATGCCGATAGCGCCCGGGCTGACCTGGGTATTGTTTCAATGCCGGATGACTATCACCCGCGTTACAATGTGGCGCCGACTCAGCCGGTGGCTGTAGTGATCGACCCAATTCAGCGGGTGGCAGAATGGATGCACTGGGGATTGATCCCTTTCTGGGCAAAAGATCCCAGTATTGCCAGCCGGTTAATCAATGCCCGGTCGGAGACGGTGATGGAGAAGCCAGCTTTCAAGAATGCTTTTCTCAAGCGGCGTTGCCTCATTGTGGCAGATGGTTTTTACGAATGGCAGAAAGGCGGCGGTCCAAAGGGAAGCTCGCAGCCGTTTTACTTCAAGCGTGCTGACGAAAAGGCATTTGCCTTTGCCGGCCTATGGGAATTTTGGCGCTCGCCTGAAGGGAATGAAATCCGTTCGTGCACGATCCTTACCTGTGACGCCAACGATCTGGTCCGGCCGATCCATCCTCGCATGCCGGTCATGCTCAGCGGGGATGATTTGTGGGCCTGGCTCGCTAACGAGCAAAAACCCGGTGAGCTACAGGGAATGCTGCAGCCGTACCCGGCTGAACTGATGGCAGCTTACCCGGTCTCGCCGCAGGTTAACCGGCCGGGATTGGATTCTCCGGATCTGGTCAGGCCGCTGGCGGCCTGATGACTTGCCCCCGCGGCTGATCTGCAAACACATCGGATGGGTAGGAATCTGGCTGAAAAAGGCAAAATCTGTTCCCGGATATCTTGACCGGTTGGCGAGCCAGTGGTAGAATCCTGCCCGTTGAATGCCTCCATCGTCTAGGGGACCAGGACGCAGCCCTTTCAAGGCTAAAACGCGAGTT
>CAZBDC010000288.1:0-5540 GCA_964490575.1 uncultured Anaerolineaceae bacterium | reverse complement strand
GCGGCGATAATGGAGGGGAGATAAGAATGCTGGTGGGCGCGGGCCTGTGGCGCAAGTGCGGCGATAATGGAGGGGAGATAAGAATGCTGGTGGGCGGCGGAGTTTGGCGGTGCACCTGGTTGAGAGGAGCAGGACAGTGGCTCAGAAACGGCATAAGCCCGATCCGGTGCTGTGGGATCAACTCAAACCTGTGGTGAAGCAGCTGCGCGAAGGCCAGACGCAGGCCGAGGCGCTGTTGTGGGAGCATCTGCGGGGGCACCGGCTGCTGGGCTATAAGTTCCGCCGCCAACATGCTATCGACCGGTTTGTGGTCGATTTCTACTGCCACCAGGCTAACTTAATTATTGAGGTGGATGGCCTTATCCATCAGACACAAATCGATGAGGACGTGGAACGGCAGCGGATCCTTGAAGCAATGGGATTCCGGGTGCTGCGCTTCACGAACGACCAGGTCCTGCACGAAACCGAGCAAGTCCAGGCTGAGATCCTTGAACACCTTCAGCGCACTACCCCGACCAGACCTTGAAGGCACCCCCTCTCCACGATCTGCCGTTCTTGCGGATCGTGGAGAGGGGGCCGGAGGGAGAGGTCTATGCTGTCGCGGTGGATAACCTGGGCCTGGGCCGGGATGTGGTGGCGGACTCGGTCAACCCGCTGGAGATCACCCGCCGGGCCTGGCGGGATGTCGCGCTGCACAGCGGGGCGCGCTGGGTCGAGATCGAGGTGGTCTGCTCGGATGCGGCGGAGCACCGCGCGCGGGTGGAAACGCGCACCGTCGACGTGGCCGGTTTGCGCCCGCCCACCTGGGACGAAGTGGTCAACCGGCATTATGAGCCCTGGGATAGCGATCGCATCGTGATCGATACGGCCGGCCAGAAAATGGAAGAGAGCCTGGCCGCGCTCCAGAAAGCGCTTTCCGCCTGGCGGATGGCCTGGTAGGGCTAAAAAGGTGTGGGCCGGCAGCGAGCTGTCAACGGATTCGAGGAACAGATTGAACGGATTATTCCCATCAGGCAACCCCCATGGCCCAGGTGAACCGGGTAAACCGGCAGTGGTTGTTCGTGCCAGCCTGGCTCCGGCCAGCGGAGTAGCGGTTGTCGACAATCCGCTCAATCCGCACCCAAAATCCGTTGACAGCTTTCCATAGAACGTAATTATTTCACAGTCCCTCCTCCGTGGTAGCCAGGAGAAATTGGGGTCGAGATCGATATTTTATGATAGGATTGGTTATTATCCATCGATTTCCCTTCCGAATCCGCTTGAGGCGCCTACCATGGAACGATTATTAAAGGAAGAACGGCAGCAGAAGATCCTGGCGCTGATCCAGAGCCAGAAACGCGTGACGGTCCCCGAGCTGAGCCGGCGATTTGGGACCAGCGAGGTGACCATCCGGCGCGATCTGCACGACCTGGCGGAGGGCGGCTTTTTGCAGCGCGCCCACCGCGGGGCGATCGAGGCCGTGCCCGCGCCGCCTGAGCCGCCGGTGGTGCAGCGCATGGCCCTGGCGCAGGACGAAAAGGAGCGCATCGCCCGCGCCGCGGCAGGGCTGATCGGCGACGGGCAGGCGGTCTTCATCGGCTCGGGCAGCACGACCACGCTGCTGGCGCGCTGCCTGCTCGAGCGGCCCCGCCTGACGGTGGTGACCAACGCGCTCAACATCGCCGCCGACCTGGCCCCCGCCGCGGGTGAGATCACCGTGGTGGTCACCGGCGGGGTGCTGCGCGGCTCGGAGCTGTCGGTGCTCGGGCACATCGCCGAGCAGTCGCTGGCGGAGGTGCGCGTGGACCGGGTCTTGATGGGCGCGCAGGCCCTCAGCCTGGACGGCGGCTGGACCACCGACCACCTGCCGGAGGTAGCCACCACCCGGCGGATCATCGAGATGAGCCGCGAGCTGGTCGTGCTGGCCGACCATACCAAGCTGGGCCGGCGCGCGGCGGCCTACATTGCCCCGCTCGAGCGCATCTCCACCCTGGTGACCGGCGCGCAGGCCAACCCGCGCTTTGTGGAGCAGGCCGAGGAGCTGGGCGTGCGCGTGCTGCGGGTGTAAATGCGTGCGTTGTGAACCCCCACAGGTTGAGGGTTCACAACGCTTGATGTTTAGCGGAAGTTGGGCAGGTAGTCGAGCTCGGCGTCGATCAGGGCGTTGGTCACCTGTTCGGCCAGAGCGATGCTGGTGAAGTGCGGGTCGTTGATCATGGCCTGGACGGCTTTATGGCGCGAGCCTTCCATGGCGGCCTCGATGATCAGGTCGAGCGAGGCGATCTTGTGCATCAGCGTCGGCACGACCGAAGCCGGCAGGTCGCCCAGGGCGAAGGGGTGGATCCCGCCCCGGTCGACCGTGGCGGGCACTTCGAGCACCGCCTCGGCCGGCAGGTTGGTGACGATGCCGCGGTTGGGGATGTTGACATAGAAGGTCTGGCCCAGGTTGTCCTGCTCGGAGACCAGGATGTCGAGCAGCTGGGTGTGCTCCCAGTACATCTCCTCGGCGAAAGAGCGCGCGTCGATGGGGGCGTTGTGGCGGGCGATGGCGATCATCTTGTCGGTCAGGGGCGGGTAGGTCTTCTTGACGTTGCGGATGGCCCCGCCCTGGAAGCGCTCGAGGTTCGGGATGGTGGACTGGATGAACTGGGGGAAGAACTCGGCCACGTGCCCGTCGCCCGGGCCGGGGTAGGCGCCGAAGTGGCGGAAGAGCGAGACGCACAGCGGCTGGCTGCCATGCGGCTCCTGCGGGCGCGTGTTGAGCGCCTCGTACATCTTTTTAAACTTCTCCATCTCGGCCGGGTTTCCGTCCAGCGCGTCGAAGGCGGCCCGCACCACCGGCATGGCGTCCTCGCCGTGGATGCGGAAATCGTACAGCCAGTGGCAGTGGTTGATCCCGCCGATCAGGGCCGAGGTATCCTTCTTTTCCACGCCGACCACCCGGCACAGGTGGTCCCAGGTCAGGTCTGGCCCGATGCACAGCCCGACGCAGTGGATCTTCGTCAGCTTGTTGACCGCCTGGGTGAGCACGGTCAGCGGGTTGGTGAAGTTGTAGAAGGTGGCCCTGGGGCACAGGTCTTCCATATCTTTGGCGATCCCGACCAGGACCGGGATGTGGCGCAGCGCGCGGCCCAGCCCACCCGGTCCAGACGTGTCGCCGACCGGCTGGACGATGCCGTACTGGTAGGGGATATCGACGTCCAGCTCCCAGGCCGCCAGCCCGCCCACGCCGATCGAGGCAGTGACCACGTCGGCGTCTTTGAGCACCTCGCGCCGCTCGATCGAGGCCTCCACCTTCCAGTCCAGGCCGAACTCGTTCGAGACGCGCACGGTGTAGTCGCGCACCAGCGCCAGGGTCTCCGGATTGACGTCCACCAGCCCGATCGTGGCGCCCTTGTAGCGCGGATCGACGCAGAACCCGGATAGAATCGCCGGGGTAAAGGCCACCGACCCGGCTCCAATGATGACGATTTTCATTTAATATTCTCCTTTGTGTTTATAACTCTTCCTCGGTCCAATGCTCCGAGGTTGCGAATGAATAGTGTTTAATGCAAAGCTGTCAACGGATTTTGGGAGCGGATTGAGCGGATTGTCGACTCAATCTGTTCCCCGAATCCGTTGACAGCTCGTTGCCGCCCCACACCGCAGTTATCGTTGCTCCGCGAGGGTTTGGTCTCATCTCGCCAGTTCCTTGCCGGCCTTCTCAATGACGCCCAGCAGGTCGTGTTCCTGGCTCGCGGAGAGGCGCGAGGCGCGGTAATCGGACTGGCGGGTTTGCTCCGCCACCTGGCGGGCGCGGTCCAGGTCGAGCGGGCGGGGGCCTTCCAGCCAGGGCTGGAGCATCTCGCGCGACCACAGGCGCGGCTGCCAGTGCTGGCTGCGCAGGTAGCGAACGGTGTGTTCCTTGTCGAGGTACTGCCCGCCCGGGCCGGCCTCCAGGATGGTCTCGTAGCCGATGGCGTCCTCGTCGACCGGGATGGGCCGGGCCAGGTGCTTGAGGGCCGAGAGGAACTCATCGTCCAGGACGAGCTGGAGCGGGGAGCAGACCTCGTCAATGGAGAGCAGGCCGGCGTCCATCCACAGCGAGCCGCAGGCCAGCAGAGTGGGCAGGGCGGTGAGCGCCTTCTGGTAGCCGGCTTCGACCGAGGGCAGCTTGGCGTCGGACAGCCCGGCGTGCCCGGAATAAGCCGCCCCGTAGAAGCGGGCCATGTGGGCCAGCATCAGGTTGGCCAGGGCCATCTCCGGGCGGCCGTAGGGGTAGATCATCGTGCGCATGTCCATTACCGCCAGCGAGCCGCCGATGCGCAGCCGCCGCACCCCAAACCAGGCCCAGTCGAGGATGCGCAGGGCGATCTGCTCGGCCAGGTTAAGCGCGACCGCCCCCGCCAGGGTGATGGGGGCGTTGGCGCCCATGGCGAACATGTCCCCGATGCCGACGCGCAGCCCGCGCTCGCGGAAGTAGGCCACCTGGTAGGCCTCGTGCTGGCCCAGCTTGAGGGCCGGGATCAGGTAGACCGTGGCCTGGAAGACGTCCTGGATGGGTCGCCCGGCCTGTTCGGCGCCCACCTGGTAGAGGTCGTAGAGGTAGGGGCAGGTCTCGTCCAGGTAGATCGAGCTGCCCTCGCTGGCGCCGTATTTCCAGCAGTAATAGCGTTCGTAGAGCGGCTCGAGCGGGGCTGGGCAGGGCAGGCGGCTGCCCAGCATGAGGGCCCCCTCGATGTGGGGCAGCTCGCGGGCCAGGGCAAAGTAGTAGGCCAGGTCGTCCTCCGTCCATTCGATCAACTCGCCCGTCTCGGGCTCCTGGAAACGCCCGTGGTAGATCCCGGCCGAGCCGCTGACGCGCGGGACGGCGGTCTCCCAATCGTATTTTTCGGTTTCTGCCAGGAACTGCTCGACCTGCGGGGTGGGGAAGCGCACGCGCCGGGCGGCGAAGTCGACCGGCAGGCCGTGTTCGGCCAGCACCCGCAGCAGGCCGTCGTGCTGGATCTCCATGCCGATCTCGCGCAGGATGCGCAGGACGGCCTGGTGGATGCGTCCGGTCTCCGGCGGGGAGAGGACCGGGAAGGGTTTTCCGACGGCGTACATGCGCACCTCCTCCCTGGAATCGACTGGCCCGGGCGTCCGCGCAGCCGGGACGGATGTCCAGGACAGGTGTATCGTATCATATATGATCGTGACAGTCAATCGAATATGCGATTTATTTCACTTGACGTGCATATATGATCATGCTATGATCACTAAGGATATGGAATACTGGAATACTTAACCACCAAGAACACGAAGAACACCAAGAAAAAAATCGGTGGCCCAGTTTTGGGCCGAAGCAATCTTTGATTATCCTACTTAATTAAAAGGCGGTGACCATGCACAACCAGCTTTGGGCGGATATCCAGGCGCAGGGGGAGAACCTGCGGCACGTGGTGGAGCACCTGTATACGACTGAGCGGCCACGGATCGAGCAGGCGGCGGCCTTCCTGCGCAACGAGCGCCCGCTGGCGCTGATTGGGGTGGCCAGCGCGAGATCGGAAGAGCGTCGTGTAGGGAAAGAGTGTAGGATAGGG
>CAZBDC010000287.1:0-5547 GCA_964490575.1 uncultured Anaerolineaceae bacterium | reverse complement strand
GCGGGCGCTGTGCACCCTGCATGCGGCAAGGGCGACCATCTCGCCGGTCGGCCCAGCGCTAGCCTGCCCGGCGCGCCTGCCTGGCCCGGGTCGGGAGCGCTCCCAACCCGGATGCCAGCAGGATGATCAACAGCAGAACTGCTGTTCCACGCCTCAATGCGCCTTCCTTACTCCCATCCTGGCGGCGCTTCCAGGTAGTTATACCCGGTCACCTTCCAGATGGACTGGTCTTTTTCCAGCGTGTAGGTTACCGCGATGGTGTACGGACCGCGGTGAGCCAACTCCGGCAGGCCGTAGTCCGGGTACTCGCCGGCATAACGTTTATCTTCCCAGGTCTCGCGCGTGGTCACCACCGCGCGGGTGCCGGACTGCAGGTCGAACGAGGTAAACTGCGAGCGGATGAGCTGCCGCGATTCGTACTGTGTATTTGCCTTGAGTGCCGCAAACTCAGCCTGGAAGATGCCCAGTGGACCGTTCCAGTCGGGCTCAACCCAGGCGGTTTCCCAGAAAATGCTGGTGATATCCTTCTGGTGCCTCAGCACAGCCAGCTGAAGGTCGGCGAACTCACCCTGGTCCACGCGGAAGCTGCTGGTCCAGCCCGGCAGCGGTGGGGCCTGGCCGCCGTCCAGCATCTCGCGCCATTTTTCATCGGTCAGGCGGTCGTTGGCCGGCCAGGAAAACTCGTAATACGAAAAGACGCCACCCTTGGCTACCTGCAGGAAGACCGTGCCGTCGTCCTGGATAACCGGCGCCACGACGTGGATCTCATGGATGCGACCGACGCCTTCCTGCAGCACGACAGGCTCGGAAGACCCATCGCCGCCCGGGTCAGGATCGGTGGCGACGTCGGCGATCACCGCTGCCTGGGGCTCTTCGTCCATGTAGCGCCGGGCGTATTCCTCGCCATTGTCGGTGTCAGCTGAGGCCATAACCAGGTGCTCGAGTTCTCCACCGTAGAAGCGGATGGTGTCATATTCTTTCTGACCCAGCGGCTCTCCGGCCAGTTCTTTCTCGGCCATGACCTGGAATTCGCGCGCCAGCCGCTGGAGCACCAGCAGGCTGCTGCGATCCATATCATTGAGCAGCCCGCGGCTGTCCAATCCCTCCAGCGTCATGGTAGTCAGCGCGTCCAGCCGGGCGTAAAACTGCGGCACCGGTTCCACATAACCGCGCGGCGGGACCGGCTCCGGCGGCGGAGGGCCGCCGCCCAGTTCGGCGTAGACCTGCTTGGCATACAGAATGGTGTCGTGTTTCAACTCGGCCCACGAGCCCAGGGCGGTGTTGATCTGCTTATCTTGCCAGGCCTGGCTGCGCATAAAGGCCGGGTATCCCTGCCCGGGCGTTTCCAGCAGCGGGTAGAAGGTATAAATCCACGAGTTATATAGTGTCTCGGTCCATTCCTCCAGGTCCAGGCCGCTCATCCATACCCGCACCTTCTGCATCTGGCGGGTGTAATTGGCGTACTCGGTTTGACCGGTCTCCTCCAGAATCTGGTAAGCCCGGTCCGAGCCCATGGCTGCCATCAAGTCCATGCCCATCGGCAGCCCCCGGCGGTTATCCGGCGTGCCCACGTTGCGATAGATGAGTTGCCGGAAAATGTAGGCGTCGGGAACAAAGCGCTGGCCCATGAACCGCAGCCCTTTGGTCTCTGCTTCCTCGTCGTCACTGACTTCGATCACCATACCCAGGATGCGCGGCGGTGGGAGCTGGCTGGCTGCCTCGATAAAGGTCCCCAGCTTGCCCTCGTCGGCGACCTGGTCCAGGTCGGCCCCTGCTCCATAGATCTGGTCCTTGACCGGCAGGTATTGCAGCACGGTCAGATCGTCGCTGCGCCCAACAAAGAAAGCGGTTGGGCTGTAGAGGTCAGACCACGCTGCCAGCGCCGGCGCGCCGTTGATCTGGGTGGTCTGGATTGCCTGGATCAGCAGGAGCGCCTGGCGGGTTTCCGCCTGGCCGGCGGCCGGGTTCTGGGTCTTCAGCCGGAAGGTCATTCGCCCGTACCACATCATGCTCCTGAAATAAGCCTTGAGCGACTCGCTGCGGGTGTAGTGCCCGCGCGGGATGTACTGGGTATAATCTTCGCCGTGGTCCAGCCCGGGGAAAATCGGTGAAGGCTTGATCCCATCGGCGGCGGAAATCAGGGCCAGTTCCTGGTCTACAAGAGGCTGCGTATAGGCGGGGATGGTTGCGCCTGGGTCGAGCAAGCGGCTGCCCACTGCCAGGAAGGCCGCCGTGCGCAGGGCTGCGTCCTGCCACTCGGGGCTGGCGCCGCTACTTTGCAGGGCCAGATACTGTTCGTCTGCCCTGGCCAGCAGGGCCTGGTTCATCGCGGCCAGCAGCGGGATGAAATGCTGCGTCTCAGCGGTGCGCAGCACTTTGTCAAACAGCAGGTGGTAGGTATGCAGCAGCGAGTCAGATGTGACGAAGATGGGCACGTTGGCGTAACGGGCTTTCTCGTAGACGGTAAAGAACTCCTTCTCGCTGCCCGGAGTCACCACAAAGCCATCCTGCGCCAGGCGCTGGATCTGCGCCTCTGACAGCAAAAACGGATTATAGACATTGCCCAGGTTGGCATCGATGGAATAGGGCTGCAGAACGGCCTGTTTGCTGGTCTGCGGCTCGCGGAACTCAGCAAACGAGGGGATTGCCCCTTCTACTCGTTGCGGCCGTTCGATCTCCTCTGGCGCCAGGGTTGGCTCCTGGGGCGGCGGGGACTCTTCTTCTACCAGTGGGGCGGTAGGTTCCACCGGCTGAGCCGGTTTCTCGGTGGGCGGCAGGCTCACCTGAGTGCCACTGAATAGCTGGCAGGCACTCGCTACCAGGCCAAATACAACCAGCGCCGCCAATACAGAACGCCCATATCGATGCTTGTAGTTCATGTCTCCCTCCCATTATCCCGTTGGTCCCCCGGGGATACGGATCGCTTGTAAACCCACTTGATGCTTTCAGTATAGCACAGTGACAGGGAATTGGTTGATGGTTGGTTTACAATCAGGTTGTGTTTCCCATCCAATGACCTTTTTTGATACTTGTATCGTTTTGTGTGGGCGACGCAGTCGCCCACACAAAACAAACGAAGTCCGAAAAACGATTTAGGAGACGTTCAACTTCAAGAAAAGATCCAAAATGTCGGGATCGAAATGCTTTCCGCTCTGCTCGATCATATAGCGCCGGGCGTCTTTGACCGACCAGGCCGGCCGGTAAGGACGGTCGTGGGTCAGGGCATCGTAGACATCGACAATGGCGAAAATACGCGCTGCTAGCGGTATTTCTGTTTCTTTTAACCCCTGCGGATAACCTGAGCCATCCCATTTCTCATGATGAGAATAGGGGATGGCGATGCAGGGGTGCAGGTATTCGATGTCGCTGAGCATATCCCTGGCGAATTCTGCGTGCTGGCGCATGGTAACCCATTCGTCGTACGTCAGCCGAGATGGTTTCAGCAGGATGCCGTCTGGCACGCCCATTTTTCCGATGTCGTGCAGCAAGGCCCCCCGCCGGATATGGGCCAGTTCCTCTCCACGGATCCCCAGCTCCTGGGCCAGCCGCACGGTCAGGTCGACCACCCGCTGGCTGTGGTTGGCGGTTTCGGTTTCGCGCAGTTCCAGGGCATGCGCCCAGCCCTGCAGGGTTGCTTCATATGCGCGCTCCAGCTTGTGATGCGCCTCGCGCAGCTTGGCTTCGTTCTCGCGTAGCGTGATTTCCGTCAGGATCCGGTCGGTGATTTCACGGGTAATCGACAGGATGCACTTTTCTTCCTGGATCTTGATGATGCGGGCCGACATCAACCCGATTCCAATATCGCCGTTCTTGCGCCGGAAGCGCGCCTCCAGGTTTTCTACCACGCCGTGTTCCAGCAGCCCTTTCACCAGGCGTTCCCGATCGGCCGGATCGACCCAGATATTGAGCGCCAGGGAGGATTTACCAATCGTGTCCTCCCGGGTGTAGCCCATCAGGCGGGTGAAACCCTGGTTGATCTCCAGGTAGACCCCATCTGCAAGGCGGTTGATGTTGACCGAATCCGGCGAAGTATGAAAGGTCATGGAAAATTTTTCTTCAGAAAGGCGCAAGGCTTCTGCAGCCTGGATGCGCTGGGTAATGTCCGCGAAGACGACGACCATTCGCAGCGACGAGGTTTGAAAAGCATGGAGTTCGAAGCTCCCTTCGATGGGCAGACGGTTGTAATCGAACCGGTCTGCCTTCCAGCTCCCCCCTGACCGGGCAATCTCGACGAAGCGTTCGATGATCCCGGACTCGCTCAGGCCCGGAAACGCGTCTTCGATCGGCATCCCAAGAATGTGGGCGTGTTCAAACCCCAGGATTTTATCGGCCGCGGGGTTATACCCATTTAAGATCAGGCGGCCGTCATCCTGCAACGTAAACATATGGACTCCAAGTGGGAGCGCTTCGATAATTGTGCGGAACTTCTGCTCGGATTCCTGGATGGCAATTTCGGCCTGTTTTTGCAGGGTAATGTTGCGGCTGGCGATGACGAAACCGGTCAGTTCCTGTTGTCCGTTATACAGCGGCGTCCCGGCTTCTTCGACCCAGATGTACTGCCCATCCGCGCGGCGCACGCGCACCTGCACCCGTACCTGGGTGCGGGTGGCGGCGGCGTGGTCGATGACATCCACCATGACCTGGCGGTCATCGGGGTGGATAAAGTCCAGAGCGTTCATGCCTAAGGACTGTTCGACGTCGTAGCCCAGCTCGGACTGGCAGGATGGGGAAGCATAACGAATGATCGCATCCGGGTCAACTTCCGTGACCAGGTCGGTGGTATTGTCGGCCAGGCGGCGTAGCTGGGCTTCCTGCTCGCGCTGAACAGCTTCTGCCTGCTGGCGGCGGCGGATTTCTTCCTGGAGGGCCAGGTTTCCGGCGATCTGCTCTGCCAGGATGCGCTGCAAACGGGAATGAGTGTACCAGACCAGCAATGCGATGCCAACCAGACCGAATGAAAATGTGATGATGATCTCCAGGTTTCCGATCGAGAAACCTTGCTGGTAAGATCCCAGCCCGGCAAAGGAGGCCAGGCAGGCGATCACCACCAGCGCGCCGGCCCGGTTGCCAAATAACATTTGTGCCAGGATCACGGCCAGGACGTAGAACAGGACCGCGTTCGAAAAGAAGCCATGAAGCAGCGAACCATAGGCCGCCAGGGCAAAACACAGCAGCACCAGGATCGCCCCTGCCCACTTCCAGCCCCCATTGTGCGCGCCAATATAAGCTGGAATGATCAGAACCAGCAGGATGTAGATGGGTATTGTGTCTTTAAACACAAAAAGGCCGGCCAGGGTCCCCGCAAGGATCACCGCTGCAGCGATCAGCAGCACAATCATCATCAGCCGGGCTACATCCTGAACCGAGCGTTCGCCTCTGGCCTCCGGCTCTAAGGAGATTCTGGAGCGGTTCTTGGGCCGTACATTTGGCCTGGACAAGGCGTCAAAAAAGTTGAAGAATTGGGGGCGATGTTTTTTGTTTTTACCAATAATATGATTCATTCTGCACTCCGGCAAAAAGCCAGGTTGTACCAGTCATTTGGTGATC
>CAZBDC010000286.1:0-5604 GCA_964490575.1 uncultured Anaerolineaceae bacterium | reverse complement strand
CAAAGATGGCGTTGTTCAGGCCGAGCGGGTAGCCGGCCAGCATCGACATCGCCCCGGCGAAGATGCCCACCGGGATGGCCCACGGCTTGCGGGCCAGCACGGCGAAGATAAAGATGGCCCAGGCCGCCGCGCCCCACCAGCTCACCTGCTGGGTCATCACGTACATGCCGTTCCAGAAAGGATCTTCCGGTGACGAAACGAACTTGGAAATCGGCGCCACGCCGTCGATGAAGGTCAGCACGTAAGCCAGCCCGGCCACGAAGGTCAGGGCAATGATCTTCTTCTGCACGCCGCCGATCAACAGCATCCCAAACCACAGCACCGCCGCCAGCCCAAAGACGATCAGGGTCGGCGTGGGCTGGTCGCCATCCATGGCCGGGATGGCGGGGAAGAAGCCGGCCAGGAGCTGGATGGTCGCGGCCACCGCGCCCCACCACCAGGCCCACTTCTGCCGGTTGGCGAAGCCGTACAGGACCGCCGCCCAGATGGCCCCGGCGCTGATCCCCAGCCAGCCCAGCACCGCGAAGGTGATCGAGACAGCAGTCGACTCGTCCGAGCGGCCCATCATGTCGTGCGCGTCCATGACCGGGTTGTACTGCGCGGCGATAAAGTAGAAAAAGAGCAGGCTGGCCAGGATGCCGAGGACGGCCAGCCCGACGCCTATACGATGGTTATTCTTCATTTTAATCTCCATTGCGCGGAGCTACTCCTGCTGGGCAGAGGTTTTTTTCTTGCGCTGGCCTTTGACGATGTAGGGCAGCAAGAATAAATACGTCCCGCTGATCGACATGACCAGCATTAAAATGGACGGGATCTTATCCAGGTTTTCCCAGGCTACCTGGGTCTCAGGACTCCCGACCAGTTTGATAATCACGGCCACCGGGATCAACAGCGCGGTTGGCACTGCGATCCAGCGGTGGAAGCGGCGAAACCATTTGGTCCAAACCTTTAACATGTACGGATACCTCATTTCCATTAAGAATGGACTTCGTCGTTCTTTAAGTCCAGGTTGATTTCCCGGGCCGGGCTGGGCCCGCCGGGGGCCTCGATGCGGTTGGCTACCCCGCGCACACCGGGCACAGCCTTAGCCAGGCTTTCGGCCAGGGCGCGCTCTTCCAGCGAGCCTACCGCCCCGGCCAGGTGGGCGATGCCGTTCAGGACCCCCACGCGCAAATCCGCGCCGGCGGTGCGCTGGTCGGCTGCCAGCGTAGCCAGGATGGCTGCGCGCAGGTCTTCATCAGAGTTAGGAGGAAGAAACTGCATATTCATGATTCGGTCCTGATAGGCTGCTCTGTTAAGGATACGCAAATTTGATTCGATGGAATACGACTTTTGTCGCACCGGCCAGGGATTGGCCCCACCGGTATCGCGGAAAAGCCGGGTTTTATTCGTTTCTTATTCGTGGACAGCCTGCCTCCCCTTCGCGCGAAATGCCGCGATGAACATCAGCCCCAGGATCAGCGCCCAGGCAACCATCCGGACCGTCATGGCCTTGATGCTGTCCGGCGCGACCACGCCGCGATAGGCGGTCTGCAAGATGAGCATGACCAGGGCGTGCGCGCTGAACGTGCCAATCGCCGCCGCCAGGGCAAACCGGCTGTTCCTCCAGATCAGGATGGCGGTGATGAAGATGGTCAGGATCCCGGCCGTGTAGTTGTAAAGCGGGAGCCAGTTGATCACGTAATAGCCCGGATCATTGCCCAACAGGACCTTCCCGCCGGCAAAGACGGCCATGGCCCCAATAATGAAGGCCAGGATCGACGCGATTTTGGTGAAGGCGAGCCCTGCGCCGGTTTATCCATCGTGGAAAGCGGCTGGCTGAAAGCGATCAAGACCGGGTTGGATGGCCGCGAGCAGGTGCTCCACACGCTCAGCCCCGGGGACGTGTTCAACGCCATCAGCGTGTTCACCGACGCGCCCAACCAGGCCACCGTGACCGCGCTGGAAACGTCGCGGGTCTGGCTGGTCCGGCGCGAGGTGCTCTTGAGAATGATGGACGAACATCCCCCGCTTGCGCGCCAGGTGGTCAAAGACCTGGCCGGGCGGGTGATGCACCTGGTCCGCATGGTGGAGGATCTATCCCTGCGCCCGGTGGAAGCGCGCCTGGCGCGCTTATTGCTGGAGCAGGCCGAGGGCGAGGCAGTCCAGCGCCGGCGCTGGGCCACCCAGGCCGAAATGGCCGCCCGCCTTGGCACGGTGCCAGACGTGGTCAACCGCGCCCTGCGCAAGCTGGCCGAAGGCGGGCTGATCCACGTCGAGCGGCGCCAGATCCGCATTTTGGATGAAGAGGGGCTGAGAAATATCGCCCAGTTCGTTGACTCTTAATCAATTGGCAGAATTGGGTGAAGGCGTATCAGTTCTTTCGGATATCCCAGGGAAGATAACGCTCTACAATCCCAGCAGGTCTTCACCCAGGCCGTTTAACGCCGGGAGATACTCCACCACCGGCGGAGGGCTGATCCAGCGAACCAGCCGCCAGTCCGCTTCCGTTGCCGTGCACAGCAAGCGGGCCAGGTCGGCCGGAAAAATCCCGGCAGCCTTGCTTTCCGCATTCGAGATCGCTTCCCGCAGCGAAAGCCCCATGATCGTGCAAAACCCCCAGATGTCAGCAAAATCTTTTGGCTCTTCACGATCCAGCAGGGCAGTAACCTTATTCGCCAGGATATTCTCCGCCGTGTCCAGGCGGCCGAGGACCGGATGGTCGATCACTTCACCTACCCGGGCAGGCACGTCATTGATCAATTCGATCTTTAAGGAAATGCCGCTGCGGATTAAGGTCAGGCGGGCAAAGCGTTCTTCTCGAAGGGATACCAGGCTCTGCCAGCCGGTCTCATGCGTTAATGCTTGAATGATTCGTTCCACCCACAAGCCAAAGCGATCGTCATCGTTAACAAAGAAATCCAGGTCATCTGAAAAACGGTGATGAAGATACCCGCGCGAGGCAGCTGTTCCACCCGTCAGGTAGAAACCAGTATCGACCTTCCGGATCACCCGCAGCACATCATCCTGAAGGGGGTAAAGCGCCTCAAAATAGAAAGCCGGATTGTTATCCATGGCACAACTCGGGGTGTTTTTCAGGCAGCCAGGCAACCAAAAAATCGAACCCACGCTTGCGGCTTTGCGAGCGGACTCGCTCCCGCCAGCGCGGCCAGTTTTCGATCAGGCGAGAATACCCAATCAGGGCAATTATTTCTTCGTAGGGCGCGTATTCCAACAGGCGCAGCGCCGCCCAGTCCTGGTCAAGACGGCCCACCGTCCGTTTCCCCTCCAGGATTTCCCGAAACTGCCCGGGGTCAAGGTCATAATCCCATACGTAAGAGAGTCTAGCGGCCATCATTCATCATTTTAACATAAACGGGAGTTTCCCATCAGCCGCCCAGGCAGGGAAATTCTCCCCCCTCAGCGCTGCGCCCGTTCCGCCAGTCCCTGCGGGTCGAGCAGGACGATGGTCTGTTTTTCCACCCGCACCAGCGCCTCGGTTTCGAGCGTCTTCAAGGCCCGGCTGAGCACGTCGCGGACGGTTCCCAGGCGCACCGCCATCTCGTCGAAGGTGGCCCACGCCCGGCGCGGGACGATCAGCCGCCCGTCCGCCGGCTCGGCGTTCTGCAGCAGCGAGTTGGCCAGGCGCGCCTCCACGCTGCGCAGCGACAGGTCTTCCACCAGGTCGACGTAGTGCAGCACCCGCTGGCTCAGCCGGCGGATGACGACCAGGGCCAGTTCGGGGTCGGCCCGCACCAGATCCAGCAGCGGCCCGGCCGGGATCCGCCAGGCGTCGACCGGCTCCAGCGCGGTGGTCGTGCCCGGGTAGGGCGTGCCGGCGAAGACGGCGATGTCGCCAAAGATCTCAACCGGGCGCAGGAACAACAGCCCCTGCTCGCGGCCCGCGCGCGTCATGCGGGTGGCCTTGACCCAGCCGCGCTCCAGGAGGTAGACATACCCGGCCGGCTCGCCCTCCAGGTAGATCACCTGGCCCGCGGCGAAGTGGCATGGCAGCGTGATTTCCAGGATCGCCCGTTGGGTCTCCTCTTTCAAAGCGCCAAAATGCGGGACCTTTGCCAGGGTGGCCCGCAGCTGCCGGCGGGTGCGCTGCGGATCAGCGGCGGTCATGCCCGGCTCCCCGCCCGGGCTGCCCCAGGCTCTCCAGCACCTTCCTGGCCGCGTTATGCCCCGGGATGCCGCTGACCGCCCCGCCGCGCTTCGCGCTCGAGCCGCACACCAGCACGCTGGGGTAGCGGGTCTCAACCCCCCACGTCCCGGCCTCTTCCTCCGTCTCGGCAAAGGGCCAGGCCAGGTTGCCGTGGAAGATGTTGCCGCGCGGAAGGCCCAGGCTCGTCTCCAGGTCCAGCGGCGAGACCGCTTCGATACAGGGCGCGCCGTTCGCGTCCAGCGCCAGGCAGCCACGGATGTCTTCGGCGGTGAAATCGTTGATCGCGCTCAGGTACTTCGCGAGTACCGCCGCCCGCGTCGCGGCGTTATCCTGGGCGAACCAGTGGTAAGGCACGTCCAGCCCGAACAGGGTCAGGGTGTGGCAGCCCTGCGCCCGCAGGCCCGGCCCGAGGATCGAAGGATCGGTCAGGCTGTGGCAGTACAACTCGCCTGGCAGCCGCTCCGGCAGGGCGCCCTCCTGCGCGGCCCGGTAAGAGGCCTTCATCTGCTCGTAGCCCTCGTAGAGGTGGAAGGTGCCCGCGAAGGCCTCCGCCGGGGAGACGGCCGGGTCCTTCAGCGCCGGCAGCCGCTTCAACAGCAGGTTGATCTTGAAGACCGAGCCCTCCACCTGCGGCTCGGCGTACGTCCCGCGCAGGATGCGGTTGGCCACATCCGAGGAGGTGTTGAACAACACCCAGCGCGCCTTGGCAGCCGATTCCGCGCCGCGCTCGGTGAAATAGGCCACACTGACCCGCGGCGAGTGGTCGACCGCCAGCACCTCGGCCGAGGTCTTGATCTCCACCCCCAGCGCGCGGGCTTTTGCCTCCAGCGCATCCACCAGCGCGCCCATCCCGCCCACCGGCACGCGCCACTCGCCCGTACCCTGCCCGATGATGTGATACAGGAAGGTGCGGTTCTGCAAGAGCGAAGGGTCCTCAGGGTACGTCGCCACGCCGATCTTGGCGTCGGTGAAGACCGCCCCGCGCACCGTATCATCTTCCAGGTGGTCCTCGATCAGCGCCGCGAGCGGCTGCTCGACCAGGTAATCCCAGGCCCGCTGTTCTGCCGGGGTCTCGAACCGCGCCCGCAGTTCCGCTTTCGGCAGGAGCGGCTCCAGCAGCGTCGGCCAGACCTTCTGCGCGAACAGGCTCAGCTTCTCATCCAGCGCCCGGTAGCCCTGGTACTCGCGCTCAGAGCCGGTGAAGCGGGCGAACGACTCGCGCGTGACCGCCTCCGAGGCGTTGCTGATCAGCAGCCCGGCCTGGCGCCCGGCTTTCGCCACCGGCGTGTACGAAGCCACCGCCCGCCGGCGGGTGTGGAAATCGAGCCCCAGGTCGGCCAGGATCTTTTCCGGCAGCAGGCTGACCAGGTACGAATAGACCGACAGGCGCGCCTCCACCCCGGCGAAGATGGCCTGCGAGCGGGTCGCCCCGCCCACCACGGCGTTCTTCTCCAGCA
>CAZBDC010000285.1:0-5655 GCA_964490575.1 uncultured Anaerolineaceae bacterium | reverse complement strand
CAGGTCCGCCGCCAGGATGGTGCTGAGCCGGTGGGCGATGACGATGCTGGTGCGCCCCGCCATGACCCGCTTGAGCGCCTCCTGGATCAGCGCCTCCGACTCGCTGTCGAGCGAGCTGGTGGCCTCGTCCAGCACCAGGATGCGCGGGTCCTTGAGGATCACCCGCGCCAGCGCCAGGCGCTGCTTTTCGCCGCCGCTCAGTCGGTAGCCGCGCTCGCCCACCACCGTGTCGTAGCCGTCCGGCAGGTCGCCGATGAAGTGGTGGATGTTGGCGGCCCGCGCGGCGGCCTCGATCTCGGCCTGGGTCGCGTCCAGCCGGGCGTAGAGCAGGTTGGTGCGGATCGTGTCGTGGAACAGGTGGGTCTCCTGGGTGACCATGCCGATCTGCGCGCTGAGCGAGTCGAGCGTCACCTCGCGCAAATCATGCCCGTCGATCAGGATGCGCCCGCCGGTCGGGTCGTACAGGCGCGGGATCAGGTAAGTCAGGGTGGTCTTGCCGGCCCCGCTCGGCCCCACCAGCGCCACCAGCTGCCCCGGCCGGACGGTGAAGCTGATCCCATCCAGGGCGGCCTCGCGCGCCTGCGAGCGGAGCGCCTCTTCCTCCGCCCCGCCACCGGCGGCGCCGTTTTCACCGTTCTCACTGCCGGCCCCATCCGCCCCCACCCGGCCCGCCCAGGCTTTCGCCGCCGGCCGTTCTTTCGCCGCCGCCGGGGCCGGCCCGCTCAGCACGGTCGTCACGCTGTCCATCTGCCCGGTGCGCTTCACCTGGTTGAGCAGGTTCTGCTGGCCCAGGTCGTATTTAAAGGAAACATCCTCGAAGACCAGCTCGCCGCGCGCCGCCTCCAGCTTCACCGCGCCGGGCCGGTCGTCGATCTCGGCCGGCAGGTCGATCACCTCGAAGACCCGCTCGAAGCTGACCAGCGAGGTGGCAAAGTCGACCGGCGCGTTGGTCAGCTGCTGCAGCGCCCCGTACAGGCTGTGCAGGTAAGACCCGAAGGCCACGATGGTGCCCACGGTGAAGGCCTTCTGGATGGCCAGATAGCCGCCCACCCCGTACACCAGGGCGGTGCCCACCGCGCTGACCAGGCCGATGATGGCGAACAGCAGGCTGCCCCACATGGCCCGGTCCACCCCGCGCCGGCGCACGTCGGCCGCGCGCTGCTCGAAGCGGGCCACCTCTTGCTCGCGCCGCCCGAACAGCTTGACCAGCAGCGCCCCGCCGATGTTGAGCGTCTCGTTCATCATCGCGTTCATGGCCGCGTTCGAGTCCATCTGGGCGCGGGCGATATCGCGCAGCCGGCCGGCCAGCAGGCGCGCCGCCACGATAAACAGCGGCAGGATCATCACGCTCAGCAGCGTCAGGCGCCACTCCAGGCTGAGCATCACCGCCAGCATAGCCGCGGCCTGGATCGTGTTGGTGATCATCGCCACGATCGTGTTGCTGATGGCGTTCTGCGCGCCGATCACGTCGTTGTTCAGGCGGCTCATCAGCTCGCCCACCCGCGTGTTGGTGAAGAAGCGCAGCGACATGCGCTGCAGGCGGGCGTACAGCGCCACGCGCAGGTCGAAGGTCACCCCCTCGCCCACCCGCGCGTTGAAGCGCCGGTTGGTGACGCTGAGCGCGCTGCCCAGCACCGGCATCACCAGCAGCGCGGCGGCCAGCCCGATCAACCGCCGCACGTCCCCGGAGGGGATGGTGCGGTCGATCAGGTCGCGCATGATCAGCGGCGAGAGCAGCGACAGCCCGGTGGAGAGCAGGATGACCCCCAGCATGGCCGCGATCTGCCGGCGGTAAGGCGCGGCATAGCGCAGCACCCGCCGCAGCATCCCGCGCGTGACCCGCGGGCGCTCGTCCGGGGCGTTGATCATGCTGCCCCAGCCGCCGCGCCCGCCTCCCCCACCGCGCATCAAATCGACCCCCCGCCGGGCTGCGGGCCGGTTTCGTCCGGCAGTTCTACCGCCGCCGGCAGTTCTACCGCCGCCGGCAGTTCTACCGCCGCCGGCAGGTCTACCGCCGCCGGCAGGTCTTCCGCCACCGCCAAATCTTCAATCAGCGCCTGCAGGACCTGACCGGTCTCGGCCAGCTTGGGCATGACGATCATCTTGATCCGCTCCACCTCGGCCTGCCCGGCTGGCGTGATCGAATAAATCCGGATGGTGCGCTTGTCGGGGTCTTCCCATTCGCCCGCGATAAAGCCCTCCTTCTCCAGCAGGGTCAGGAGCGGGTAGATCGCGCCCGGGTTGGCCACCCACTGCCCGTGGGTGCGCTCCGCCAGCAGCTCCATGATCGCGTTGCCGTAGCGCGGCTGTTGGGCGACCAGGTGCAGGACGTACAGCGGCAGCAGCCCGCCGCCCTTGCTGAGCAGCGTGGCCACGAAGGGGTTGAAGCTGTCCATGCCCTGGTGCCAGGGGCTGAAGCGCCGCCCGCCGAAAATCCAGTGCGCCTCGGGCCACGCCCCGAAGGTCTGGTGGAAAAATTCGCGCCAGGCCTCCATCTCCTTGGGCGAGAGGGCCTGCCCGGGCGAAAAATCGCCGCCCGGGCCGCGCTGATGGCGCTCGTCGCGCCACTCCGCCCAGAAATCGCGGCTGTGGCGGTGGAAGGGATGGGCGCGGCGGTCGCCGCCCGCGAATTCAGGGCCGTGCTCGTGAAACCGGCCCGGCCTGCGCCGGCGGCTGGGCGAGTTGTTTCCCCTGGCCCACCCCAGCCCCCGGCGGGCAACAACCGGTCGGGCGAACAGCGGCGGGAATGATTCCGCCCTCCAATCCACACCCGTGCGCTTTCTCGTAATCCGCGGAATCCGCCCCGGCACTCCTGTGCCGCAAAATCCGTTGTCAGCCCCCCCCAGACGCGGAGCGTAGCAAGAGCGTTCCACCGGGGACCGGTGGAACGAGGGACGAATGAGGGGAATACGCGCCCTGGTGGGGCAGCGGGGGGCTGCCGGCCTGATTGCGCTTTGCCCTGGTACCACCGGTCTCCGGTGGTACCTCTTTGGTGCGCTCCGCGTCTTTGGGGTTAGGGACGCGGAGCGTGAAGAGGGGCGGATGTACGTCTCGGGGTTGGCTTCGCGCACCCGGGCGGGGATCGTGGTGATCTGCGCGCCCAGCAGCAGCGACTCGGGCGAGCGCGGGCCGCTGTGCTCGTCGCCGGGGGTGGGCCCCAGCCCGTCCGCCGCCAGCTGCTCGTCCATCTTGAGGAAGTCGATCGGCCCGAACCAGTTCACCACCGCCTGGACCGCGCTCGACTGCTCGGGGTGGCCCAGGCTGAGGTCTTCCAGCGCCGCGAGCCCGCCCGTCACGCCCAGCATGGCGGCCTGCCAGGCGCCGGCCGAGTTGCCCCAGGCGGCGATGCGGCTGGGGTCGAGCTGCAGCTCTGCGGCGTGGGCCCGCAGCCAGCGCACGGCGGCCTTCGCGTCGTGCAGCAGGGCCGGGAAGAGCGCCTCGCCGCTCATGCGGTAGTTGATCGACGCCACCGCGTAGCCACGGTTCAACCCCTCCAGCATCGGGGTGAGCTGCATGTCGCCCTTATCCCCGCCCAGGAACGCCCCGCCGTGGATCGACAGGATGACCGGGTAGGGGGAGTTATCCTCCTTGGGCCAGTAGATGTCCAGCTTCTGGGCCGGCGAAAGCCCGGCGTAGGCCGCGTCCAGCATCTTGCGGCGGATGTGAGCCGTCCGCGCCGGCGGGATGACGAAGGGGGGTTCGGGTTGAGGGGTTGGCATGGGGGCCTCCTGGCTGGGTGATTTGAATCAATTATAGCCAGAACCCACCCCGGGACGAGCCGATTCCAACGCCGGCTAAGCGTCCCGGCTCCGCCGGGACTCCCTCTTCCAACCTCACGCAGGTGAGGTTTCCCAGCTTTTGCCGCGGTTTCAACCGCCAGGCCATAGTAGAATCATGCCATCGTTTTTCAGACTTCGCTCGTTATAAAAGCTCAAACCAGGAGCAGGCATGGAAAAACCGGTCGACGTGCGCGCCTTTTACCGCTTCATGGCCAACATCTACGGCATCCCGCTATCTATATTAAATGAAGGCGGCGCCCTGGTAGAGCAGTACGCGGCCGACCCGGGCAGCGCCGGATTCCTGCTGTCCTTCGCGGATCTCCAGGCCCGCATCTTCAGCCTGTGCGCCCAGGCCCACAAACCGCAGGTCATCTCCAGCGAGCTGGGCCAGCTGTGGGCCGGGATCCCGCTCGTGGAGGGGGGCCGCCTGGACGCGCTGATCGTCCTCGGCCCGGTCTTCACCTCCGGCGGCGCGACCAACATCATGCTCGACTACGTGCGCGCCTACAACATCTCCGCCGTCCCGCGCGAAAAGCTGCTGGCGGCGCTCAACCAGACCCCGGTCTGCTCCTACACCGAGTTCGCCCGCCTGATCGCCATTGTCTATGCCTTCACCTTTGGCGAGGAGCTGGACACCACCGCCCTGCCCATCGCCGGGCTGGCCCGGGCCGACCTCCCCCCCCCCCCCCGCCAGCGGGGGGGGGAAAACCCCCCCGCCCGCGTGGAAAACGCCCCCGACCCCACCTACGCGCTCGGGCAGCGCCTGATGGAATGCGTCGGGGAAGGCAGCCTGGAAAAGCTCAAGCGCCTGCTGCGCACCATCAACTACGCCGAGATCCATTACACCTCCCTGCCCGACCCCATCCGCCAGCAGAAGAACATGTTCATCAGCCTCATCGCCCAGGTCCTCAACGTGGCCGTCCAGGCCGGGCTCAACCCCGCCGTGGCCTATGCCCTGCAGGACCGCTACATCCAGCAGGTCGAGTCGCTCAAGAACATGATCCCCATCGTCACCCTGACGCGCGAGATGCTATACGACTTCACCACCCGCGTGGGCCGGCTCAAGCGCCCGGCGCAGTACTCGAAGCTGGTCAACGACTGCTGCGCCTACATCGAAGACCACGTCTACGAAAACCTGCGCGTGACGGACGTGGCCGCTTTCGCCGGGCACAACGCCCACTACCTGGGGCAGAAGTTCCGCGCCGAAACCGGGCAGTCGCTTGGCGACTATATCCGCGCCGCCAAAATCGCCGAAGCCAGATCCCTGCTGCGCTACACGCCCCTCTCCCTGGCCGAAATCAGCGAGCAGCTCGCCTTCAGCTCGCAGAGCTTCTTCACCGCCGCCTTCCGCCAGGCGACCGGCCTCACCCCGGGCCAGTTCCGCGAGCAGGCCGATTAGCCGCCGCCCCGGCGGGCGATTCATCTGCAAAAACTGATATTAACCTGAGAAATCTGATATACACCGGGTTTTCCCATTTGCTATAAATAAAGCGCAACCCGGTAAGTCTTCGCACCCCTTTATTGGTCAGAAAACTGAAGCGCAAGGACCCCCTTGATCAGGCGCATCCGAATGGATCAAGCGCCCTGGTTCAGTGCGCCCCGGGTCCGGTTGAGGTCGGTCATCGCCAGCGGCAGCGGGCGCTCGCCCAGCGAGCGCGCGCAAAAGAAGGTGTTTGGCTGGCAACGAGCTGTCAACGGATTTTGGGAGCGGATTGAGCGGATTACTTCCACGAGGCGGTCCCCATGGCACAAGCGAACCGGGTGGTTACACCGTATGATGCATTGATTTACCAGATCATCGGGTGCGCCATGGCTGTCCAGCGCAAGCCAGGCTCCGGTTATCGAGAAGACACCTACCAGCGCGATCTTGAGGCTT
>CAZBDC010000284.1:0-5672 GCA_964490575.1 uncultured Anaerolineaceae bacterium | reverse complement strand
GACCTACAACTTTTGTTAAGGTTCAAATCCTACAGAAACAAGAATACACTAACTTTTTATCATTGGTTTGTCATGTTTCCAAGCAAGGATATCACCAAAGGTTTTCACACAGAGGAGGATTTTCGCGAATACATTCAAACATTGGGCGTTGAAGATTCTGATTGGCAAACGCCAGATGAAGCGTATAAGCAGTTTAGGCGAACGGGTTGTTTGGAATGGTTCCCAGATTGCAAATAATTTCTGAAAATCAAAGTTCTATAACAGAGATCGGGCAGACACCTTGGATCAATACCGGGACCGTTTAACTGTCTCCTGGTCCACTGCCAGGTGATATGGAAAGGTACGAATGCCATTGCAAAAACAAGATATTCCCAGAAATACCCTGTTTATCCTGTTCTTAATTTTTATCACTCTTTCTAGCTGCAAGGGTGGATCCGGTGTTCAAGTTTATAGAAATTCTGAAACAGGTATCAGAATAAACAAACCCGACAATTGGAAGGTGTCATTCAACGAGCGGAATGGATTGATCGCTATCACTGCTAAAGAAGGATTCTGGAAACATGATTCCGCCCGAATTGAAATTTTTGCAGGTACTTGTCCAATTAGTCCTGCAACTTCGGATAGCTTTTCTACACCGCTAAATGAATTGTTGCAGCAGGACATAGAAAGAATTGGTAAGCTTTATAACCAAGAGTCAGTCAGCATTCAACAAGAGCCAATAAAAATTTCTTATCTTATATCGAGGAGGTGGCTAGTAAGTATTAATTGATGGTAAATGTTCAAGAAAAGCAATAGGTTTTCGCTTTCTGGACCATCGATACCATGTAATAAGATGTCGCTGGCGAGCATCAGCGAATAGGAAGTGAAGTACCTTTTACATGAACTCATCAACCATTGAAGCCTCCTTTGAACCAGACCGCCCCGTCAGCCGGGGATTCCAGGCGCTGCTGGGACTGGCCAGCGCCAGTACAACCGTCACTCTCCTGCCGGTCTTAACCGTCCTGATTCCCACCCAGGTCAACCAAATTGCCCCGACCCGCGCCGCGGATGGGCTGGCGCTGGTGCTGACCCTGGGCGCCATCGGGGCGCTGGTGGGCAACCCGCTGGCCGGCGCGCTGAGCGACCGCACCACCTCGCACTTTGGCCGGCGCCGCCCGTGGCTGTTGATTGGCATGATCGGTGACGCGCTTGGCCTGGCGCTGCTGGCAAACAGCCGCACCATTCCGCAGATGGCGGCGGCCTGGTTCATGGTGCAGTTTTTCGGCAACATGCTCTTTTCGGCCTACGGGGCCATCCTGCCCGACCGCGTTCCCGCCCGCCAGCGCGGGACCACCCAGGCCATCGTCGGGCTGTCCTCGCCGGTCGCGATTATCCTCAGTGACCTTCTGTTTATCCAGGTCAGGGACCTGCGCGCGGCGTATTACCCGCTCATCGCCGTGCTGGCGGCGGTCACGGTCCTGTTCCTTTTCCTGTACAAGGAAGAGCGCCTGAAAGGATCTCCCCCGCCGTTCCGGCTGGGTTCCTTCCTGGCTTCGTTCTGGATCAACCCGCGCGCGTTTCCCGGTTTTGCCACGGCCTGGCTGATGTGGCTGCTGGTCTGGCTGGGGTATACCCTGGGGACAGGCAGCTTCTTTTTCCTCTACCTGCAGAATATCACCGGCTACGAAAGCCTGTTCCCCGGCCGCCAGGTGAAGGAGGCCATCGCGCTGGTGCAGATGCTCCAGATCGCCGTTGGGGTGCCTATGATGATGGCGGCGGGGGTGTTCTCCGACCGGCTCGGGCGGCGCAAAGTGTTTGTCCTGGCGGGCGCGCTGGCGATTGGCGTGGGCATCGCGCTGCTGGTTTTCTTCTCCAACTGGTCGATGGTGCTGGTCGCCAGCCTGATCGCCGGGGTCGGTTTCTGGATCTTTTACAACCTGGGGGTGGCGATGATCACGCAGATGCTGCCTTCCGCATCGGACCGGGGCAAGGACCTGGGCGTAATCAACATCGCCGCCTGCCTGCCCCAGATCGTCATGCCCCCGGTGGGAGCTGTGATTATCAATGCCGCCGGGATCGCCAACCCGGCTGGCTACCAGGTTCTCTTCGCGATCGCGGCCTGTTCGGCTTTGCTGGGCGCCATCCTGCTGCGCTTCTTTATCCGCAGGCCCTGACCGGGGCGCTGTGCCCGGGCCGCCGGGCAGGGCCTGTCAGTGGGACTGCCTGACCTCGCCCGGTTCGGTCGCAACCGGCGGCTCTGGCTTCCGGGCGGCTGCCAACTTTGGCCCCCACAGGCCGATGGCGCCCCATAGCGTGATCCCGACGTACATCAATCCCTGGAAGGCGATGATAAAGGCCAGCGCCTGGCTTTCGCTCAGCCCAAAGGGCACCAGGACAATGCTGGCGACATACTGGTAGACGCCGACATACCCGGGGGTCGAGGGCAGGGCGCTGGCGATGCCGAGCGCCGCCAGCAGGACAAATACCTGGGCGGGGGTTAGGACCAGCCCAAAGGCTTTTGCCACCAGCAGGGCCGTCACCACATCAAGCGACCATATCGCGGCCGAGTAGAGCAGGAACAGGCTCAAGCGGCCGGCGTGCTGGAGCGCCCCGGCCCCGGTCAGGAAGCTGCCAGCCAGCGCTTCCAACCTGTCGCGCAGCGCGGCTTTGAGCGGCAGATGCCGGATGATCCCGCTCACCAGTTTACCCATGCGCGGGGCGATGAAGATAATGGCTGCCCCGGCGATGCCGACCAGTGCCATCCCGCGCAGCGGCGCAATCAGCTCGGGCGGCAGGTGTTCCATGCTGGCTAATGCCAGCGCGCTGACCGCCACCAGGATGACTGCATCGGAGATGCGCTCGGTCAGGGCGGTGGCCAGCGCGAAGCTCACACTGACCCCGCCGCGCAGCCCAATGGTCACCGAGCGAATCACCTCGCCGGCCCTGGCGGGCAGGTAAGCGTTGCCCAGGTAGCCGGTCATCATCGCCCAGAAAACGGTCAGCCACGGGATGGGTTTTTCGGCGCTCAGCAGCACCCGCCAGCGCAGCCCGCGCGCCAGGCAGGCCAGGCTAAAGATGCCCAGCGCGGCGCCCAGGAGGGACAGGTTCCCGCGCCGCAGCGTCTCTGCTGTCTCGGCCCAGTCGACCTTGCGCACCGCCAGGAACAGCAAAGCTCCTGCCAGCACGAGTGTGACCGGCAGCAGCCAGGCGGGCCGGCGCTTTTGGCGGAGAGCCTGTGAATCGTCCATGCCCTCATTGTACCTAACTTCCGTCCGGCTCAGCCTTTCAATTCTATGATCTATGCCTATGGTGGTCCAGGGGCTGTCCAAAAAGAGCGTCTGGACAGCCTCCTGCCTGGTGAGGGTTATTTCCCCGCGCGCAGTTTAGCGCCGCTGATTGGGCCGCCAAACAGCGGCGCGAGCGCGCAGAAGTCGAACACCCCGGCTGCCAGCGGTAGTGCGCCGACAATCGCGACGATGATCCCGGTGGTTCCACCGAGACCGAGCAATCCCCAGGCAATCAGCGCGATCCCTGCCAGGATGCGGACAACGCGACCGGCGGTCGAGGCCATGAATTTCGTAAAAGCGTTCATTCGGTATCTCCTTGATCAAGCGTATATTTTTCTGACAGGATAATTATACAGGTTCTGATCTTTTCACGCCTTTTCAGGATTGTATTCCGGTCTGGTTGATTTGTATAATATTGATATAAGAATGCAGAATTTTATCTACGTTGCCAGTTTCGCATTCATCGAGGGAGATCAATGGCCGAAGACACCACTATGTTCTTTAACGGCATCGATGCCACCACCGGCGGCTACAGCTTGCCGCCGATGGCATCAAAACAGTTTGCCGACCTGCTCACCGGCAGCGAAGCCGAGATCGATCCGGATTCGACGGCGCTCAAAAACTGGTACGAGCAGTACGTCAAATCCGACCATTATGGGGTCAAGGAAGGACACGACCCCAAGAAACTGGCCGAGTCGGGCTGGGGCATCATCTTTGCGCACGATGCCGACCCGGCTGTGATGGAGGCGCTGCGCCCGCTGATGGAATGGCGCAAGGAGCAGGCCGCCGCCGAGCATGAGCATTATTACAAGGAGTACACCGGCGGGAAGGGTGGGTTCCGCCCCAAAGACACGAAATCGACCTGGCTGGTCCGCCAGGGAGGCTCCGCAGGGCCGGCTGACCCCGACAAGGTGCCTTATTATCTCCTGATTGTTGGCGATCCCGCCCGCATCCCTTACCGTTTCCAGACCCTGCTGGATGTCCAGTATGCGGTTGGGCGCATCCATTTCGATACGGTTGAAGAATACGCGCGTTATGGTGAGAGCGTGGTGGCGGCAGAAAAGCAGCGCATCCGCCTGCCGCGCCGGGCAACCTTTTTTGGCGTCGCCAACCCGGATGATAAGGCCACCTTGCTGAGCTCCCAAGAGCTGGTTGCGCCGCTGGCGGCTGACCTGGGCAGCTTTGCGCTGCCGGCGCCCTGGGACGTGCAGACGATCCTGGCTGAGGAGGCCCGCAAAGACCGCCTGGCCCGGCTGCTGGGCGGTCCTGAGACGCCCGGGCTGCTCTTCACCGCCTCGCACGGGCTGGGCTTTCCCAAGGACCACCCGGCCCAACTCCGCCGCCAGGGCGCGCTGCTGTGCCAGGATTGGCCCGGGCCGCTCCGCTGGCAGCAGCCGATCCCCGAAGCGCATTACTTCTCGGCCGATGACCTGGGTTCGGACGCAAACCTGTGGGGGATGGTGGCCTTCTTCTTTGCCTGTTATGGGGCCGGCACGCCGCAGCTTGACGAATTTGCCCAGCAGGCTTTCAAGAACCGCCGGGCGGAGATCGCCCCGCACCCGTTCGTCGCCGGGCTGCCCAGGCGGATGCTCAGTCACCCGAAGGGTGGGGCGTTGGCGGTGGTCGGGCATGTCGAGCGGGCCTGGGGGCACTCGTTTATGTATGGCCAAAACCGCTCGCTGGCAGCCTTCGAGAGCACCATGCGGGCCCTGATCAACGGTCACCCAATTGGGAACGCTTTTAACCACCTGAATAATCGCTATGCTGAAATTTCAACTGAATTGAGCAGCCTGCTGGAAGAAGCACAGTTTGACCTGGAAGTCGAACCGCTTGAACTGGCCAGCAAGTGGACGGCCAACAATGATGCGAAGAACTATGTTGTGTTGGGCGACCCGGCGGTGCGCCTGATGGTGGCGGAAGAGGCCGGCGCGCCGGTCGAACGCCCGGTGATTACCCTGTCCAGCCCGAAAGGACCAGCGGGCAAGCCGGCGAATGACGACGGGCAGGCCCCAAAGACCGGCTCCCCGGTTGAGCCAGGCCAGGGCAGTTCGGAGGCCGTGTTGCCGGCCGCCTCATTTAGCCAGGCCGGGGTGTCTCAACCCGGCGCCGTCGGCACGGCGCAGACGATGCAGGATTTCATCCATAAGCTGGCCGGTTTCCTCAGCCAGGCGATCGACAGCGCCGCCACGCTCGAAGTGCGCACCTATACCAGCGATGCGGTTGGCGAGGTCAGCCTGGTGAACGGCCGCTTGAGTGGGGCCGACCTGCGCGCCCTGACCTCCATCAAGCTGCTCGGGGATATCGAGCAGGTCGTCCCGCTAAAAGACGGCGAAATTGACACAGAACTATGGATTCGAGTTTAGACAAACGTCAGTAACCTGACTTTTGGGTCAGGCTGAAACAGCA
>CAZBDC010000283.1:0-5680 GCA_964490575.1 uncultured Anaerolineaceae bacterium | reverse complement strand
ATCGGCGCGCCTTCCTCCGAGTTGACCGGGTTGCTGCGCAGGTACTGCTGGTCCATGCGCATATCCAGGACGCGGAAGCTGCCGAACCAGCG
Organism: uncultured Anaerolineaceae bacterium; assembly: GCA_964490575.1. Classification (GTDB taxonomy): domain Bacteria; phylum Chloroflexota; class Anaerolineae; order Anaerolineales; family Anaerolineaceae; genus DSYU01. The sequence goes on along the minus strand of CAZBDC010000283.1, from coordinate 5,588 downwards.
CACCAGGAAGGCGTTCAGCCCCAGCTTGAAGGGCAGGATCTGCAGGCCCGGCTCGCGCAGGATGCCGATGACCTTGCCGAACAGGATGTAGACCTGGCAGGTGCCCTCCTGGACGATGGTGTACAGCCCGAGCTGGCGCAGCAGGAACAGGAAGATCGGCACGATGAACCACATGGCGAAGAAGGTCACCACGGCGGATATTATGAACTGCATGAAGCCTTCCATCACTCCACCTCCCGCACGATCTGGGCCGCGGACGCGTACAGCTTGAGGCGCACGTTGCGCAGGTAGGCCTTCAGCGCGCCGGGGCCGCTGCCGCGCAGGGCCTGCAGCTGCTGGGCCAGCGCCACCAGCGGCTCGACCTCGGCCTGGGCGTTGAGCGTCTCGATCTCGACCGCCCGCCTGGACTGGACGATCTTCTGGTCGGCGGCGGCCTGGGCCAGGCTGATATCCGACGAGACCTGGTTGTGGGCGGTGTTGATGGCCGCCAGGGCCGACTCGACCTCGGCCGGCGGGTCGATGCCGGTGATCAGCGAGGCGTCCAGGATCATGCCGTAGCGGGCGGCCGAGGTGGCGCACTCGCGCTCCATGTGCTCGTTCAGGTCGCGCAGGTTCTTGCGCAGGTCGTTGATCGACACGCCGGTGACGATATTCAACCCGCCGTCTTCGGCCGCCGCCTCGGACTGGGGCGCCTCGAAGCTGGCGATGCGCTCGCGCAGGACCGAGACGAAGTAGCCCATCACGTGCGAGATGGGCGCCTTGACCCCGAACAGGTAGGCGTACAGGTTGCTCTCGGCCACCCGGTAGCGGATCTGCCCGGTCAGCCCGGTGTTGAGCTGGTCTTTGGTGACCGCCTCGAGGATGGTCCCGCCCGAATTGGCGTGCGGGTCTTCCGTATCCTGGGCCATGTTCATGGTCTGGGTGGCGATGGAGACCTTGTAGACCCGCTCCCAGGGCCACTTGAAATAGGGCCCGCCGGGCTGGATGACGCGCACCTGCGGGTAGTTATAGCGCTGCTTGTGCTCCTCGGTCAGCCCGTCGGCGATGGGCGAATCGGCCGTCATGGCCCGGCCCACGCGCTGGGCGCGCCCGAAGGAGGTCTTGACCGCCCGCTCGTTCTGGTCGACGGTGTAGAAGGCCGCCAGCACGTAGCGGAGGACAAACCAGACGCCGAAGCCAACGATGATTCCGGCTATGACTCCCATGTGGATCTGCTCCTTGGTAAGAATAGTGGGGACTTTCCCCCATTGGATTGTGTGATTCTATTCTACCGGGGGGCGGGGGAAAGGGCAAATTAAATTAAGGTTAACAAAAACCTCAACCCCTCGGTCCCCTTCTCCAAAATCCCAAAGCCGATTTTGGAGAAGGGGATGCCTTCATACCGCATGGGTTGTTACTGCGAGATTCGGCTATGGCGCCAGAGGCGCCATCAAAACGAGGAAATGACAAAATCGCAGATTTTGTCATGAGTAGAGTTCTTAAAGCCCATGGAGATCAGCCAGGTGGCTTTTGCGAAACACGTGGGCGTTCCTCTGCAGCGGATCAATGAAATTGTGCGCGGAAAGCGGGGCGTCACGCCGGATACGGCCTGGCGATTCTCCCAGGCATTTGGGACAACCCCTGATTTCTGGATGAACCTGCAGACTGGCTATGACCTTGCGCGCGGCCGGCCGGCTGCGAAAATCGAGCGGATGCGCCAGTTTGCGGATTGAGCTTTCTTTTGGATTGTCCCAAATTACCCCGCCCAGTCCTTGGCGATCACCTCGGCCTGCTCCAGCACCGTCTGGGTGGCCTTTTCCTGTTTGTCGGGCGGGTAGCCATGTTTGCGCAGGATGCGCTTGACCATCACCCGCAGCCTGGCGCGGACCGTCTCGCGCACGGTCCAATCGATGGTGGCATTGTTGCGGACGGTTTCTACCAGCTCGCGGGCAATTTCTTTGAGCGTTTCGTCACCCAGCACTTTGACGGCGCTGTCGTTGACTTCGAGCGCATCGTAAAAGGCAATTTCATCTTCGCTGAGGTTGAGCCGCTCGCCGCGTTTTTGGGCCTCGCGCATGTCCTCCGCCAGCTTGATCAACTCGGCGATCACTTCGGCTGACTCCAGCGTGCGGTTCTGGTAGGAACGGATGGTGCGCTCAAGCAGCTCGGTGAAGGAACGGGACTGGACCAGGTTCTTCCGCATCCGCAGCTTGAGCTCATCATTGAGCAGCTTGCGCAGCAGCTCAATGGCCAGGTTCTTGTGCGGCATGCCTTTGACTTCCGCCAGGAACTCATCCGACAGGATCGAGATTTCCGGTTTCTTCAGCCCGGCGGCGGCAAAGATGTCGATGACCTGGTCGCCGGCGGAGACAGCGCGGGAGAGGATCTGGCGGATGGCCTGGTCGAGGTCTTCCGCGCTGCGCTCGCCATCCACGGTGTGCTTCACCAGAGCCGCTCGCACCGCCTGGAAGAAGGCCACATCGTCGCGGATGGCCAGCGCGCGCTCGTCGGGGACGGCCAGCGCAAAGGCCAGCGACAGCTCCTTTACGGCTTTGAGCAGGCGCTTGTTTCCATCTTCCAGCTGCAAGATATGCTGCATGGCGGCTGCCAGCAGGGTGAGCCGTTCTGCCGCGCTGCCGGTAAAGTACCTGGACCAGTCGAAGCCGTAAAAAAGACCCTGGCAGATCTCATACCGTTTGATCAGCTCGTGAACGGCCTGCTCCTGGTCGGGGGTATCGGCGGGATGCCCGGCTTCGGTGTAGGCTGCCAGCGCCTTTTGCAGGTGGTAGGCCAGGCCAAGGTAATCGACGATCAGGCCGCCGGGCTTATCCTTGTAGACGCGGTTGACCCGGGCGATGGCCTGCATGAGACCGTGCCCCTGCATGGGTTTGTCGATATACATGGTGTGCAGCGGGGGCACGTCAAAGCCGGTCAGCCACATATCGCGAACGATGACGATCTTGAACGGGTCGCCGGGATCTTTGAAGCGTTTGGCCAGATCCTCGCGGCGCGCCTTGCTGCGCACGTGCTGCTGCCAGTCGAGCGGGTCGACGGCGCTGCCGGTCATCACGATCTTGAGCGCGCCCTGCCGGTCGTCCTCCGAATGCCATTCGGGGCGGAGACAGATGATGGCGTTGTACAAATCCACGCAGATGCGGCGCGACATGCACACGACCATCGCCTTGCCGTCCATGGCCTCCAGGCGCTGCTCGAAGTGGTCGACGATGTCCCTGGCGACCAGGCCGACCCGTTTTTCGGTGCCCACGATGGCTTCGAGCGCGGCCCATTTGGTCTTGAGCTTTTCCTTCTCTTCCAGCTCCTCGCCTTCGGTGACCTCGTCAAATTCCGGGTCGATCCTGGGCTTCTCTTTCTCGTCCAGCTCCAGCTTTGCCAGGCGGCCTTCGTAGTAGATCCTGACCGTCGCGCCGTCTTCGACCGCCTGCTGGATATCGTAAATGCTGACGTAATCGCCGAACACGGCGCGGGTGTTGGCGTCGGTATGCTCGATGGGCGTGCCGGTGAAGCCGATGAACGAGGCGTTGGGCAGCGAGTCGCGCATGTGGCGGGCGTAGCCGTCGATGAAGTCGTACTGGCTGCGGTGGGCCTCGTCGGCGATGACGACGATGTTGCGCCGGTCCGAAAGCGGCCCGCCCGACCCGGCGGTGGGCATGAACTTCTGGATGGTGGTGAAGAACACGCCGCCCGCCCTGCGCCCCTTGAGCTTTTCGATCAGGTCTTCGCGGCTGGCGGCCTGCTCGGGGGCCTGGCGCAGGATCTCGGAACAGCGCGAGAAGGTGCCGAAAAGCTGCTCGTCGAGGTCGTTGCGGTCGGTGATGACGATGACGGTCGGGTTCTGCATGGCGGGGTGCAGGACCAGCCGCCCGGTGTAGAAGGCCATCGTCAGGCTCTTGCCCGAGCCCTGGGTGTGCCAGATGACGCCGATGCGGCGGTCGCCGGTTTGGCCGCCGCGCATCGACTGGGCTGTGTAGGTGCCCCGCAGTTCCGCGACGGCCGGGGCCGCCCCGGCGTGCGAGGCGCGGATGGTTTCGGCCAGCGCGTAATTGACGGCATGGAACTGGTGATAGCCGGCAATCTTCTTGAGCGTGGGCGCGCCGCGCTCCTGTTCGAAAACGATGAAATAGCGGAGCAGGTCGAGCAGGCGGCGCTTCTCGAACATGCCTTTGAGCAGCACTTCCAGCTGCGTGATCGAAGCCGGGGCGGTGGAGTCGCCTTCGATGGTCTTCCAGGGCAGGAACCATTCCTGGTTGGCGGTCAGCGAGCCGAAGCGGGCGTTCAGGCCGTCGGAGACGATCAGCAGCTCGTTGGCGTGGAAGAGGGCCGGGATATCCCGCTTGTAGGTCTGTAACTGGTTGTAGGCTGACCAGATGGTGGCGTTCTCGTCGGCGGCGTTCTTCAGCTCGATGACCACCAGCGGCAGCTCGTTGACGAAGATGACCACGTCCGGGCGGCGGTTGACCTTGCCGTTCTGGTGCGAGGCCTCCACCGTGTACTGGTTGACGACCAGCCAGTCGTTGTTGTCAGGATATTCGAAATCCACCACATACGCCCGCCCGCTGACCGTGCGCCCGTCTTTGGCCTTGTATTCCACCGCGATGCCGTTAACCAGCAGGTGATGGAAGGCGTGGTTGGCGAGCAGCAGTGAAGGCAGGCCGGGGCGCGTGACCCGGCGCAGGGCTTCTTCGCGCGCCTGGGCGGGCAAATGACGGTTGATGCGCTCCACGGCATCGCGCAGGCGCCCGAGCAGGAGCGGCTCCTGGTAATCGCCGCGCTCGGGAGAACTGCCGTCATAGGCGATCTCTGGCCCAAAGGCGTAGGCGTAGCCCAGCTCTTTGAGCCAGTCGATGGCGGCCTGTTCGATGATCGATTCGGTAAAGTGGGACATCATGCAGCCTATCAGGATTTGAGCGCGTCATCCCTGCCGGCTCTTTGAACCGGCTGCATATCCTTGGCCGGAAAGACGCGCCGGTACTCGAGTTTTCTCCGGCCAAAGTTAAACAACAATCCAACGGGCGCTCCGGTCGCCTTCAGATAATTGATCACCTGGGCCAGTTCGTCGTTGGTGAGCTGGTGGCTGAATGCCTTGGCCTCTACAACCACCTGCTGGTCAGGAAATAGATCCAGGTAAAAGGTGGCGATCCGTTCCCCCTCAAATTCCACGCATACTTCATGTTGCCGGTTGGGCTCGATCCCGGCCTGGCGAAGTTTGAGCTCCAGCGCTTTCTCGTAGACTTCTTCCTTGAAGCCGAAGCCAATCTCATTATGGACCTGCATCGCCAGGCCAATAATTTGATAGGTCAATTCGTTTCCGGTTGCATCGACGACGAGGGGCATTCGGTCTCCGCGGTGAAGCTGGTTGTGAATAATTATAGATGAATTTTGGGGAGAATCGTCTACGAATGGGGCCACGAATAGAACCGTCCACGAATGGGAGCCACGAATAAACGAATGGGAACCGTCCACGAATGGGGCCACGAATAAACGAATGAGAGCCACGAATGGAACCGTCCACGAATGGAAGCCACGAATAAACGAGTGGGGCAGGGCCTCCTCTTCATTCGAGTATTCGTGATCTTATTCGTGGATGGTCG
>CAZBDC010000282.1:0-5711 GCA_964490575.1 uncultured Anaerolineaceae bacterium | reverse complement strand
TGGATGTCATGCTTCCAGGTATGGATGGAATTGAACTCCTGGCCAAACTGAGACGTGAATCAAATGTCTATGTGATCATGCTCACCGCTCGATCCGAAGAAACGGATAAAATCGTCGGACTTTCGGTTGGCGCGGATGATTACCTTACCAAACCCTTCAGCCCGCGGGAACTGGTGGCCCGTATTAAAGCTGCCCTCAGACGCCTGCAGAACCCGACAGACAGCGTCGGTGAGCGCACTGTTTTCAGTTTCGCCCATCTTCGCATTGATATTGCGGCAAGACGTGTTTGGGTTGACGATAACCTGATTGACCTGACCTCGATTGAATTCGACATCTTGCTTGTCCTCGCCCAACATCAGAGCATGGTCCTAAGCCGGGAGCAGCTTCTGGAAAAAATCTGGGGATATGATTATTTTGGAGACACACGCGTAGTAGATGTTCATATCGGTCACATTCGCCAAAAACTGGGAAACGAATCATTGATTGAGACAATTCGCGGCGTGGGATATCGCTTTGAGGATAAATAGGTGATTCTATGATGAAATTTATACGCACGCACCTTACGTGGAAGGTGTTTCTTTCTTATCTGCTGGTTGTTTTGATTGGCGGTGTCGTGCTTATCACAGCTGCCAGTCTGACTGTTCCCGCGGCGTTTGAGCGCCATCTTCTTAGTATGAACGAAATCGTGATAAGTGGAAATATGGCCGGCAATAATGAGCAAATGGTATCAGAGTTGTTTTCACAATATAAAACAGCAGTTTTCGAGGCAATAACTTACGCCACGCTTGCTGCCCTGGTTGGGGCTGTATTGGCCAGCTTTTTGATCAGCCGCCAGGTGGTCACCCCTACTTTACAGATGATGAGCCTCAGCAAACGCATAGCTGAGGGAGAATATAAAGAGCGATTATCGCTCCCCGGTGGGCAGCAGACGGACCAAATCGATGAATTGGGTCGCCTGGCACTCAGTTTCAACCAGATGGCAGATAAACTGGAGAAGACTGAAACGATGCGCCGGGAGTTGATCGGGGACGTAACCCACGAATTGCGGACGCCACTTACGGCGGTCAAGGGGTACCTGGAAGGAATGGCGGATGGGGTCTTACCTGCCGACCCGGAAACTTATCAGCAAATTCACGCAGAAATTGACCGTTTACAGCGATTGGTCAATGATTTGCAAGAATTGAGTCGCGTGGAGGCTGGAGCTTTTCAACTGATGCTTACGCCTGTTTCACCGGCCAGTCTGATCGAAAGAATTCAGAATACGTTGGGCCGCCAATTTGAAGAAAAAAACATTCAACTTGAGATGGATATTGAGCCCAACCTTCCTGATATTACTGTGGATAAAGACCGCATCATCCAGGTGCTGACAAACCTGGTGGGAAACGCACTTCAGTACACCCCCAGTGGAGGAAAAGTCACCCTTCTTGTCCGCCGGGAACAGTCCGATGTGCTTTTCTCAGTTATAGACAGTGGAATTGGGATCTCCGCGGACCAAATCCCCTTGATATTCAACCGCTTTTACCGCACCGATAAGTCCCGGACGAGAACGAGTGGGGGTAGCGGTATTGGTCTGACAATTGCCAAGGCATTGGTAAAAGTTCATGGGGGAAAAATATGGGTTAAGAGTGAGGGTGAAGGCAAAGGCAGCACTTTTTCATTCCGGATCCCCCTCTCTAAATGAAAGGGGAATTGCCCCCATAATCCTTTAACAAAACTTCATAAACCCTTGACTTATCCTTCATCCTGAAATGTTAATATTGATCTGAAAGTAAGAACAACCCCCTCAGTTTGAGGCATATGGAAGGATGAAACATTGTGATGACAGGCTATTGGTTCGGTGGTCTAAGATGGATTTTTTTGATCATCAATCTCGTTCTAATAATTGGAGCGATCATCGCGTTGGTGTTTCTGGTCATCTGGATCGTGAAACGATTGAGTAATAACAATCCGAGGCAAGCGCTAAAAAATGGTGCTGAGTCCGCGGTCGAAATTGCCAGGGAACGTTACGCGAAAGGTGATATCACCCGCGAAGAATTTCAAAAGTTAATAGTTGATCTGGGAAAAGGCAGGTGAAAGATGATGGGTTTTAGAATGATGGGCGGTATGTTGGTTTTCTGGGCTCTTATCATTGTTCTGGCCGTATTGCTGGTGAAAGAGTTGTTTAATTCGAATAGCAATCGCTCAAGAGACAATGTGCGTAAGGCGAATCAGATCCTGGATGAAAGATATGCCAGGGGTGAAATCAGCCAGGAACAGTACCTGACGATGTTGAAGGATATTCAATAAAAAGACTCAATCAAAGGAGATCGAGGCCAGCATACGCCACACGATCTCCTTTTTTTGTCAGAAATATTTAGAAAAGGAAACTTAAAATATGAGAAAATCTCAGGTCTTAATAATCGTTGGGGCTATCCTGATTGCTGTAACCACAGTCGGGATCTTTGCGCTAAACAAAGCTTTCAATCGATCGGAAAATGCTTTTCTGGAGGAATATGGATTGAGCGGTCTTACCATCCCGGAAATTGTGCAACAACTCGATAGTACTACGTCTGACCCCGCGGGATTAAAGGCAAGTATCACCAGCAAACACCTGGTTCTCATGGATGATTTGGCCGAGGTCAGGTTGGCACTCCCCGATGATACCTTTTACCTCTCCTTTGCGCCTTACATCACCCAAACTCACCCCTGTGCCATACACAGCCTGGCATCCTGCCAGGGCGAGTTGGTCAACCGGGAAATTTATGCTGTTATTACCGATAGTAATGGGAAAGAGATTGTCAGTTCCAATTTCACAACAATGGAGAACGGTTTTGTGGGAGTGTGGCTGCCGCGAGATATCAACGCAACTCTGACCGTCAGCTACAATGGACTGGTGGCACAAGCTCCTATAAGAACCTATTCGGGAAGCGATACCTGCCTGACGACACCGCTGCGGCTCAATTGATAGTTTGTCACAAAGGGCTTGTTTTCACTCTTCCACACATGGTTTTGAGAACCTTTATTTTGATTGTCGGGAGAATTTATGCTAGAGTAAATGTGTCCTCACCGGCGCCTTTATTTACCAGGTTAAAGTTGTTGGTGAATTTCATTTGATGGGAAATTGAAGGTTTAAAACAAGTTTTTCTTAAGGTCAGGAGGTTTTATATGGCAGATAAAAATACAAGGAATGCTGAAAAAGCACAGGATAAGATCGACTCCTCAATGCCTGACGCGGATATGGAGCATGATCACGAAAAGATGTCGAACCCTGTGGATGCTCATGCAGGACATAGTATGAAGAAGCAGGAAGTGGATAAGAAGGCTGAAGGCTCTTCTGATCATGCCATGTCCGGAAACCATGACGACCATAAAGATGACAGTTCCCACGTGGATCACAGCGGGCATGAGCAATTGTTCCGTAAAAAGTTTTGGATTTCACTGCTGCTTTCGATCCCAGTATTAGTTTTCAGTCCGTCAATTCAATCCTGGTTGGGATACAGCGCACCGGAATTTCCGGGCAGCAACTGGATCACGCCGGTCTTTTCAGTGATTGTCTTCTTATATGGTGGACTGCCCTTTTTAAAGATGGCAGTTCCAGAACTTAAGAACCGCAAGCCAGGGATGATGACTTTAATATCACTGGCAATCAGCGTAGCTTTCGTTTACAGCCTGGCTGCCCTGTTCCTGCCCACCAGCGTCTCATTTTTTTGGGAATTGGTCAGCTTGATTGATATCATGCTTTTAGGGCACTGGATAGAGATGCGCTCAATACGGCAGGCCTCGGGAGCCTTGAATGAACTGGCACGCTTAATGCCCGATACTGCCGAACGGATCCTGCCGGATGGCGGCACGGAAACCGTCGCTGTGAGTGAATTACAAAAGGATGATTTGGTTCTAATACGCCCTGGCACAAATGTACCGGCAGATGGCGAGGTGCAGGAAGGTGAATCAGATGTCAACGAAGCCATGCTAACCGGAGAATCGGTGCCCGTAAAAAAACAGGTGGGCGATAAGGTAATCGCTGGCACGATCAATGGGGATGGCAGCCTAAGGGTTAAGATTACTGCCACTGGCGATGATACTGCTTTGGCAGGAATTATGCGTTTAGTGGAGCAAGCACAACAGAGCAAATCCAACACCCAGATTCTGGCAGATAAGGCTGCCGGATGGTTGTTTTATGTGGCCTTGGTGGTGGCTGCAATCACAGCGGTGGCCTGGACGATCGCAGTAGGGTTTAATGTAGAGGTCATCGCCCGTGTCGCTACTGTTTTGGTAATTGCCTGTCCGCACGCTCTGGGGCTTGCTATTCCTCTGGTAGTGGCAATCACAACCGCAATGGGTGCGCAAAATGGCATTCTTGTTCGGGATCGTTTGGCGCTTGAGAACGCCCGTAAGATTGACATAATCGTTTTTGATAAAACCGGCACCCTGACAGAAGGTAAGTTTGGTGTGGTTGCCACAAAAACAGTAAAAGATGTAAGCGAAGAAGATGCATTGGCATTGACTGCAGCAATTGAAGGGGACTCAGAACACACCATCGCCCGTGGTATTCGCAAATCTGCTGAAGATCGCCAGCTTTCCTTGCCCGAGGTCTCAGATTTTGAAGCAATTAAGGGACGTGGAGTAAAAGCCAAACATGGCGAACAGTCTGTGTACGTTGGTGGTCCACGCCTGTTGGAAATGCTCAACATTGATCTCCCCCATGATTTCGTTGAATTCGATCGTGAAGCTGGTCAAAAAGGACAGAGTGTCGTCCATCTGATCGAAGAAGGCACAAACGCTTCGCGTGTAATTGCCGCTTTTGCCCTGGCTGATGTTGTACGCCCAGAGAGCAAAGATGCAATTCGAAGATTGCGTGAGATGAATATCGAAATAGCCATGCTGACTGGTGACAACCAGGCAGTGGCAAAAACTGTTGCGGATCAGCTCGGCATTGACACTTATTTTGCTGAAGTTTTGCCTGAACATAAGGATCAAAAAATCCTGGAACTTCAAGAACAGGGAAAAAGTGTTGCAATGGTTGGCGATGGGGTTAACGATGCGCCAGCGCTTACCCGGGCCGACCTGGGCATTGCGATTGGCAGCGGTACTGATGTGGCCATTGAATCGGCGGGCATTATCCTGGTGAAGAGTAATCCCCTGGATGTTGTAAAGATCTTCGACCTTAGCCAGGCCAGTTACAAAAAAATGATCCAGAACCTGGCCTGGGCAGCCGGATACAACATTGTGGCCTTACCTTTAGCTGCCGGTGTATTAGCACCATTTGGCATCTTGCTTTCTCCGGCTGTCGGAGCTGTGCTTATGTCACTCAGTACGATCATCGTCGCGATCAATGCCCAATTGCTGCGTACACATCGCCTGTAATCCCGAACAGGTGGAGCTTTGAATCTAAGATCTCAGCGACTGCTCAAATGTTCCTCCGGAAAGCGCACCGGGAGGGGGCGCCGGGAAGCCGCGCGCCGGGTCATTCGCCCAGAAGCGGTGGTGCGGGTGCAGCATCGGGTAGGAACCATAGCCCGCGACAAAGCTGTTGTTCAGCGCGTTTCGCCCCAGGATGTAATCCATGCTCAGGCGCACGCTGTCGAGATAGTGCGTCTCACTGAAAGCTGATCAGGCCAGCGTAAACGTAATAAAAACCAGGAGAAAAAGCCTGAAAGAAAACTTCATCACACTTCCTCCTGACCTTCCGCTCTGATGCGGGGCAGGTCTGATGGTGATTATATACGATTGAA
>CAZBDC010000281.1:0-5724 GCA_964490575.1 uncultured Anaerolineaceae bacterium | reverse complement strand
CAGGGACGATCCGGATGCGCCCGTCTCGGACAGCTTCCAGGGCCGCCTGGGCCATCTGCTCAATCCGCACAAACCATTGGGTAGATACCATCGGCTCGATAATTTCACCGCCCCTTTGAGACCGCGGGACATTGAGCTGGTAGGGCTCTTCCTTGATCACCAACCCGGCAGCGCCCATATCTGCCCACAGATTCTTTCGCGCCTCAAATCGATCCTGGCCTGCATAAGGGCCGCCGTTCCCATTGATCCGCGCTTCTTGATCCAAAACGGAGATCAGGGGCAGCCCGTGCCTTTCGCCGATCGAATAATCGTTCGGGTCGTGCCCGGGGGTAATCTTCAATGCCCCGGTGCCAAAAGCCCGGTCGACATAATCATCGGCAATGACCGGGATTTCACGCCCCAAAATTGGGACAATAACTTTGCGGCCCAAAAAGCGAGCATACCGCTCATCTTCCGGATGAACAGCCACGGCAGTATCACCCAAGATGGTCTCAGGTCGGGTCGTTGCCACGGGGATATAGTCGCCACTCCCGTCTGCCAGCATATATTTGAAGTAAAAGAGCTTGCCTGGCTCCTGGGTGTATTCTACTTCGAGGTCCGAAACAGCAGTTTTTAACCCAGGAGACCAGTTAATCATGCGCGGCCCGCGGTAAATCATGCCTTTCTCATACAGGCGAACGAAAGCCTCGCGCACCGCCACAGAAAGGCCCGGATCAAGCGTAAAGCGCTCTCGATCCCAGTCACATGATGCGCCCAGCCGGCGAATCTGGCCGGTGATGATACCACCGTATTTTTCTTTCCACTGCCAGCTGCGCCGGAGAAACTCTTCGCGTCCGAGATCATCCCGGCGGAGACCCTCTTTTGCCAGCGCTTTCTCCACCTGCAACTGGGTAGCAATGCCGGCATGATCGCTACCTGGGACCCACAAGGTTGGAATGCCCTTCATGCGATGATAGCGAATCATCAGGTCTTCCATCGATACAAACATTGCATGGCCCAGGTGCAGTTCCCCGGTCACGTTGGGGGGCGGGATCGAAATTACAAACGGTTTTATATCGGGGTTGAATCCTGGCTTGTTAGGGTCATTCGCAGGTTTAAAATATCCGGTTTTCTCCCACCATTCGTAAATTCTCTTTTCGGTGGATTGAAAATCGTAAGCTTTGGGTAGTTCGTGTGTTGGCATGTTTCTCCGGTTTAAAATAATCTTCCGTCCCTGCATAATGCCGAGGACGGAAGGAGATATCCTTGCGCGGTGCCACCTCGCTTCGTGATGGGGATCAACCATCACGCGCTTGTACAGGCAGTAACGGGCCTACCCGGGCCAATCTACTTGCACTGGATTGTGCTTTCTCTGGCCTGCTCGCCGGGCGACTTCAACCAGAGTATCGGCGAGGGCTTGCAGCCTGCCAGCGATTTTCCGCGGCCTCCCTCTTCTCTGTCCGCATACCATCTGGTTTACTCTTCCCAACTCAAACGCAGTACAGAACCGAATTATACTGGATGAAAGCAGGATGGTCAACGCCTCCTTAGCAAATTTCCTTTGCAAGTCTTTATCTGATCAACTTCAATCGATCTGGACAGCCGCTCGAACCTCGTCGCTTTCGATCAACAACGGCACCAATCCTGCATCAAGCTCCAGGCTCACTTCAATCGAACGGGCGCGCGTCACGCTCACCAGGTCCGGAACCGCAGCGCGGAGTGCATCACAAAGGGACGAACGGCTGGCAGCCACCTGCATATGGGCCAGTTCACTCCCCAGGCTAACCGAATGCTCACTTTTTAACCGGCGCGCACCGGTTGCGATTGATACCAGAATTTCGCCCAAAGCCAGGTCGGAATAATCCTGGCTCCATGTCTCCCCATCGGCCAGATGCCGCCTGATATCTCCAGCTTGTGGCCAGGGTGATGAATGAATTGATTTCCCAGCTTTTTCTTCATGAAACAGTTCCAGCCAGACCGCATCGGTTACGTATGGGAAAAGAGGCGCAAACAGCTTAAGGACTGATTCCAACACCAGCCGGAGAGTAAAGCACGCACCCAGGTGGGCCGGGTGGCCTGAATCATAGAGCCTTAGCTTGGCCATCTCGATGTAGTTGTCAGCTACATCATGCCAGAAGAAGTTCTCGGCTTCTGCCCGGGCCACCGAATACTCATATTCATCGAATGCTGCCGTAACCCGTTCGATCACCGCCGCACATCCTGCCAGGATCCAACGGTCAGCCGGGGTGAACACCAGATTCTTGGGGCGATCATCCGCTGAAGCAATGAAAGACTCGCTGAAACGGGCCACGTTCCACAGTTTATTGACCAGGCGGTTTCCCATCTGGATCTTTTCCTCACTGATGATCGCGTCTCTGCCCGGGGATGTAGAAGCGGCCCAGTAACGTACAGCGTCTGCCGAATACCGCTGGATCATCTCCATGGGCGGCATTGGACCACCCCCGCGGCTTTTGCTGATCTTCCCCATCCCCTCTCCGGCAATGCCCCATCCCGAGATAAAGGCATCTGTCCAGGGCAGTCTGCCAAAATGGTACCAGGCCATCACGATGGAATAAAACAGCCAGGTGCGGATAATTTCGTGCGCCTGTGGTCGCAGTGTCATTGGAAACATGCGCGCAAAACGGTCAGGCTGCTCAAGCCACCCACTGGCGATCATCGGTGAGAGTGACGAGGTGGCCCATGTGTCCATGCGATCGCTTTCCGGGAGAAACTCTGTGCTGCCGCATGAGCATGGATGCGAGGGCGCCCGAGTCACCGGATCTACCGGCAGTTCATCCGCCCCTGCCACACGCACCAAACCACAGTCTCTGCAGTACCAGACCGGAAAGGGCACGCCGTAAAATCGCTGGCGAGAGATCGCCCAGTCCCAATTCAGATTCTCGACCCAGGCGCGGTACCGGGAGTGCATAAACTCGGGGTGCCAGTTGAGTTGTTCCCCCAGCCTGAGGAAATTCTCTTTTTCATCCAGCACCCGGATAAACCATTGGTCGACAACGCGGAACTCCACCGGCGTATCACAGCGCTCGTGCACCCGGATCGAGTGGCCAATTGAATGGCGCTCCCGGATCAGGCCCTGGGCGCACAAGAGCTCTTTGATCCGGCCCCGCGCTTGCGCGACCGAAAGACCTCGCAAAGCACCAGCGGCAGCCGTCATTGTGCCATTTTCATCAATGACCTCGACCAAAGGCAGTCGATGAGATCGCCACCAGTGAACATCCGTCTGATCGCCAAAAGTGCAGCACATCACCGCCCCGGTGCCTTTATCTGGGTCCGCTAACCGGTCCGTTATCACCGGCACCTGCTGGCCAAAAAACGGGACCTCGACCGCTTGCCCTACCAGCGAGGAATACCGCGAGTCATCTGGATGGACAAAAACCGCCACGCAAGCCGCCAGGAGTTCAGGACGCGTGGTGGCAATTTCTAGGACGTCCCCGTTTTGGCAAGTAAACGGCAGTGTAACGAATTCACTTTCTAGAAAACGATCTTCTAAATCTGCCTGTGCAAATGATGCGTGGCATTCCGGACACCAGATCGCCGGCGCTTGAGACCGGTAGACCCGGCCCTGGTGATAGAGCTGGACGAAGGACAGCTGCGCCGCCCGTTGAACACGAGGTGAAATGGTCTGGTAGGTACTGCGCCAATCGATGGATAAACCTAACCTGCGCCAGAGGTCGCGGTATTCCTGTTCCACTTCAGTTGAAAATTTCAGGCAAATCTCATTAAATGCCTCCCGGCCAATCTGCCTGGCGTTAATTCCCAGGTTTTTTTCAACCAGCCGTTCCGTCGGCAGACCGTTATCATCAAAACCCATTGGGTAATAAACATTCGCCCCCCGCATGCGCTGGTAGCGGGCAATGAAATCCGCATGGCTATACGAGTACAGGTGCCCCAGGTGCAGTTTTCCTGAAACTGTTGGCGGCGGCGTATCGATGGAGAAAACCGGCCGCTGGCTGGAAGGATCAAAATGATAGATCCCCTGGGCCTGCCAGGATTTATCGAGCGCAGGTTCCATTTGCGCAGGTTGGTAACGTTTTTCGAGTGCCATGTTAACCTCCCGGTTAAAATAAAAAATCCCTCGTCCGTTCGAGGACGAAAGGATTTGCCTTCCGCGGTACCACCTCGCTTTACCGGAATGTTACCACTCCAGCACGCTCTCCGTCCAGACCATCATCTGGACCTCGCTGTAACGGGCTCACCCGTGTGGGTCTACTAGTGGACGCTTTGTCCACCCTCTTCCACAATGACGCCAAACGACTTCAACCGGGGATATCCGAGGAACCTTTCACCGCCTGCCGGTCCCTTCTCTGGCAGCATACCACTGATTTACTACTTCTGGCCGTGACAATATTTTCTTTCTTTTCATTATACGGACCCCAATCCCGAAAGTCAATCAGCCAATTGAGCAATCCTCGTAAATATTTCTGAAATTTTTCACGGCACGGGCGCGAGCCAACCGCGATTAAGCTTCCGTTTCGGATAGAAAAATCAGGTTTAGTTTCCTTTCTGGCAATTTACCAGGCCAATATTGCCATCTTTACAAATTGCCACGAAAAAACCCGATTTGGCCCTTGACAAATTTCTCGAAAACCCGTATATTCTTCACAATACTTGCGAAGTTCCCTGGAATCTGTCCGAATGCCAACTTCCTTATCCATCATTTTTGTCCTGGTACTTATTTCGGTCCTCATCCTTATTGAGGACCAAATCGCGGTTGGAAGGCAGAAGGTACAGGTGAGAGTTACCGAAAAACGCAAGAGAAAGTAGTTGAAAACCTGAGAATACTGAGAGCCGACCAGCCGCAAAGGGTCGGCTCTTTGTTTTTCGTTGAATCCCGATTTGTTACCGATGTTATTTTAGAAGCCCATATTACAGTTTTCTGGAGATCGACATGCGATCGAATTTAGTAAAGTCCGGCATCGAACGAGCCCCCCACCGCGCCCTGTTGAAAGCAACTGGGGTAACTGACGCGGATATGAACAAGCCTTTCATCGCAGTGGTCAATTCATACATTGATATTGTTCCCGGACACGTCCACCTGCAAAGTTTTGCCCGGCTGGTGAAAGATGCGATCCGCGCCGCGGGCGGCGTGCCATTCGAGTTCAACACCATTGGTGTCGACGATGGTATTGCAATGGGGCACCTTGGCATGAAATACTCCCTGCCTTCGCGCGAGTTGATCGCAGACTGCGTGGAGACCATGGTCGAAGCCCACCAGTTTGATGGGATGGTCTGTATCCCGAACTGCGACAAAATTGTTCCCGGGATGTTGATGGCTGCAATGCGGGTCAACATCCCGGCAATTTTTATTTCAGGTGGAGCAATGCCTGCTGGGCGAACCCCAGATGGGCAGGTGGTCGACTTGATCTCCGTTTTTGAGGGCGTAGGCGCCCACCAGGCCGGGAAAATTGACGCAGCCCAGTTGAAAGCGCTCGAAGACCACGCCTGCCCGGCCTGCGGTTCTTGTTCGGGGATGTTTACGGCGAACAGCATGAACTGCCTGATGGAAGCGCTTGGGATGGCCCTGCCCTACAACGGCACCGCCCTGGCGAAATCTGCCGAACGGGAAACCCTGGCCCGGAATGCAGGCACGCTGATTCTCCAGCTGGTCCACCGCCAGATCCGCCCGCGCGATATCGTCACCCCAGAAGCGCTCGATGATGCCTTTGCCCTGGATAAGATCGGAAGAGCGTCGTGTAGGGAAAGAGTGTAGGATTGGGTGTTGGT
>CAZBDC010000280.1:0-5748 GCA_964490575.1 uncultured Anaerolineaceae bacterium | reverse complement strand
AAGGTGCGGTTTTCCTCAAGGGGATGACCGCACTACTTTTTGTCTAAACTCGAAATGAACGTATGACCGCTTTTATCTCCTGGTGGCTGGCAATCCAACTGTTTGGCCTGGCGACTCTGCCACTCACGCGCCGGGTCATGGGCTGGCTGCCCGACCTCGGCTACGCTTTCAGCAAAATCGGCGGGCTGCTGCTGGTTTCTTACCTGCTGTGGCTGGGAGCTGTCACCGGGGTGCTGGTCAACGATATAGGGGGGATCACTTTTGCCCTGCTGGCAGTCGCCGGAGTCTCAGCCTGGACCTGGCTCGCACGCGGATGGAAACCAGCCCTCGCCGGGCTGGGCCAGTTCTGGCGGGAAAACCGCGCCCAGGTCCTGACCACAGAAATTCTGTTCCTGCTGACCTTTGCCGGCTGGACCCTTGTACGGGTTTACGCGCCAGACAAAATCATCCCGGCCGGCGGCGAGAAGTACATGGAAATCGCTTTTCTCAACGGGGTATTGAACAGCCCCCGTTTTCCACCCCTCGACCCCTGGCTGGCCGGGTTTGGCATTTCTTACTACTATTTTGGATACGTTATGATGGCGGTAATGACCAGGCTGACCGGCGTCGCGCCGGTAGTTGGTTTTGACCTGTATGACGCGCTGCTGTTTGCGCTGACCGCTGCGGGCGCATATGGCGTGGTATCCAACCTGGTCGCAGCGGGCGGCGGATCGTCCCGGGCCGCTCGCCTGACCGGCCTGCTCGGAACGATGTTTGTGGGCGGATTGGGCAACCTGCAGGGCCTGCTGGAAGGATTGTATTCCAGCCGGGCCCTCCCAGGGGCCTTCTGGCAGTGGCTGGATATCCCTGACCTGGCCGGGAACGCGCAGAGCGGCAGTTTTTACCCAGGCCATGGATGGTGGTGGTGGCGGGCTTCGCGCGTGGTCCGCGACCTCGACCTGTTCAGCCGGCCGGTGGTCTTCCAACCGATCGACGAATTCCCCTTCTTCAGCTTCCTGCTCGGCGACAACCATCCGCACAAGCTGGCGCTTCCCTTTGTCCTGCTGTGCATTGCGCTGGCGCTCAACCTGCTGCTTAAAAAAGCCGCCGGCCCGGCTCTCCCGGCCGCAGTCGATCAGCCTTCTGCCGCAGGCGGCGGCTGGCTCGCCCGGGCCTGGCAGCACAGGTCTGAAGCCGGGCAGTACGCATTCTACGCGCTATCGCTGGGCGGCCTGGGATTCCTCAATACCTGGGATATGCCTATCTACGTTGCCCTGGTTTTGCTGGCGTACACAGCCGGGAAAATGCGCTCCGGCGTGCGGGCAGACCTCCAACTCCTGCTGCGCACCCTGGCGCTGGGCGCAGGCCTGGGCCTGGGGGCTATCCTGCTGTACCTGTTTTTCTACCTGGGCTTTGCATCTCAGGCCGGCGGGATCCTGCCCTACGTCTTCCAGCCGACCCGACTGGCTCATTACCTGGTTATGTTTGGCCCATTCATCCCAATTTTGGTCATCTTCCTGGCCCTGGCTGCCCGGAAAGCCGGTGGGCGGCGCTTCCCGTGGGCAGCCGCCGGGCGCGCCTGGCTGTGGATCGCCGGGCTGAGCCTGGGCGCGTACCTGCTGGTGGTGTTCATCGCCGCTGGGGTCCTTTCGGTGGGAGGTTTGCAGACCCTGCCCATCGTGCAGGCCTGGCTGGGCGGAGAAACTCCCCTGCAGATGGTGGGCCGCATCCTCACGGCGCGGGTGACGCAGCCCTGGCTGTTCCTGCTGCTCTCAGGCCTGCTGGCGCTGGCGATCGCCGCCATCCTGCGCGGCGGAAAGCCAGAGGCAGTGCCCGCGGGTGAAGATGCGCATCACCCGCAGTTATCGCCTGCCACCCTCTTTGCGCTTCTGCTGGCCCTGGCCGGGCTGGGGCTGACCCTGGCAGTTGAATTTTTCTACCTGCGGGATAACTTTGGCATGCGCATGAACACCGTCTTCAAGTTTTATTTCCAGGGTTGGGTGCTGATGGCCTGCGCCAGCGCCTTTGCGGCCTGGTGGGTCGCCCGGCATACCCGGCCGGCGGCCCGTGCACTGTTCCTGGCGGGGACGGCCGCGCTGGTCGCTGCCGGACTGGTTTACCCGGCCATGAGCATCATCAGCCGAACCGAAGGTTTCAGCCGCCGGCCAATCCTGAGCGCAGCCGCCAGCGTGGCCGGCGAATACCCGGGCCATTGGGCCGCCCTGCCCGATGACTGGCAGGCCATCCAATGGCTGATCGAGAACGTACGGGTCGAAAACAGCCAGGCGCCGGTCATCCTGGAAGCGCCCGGCGGTGGCTACGAATCCAGCGGGCGGGTCAGCGCCTTCACCGGCCTGCCAACTCTGTTAGGCTGGATCAATCACGAGGGCCAGTGGCGCGGCAGCCAGGAAGAGATCAACCGCCGCCTGCCCGACATCGAAACGATCTACACGACCAGCAACCCTGAACAGGCGCTGGAACTGCTGCGCAAGTGGAACGTCCGCTACGTGGTGCTGGGCCGGTCAGAGCAGCAGTTTATCGAAAAGACCTGCCGCCAGACTGGAAAATCCTGCAACCCGGCCCAGGCCACAGCCAGGTTCGACCGCGTCCTCATCCCGGTATTCTCGTTCCAGAGCATCACCCTGTACGCGGTTCCGCGCTAAACGCTCAAGCCTGGCTACTGCGCCGGAGATTCGACCGGCTCGAGGCTGTGCAGGTAGGTGTATATATCCCGCAGCTCATCGTCGCTGAAAGCTTCATTGTACGCCTGCCAGGGCATCGCCTCGGGTTCTATCTTACGCCCACTCGGGCTGGTCCCACTGCGGAATAGCTGGATAAACTGGTCTTCATTCCAGCCAGGGGCAATTAAGGTCAGGTTCACGCCCGAGCCCATCATCACACCTGCGCCATCCAGGTCAGGACCGTGGCAGTCCTCGCAGCCAAAGGCGCGGACCAGGTAGTCGCCGTACCGGGCAGTTCCCCTGGGAGGAGCAGTCACCGGTCCGGTGATGGGCGGCTGCGCCGAGGATGGGAACTGCCCCAACCCGACGAACAGGGCCCCGAGGATATTCAGGTTCCGGTCTGGCAGATTATTCTCTACTTCTGGCTGCGAGCGCAGGTATGCCACCAGCGCCTGGACATCTTCGTCGCTCATGTGGCGAAAAGCGACGCTGGGCATGCCAAGCAGCGGTTTTCCGCCCTTATCGATGCCCTCGCGGATGGCGCGAATGATTTCGCCATCACTCCAGCCGGCCAGCGGCCCACCCGGAGTCAGGTTGGTCCCGATCAATGTTCCGATTGGCGGCGCGTCAGCAGTGTTCGCGAGAAGGTCCAGTCCATCCAATGGCAGGCTGCCTTTGGCACTGGCGTGGCAATCAGTGCAGATATGTGCCAGCCGCTCGCCGCGGGCGATATTCTCAGGAGTCATGGAAACCTGGATATCGGAGACCGTGTACCTGTGCGAAGCAACATTGAGCCGGAAAAAACCGACCAGCGCTACCGCCGTCACAGCCAAAAAGATCAGCGCCAGCAATCCTGACAGGACCAGGCCAGGCCACTTAACCCACGCACGCCGCGCCCGGAGCGAACGGGCCGCCAGGAAGATAAAAAAACCGGCCAGAACGACCAGAAAGACAACCGAAAAGATGTTTGCCATTTACTTGTCTCCCACCTGAATAGCCTATGTTCTGTGCGAACACCCCTGCTTCTATGGCTCTAATCTGGCAAGAAGCAGGTAAAAAAGTATATATTGTAGATAGATTATATCAAATATATAGCAAACTGAAAAGACCCTGCCTATTCCCGCTGAGGCCGGGTAGTTACAAAATTTGTTTAATTGAGAAGGTCTTCGAAAGCGGTGACAAAATCCGCTTCGTCGACGACTCCAACCCAGGAGTTCACAATGTTTCCGGCGCCATCCAACAGGACGAAATGCGGACGGTTGCGGTAGCGCAGCGTTTCCTTCAATTCTTCTGTCTGTGGATCATCGAGATCCAGGTAGACAAAGTTGATCCGGTCGCCATATTGATCTTCGAGCCCATGCACGATGGGCTTCATCCGCTGGCAGGTAATTCACCAAAAGGCGAAAAACTCAACCAGCTGCGGACGCCCGGCCGCCAGCTGGACGGATCCCGGGTCAGTCGCCGCGAAAGGACGGTCGGCAGCTTCTGGCAGGTTCTCGGGCGAGACAGCGGTTGCAGTCGCCGGCGCGGGGGGCAGCGTGACGGCGGCCTGCTCTGGCGCATCAGTGCCGGGCTCGGGAACAGGCGGAGCACAGGCCGCCAGGATGGCCGATCCCAGGCCAAGCCCAGACAGGCGGAGAAAGGTGCGGCGCGATAAAGAATGAGGCATATCCACCTCCCAAACAGGTAACTCGAATAAATATAACTATTTTTACCAAATTTATTCGATTTATGCAATCACCTGCGAAGGTAGGGTGAATTTTGATTCTGCGTCGAGCGACCAGCCTGCGCCAGGGTGCTGATCGCCGCCGATCAGCGTCCGAAAGCCTGCTCCGCCTTCTGCTGGGCCAGGTCGAGCGCGGTCTGGGCATCCATCTCACCCTGCAGCACCGCAATGGCAGCGTCGGTGTACAGTTCGAGGACACTGCCCAGGCGCGGGTCGCTGTACATCTCCAGCCCCAGGATCACCGTCTGCGCGGGCAGGCCGCGAGCCACGCCAACCACATCTGGGGCAGCCTGGGCCGTGAACTCCGGCGCATCGATATGCGAGCGGCGCGGCGGGACCAGCGACCCGGAGGCCAGCGGCTGGTCCATGAGGAAGCGCAGCCATTTCCAGGTTTCTTCGGGGTGCTGGCTCGTACTCAGGATCGCGTAGGTGTCCATCACGGCGACGGAGAAAGCAGCGTTGTAAATCGGCAGGGGAACAGCCGCCACTTCTTTATTGCCCATAAACCGGCCAAAATTCCCCCGGTCAAGCCAGTCCATCCAGAAACCGCAGTTAGAGCGCACGATCAATTCTCCTAAATAACGGGTGCTGTCAGGCGGCGGCATGACCCCAAACTCGTTCCGCATCCCGGCATACCAGATCAGCGCGTCGATATTGGCCTGCGTGTTGAGGGTTGGCATACTAATCTGTTCAAGATTGTCAAAAATACCGCCGCCAAAGAGGTAGGAGAACATGACCGGATCGCTAAACTCAGGGTGACTGCAGAAGCCAAACCGATAATCGGCTGTGCCACGCAGCGAATCGTCCGAATTATTCAGCGCGATGGCCAGGGTCATAAAATCTTCCAGCGTCCAGCCAGGCAAGGGCGCGGACACCCCGGCGGCCTGCAGCGTGGCCGGCTCGTAAAAAATGACATACGGATTCAGACCGGCCGGCAAACCAAGCAGTTTCCCGCTGGTCTTCATCCCCTCCAGGCTGCCGGGGAACAGGTCGTCGGCAGGGAAATTGTTATCGGTAGCAATGAAGGAGTCCAGGGTCAGAAAAGCAGACGCCAGCCGCGCATCCAGGTTAACCGTGGAGATTCGGATGGCATCTGCCGTTTCCGCTTTGGTCTGGAAGGCCCGCAGTGGATCTCCGCCGCCGCTGAACGTAACCGGGTCCAGCTCGATGGTAATGTTGGGGTTCTGCCGGTTGAATTCCTGAGCCAGGGGCTCGTAATCGGCCGCATTTTGAAAGTAAACAAAGCGCAGCGTCACCGGCTCGCCGCCGCCCAACCCCATCAGGCCGGAGCAGCCCGGCAAAGACAGCGCCATCACCAGAGATCGGAAGAGCACACGTCTGAACTCCAGTCACCGCTCATTA